>NZ_LMUS01000006.1:0-300000 GCF_009765835.1 Granulicella sp. L56 | reverse complement strand
GTCTGCTGAAGGCGGTGCGGGGAATCGATCTGGTTCCGCTGGAAGGACTGGAACAGTGCTGCGGCTTTGGCGGAACGTTTGCCATAAAGAATGCGGATGTTTCGAGCGCGATGCTTTCGGAGAAGACGACGGCGGTGTTGAATACGGGCGCGGAAGCTTGTACGGCTTGCGATAATAGCTGCCTGATGCATATTCAGGGAGCGCTGCATCGACAGCGGACCGGAGTGAAGACGGTGCATCTGGCGGAGATATTGGCCGGGGATGAAGGGGTGACACGGTGAGCGGAGTTGCGTTAGATCCGAAGACGTCGCCTGTATTCCCGATGGCAGCGAAGGCTGCGCTGGGTGACACGCAGATGCGGAAGAACGTTCGCCATGCCACAGACGTGATTCAGTCCAAGCGAGCGCGCGTCGTGGGCGAGATGCCGGATTGGCAGCAGTTGCGCGAGGCAGGCAGGCAGATTCGCCAGCACACTATGGAGCATCTGGATTTCTACCTGGAGCAGTTTGAGGAGAACTGCACGCGAGCGGGTGGTGTCGTGCACTGGGCTCGCGATGCGGAAGAGGCGAAGAGAATTGTTACTGCGCTGGTGAAGGCGAGCGGCTCGGATGAGGTCATCAAGATCAAGTCGATGACTACGGAAGAGATTCATCTGAATGATGCGCTGGCGGCGGCGGGGATTCACGCCTATGAGACCGACCTGGCTGAGTTGATTATTCAGCTAGGGGAAGACCAGCCTTCGCATATTGTGGTTCCGGCGCTGCATAAGAACCGGCAGCAGATTCGCGAGATCTTTCAGAGGAAAATGAATCTGCCGGAGTTGGGTGAGACCCCGCAGGATTTGGCCGATGCCGCTCGTATGTTTTTGCGAGAGAAATTTTTGCGGGTGAAGACGGGAGTGAGCGGCGCTAATTTCCTGATCGCGGAGACAGGAGGGGTTTGCATCGTCGAAAGCGAGGGCAATGGACGCATGTGCCTGACGCTGCCGGAGACGCTGATTACGATTGTGGGAATCGATAAAGTGCTACCGCGGTTTCAGGACCTTGAGGTGGTGTTGCAGTTATTGCCACGCTCGGCCACCGGCGAGCGGATGAATCCGTACAACTCGATCTGGACCGGAGTGAAGGAAGGCGATGGGCCGCGCGCATTTCATGTAGTGCTGATGGACAATGCGCGGACGGAGATTCTGGCGGACAAGGAAGGCCGGCAGACGCTGAACTGCATTCGCTGCGGAGCTTGCCAGAATGCCTGCCCTGTCTATCGGCAGACGGGCGGACAGGCTTACGGGAGCGTGTATGCCGGACCGATTGGCGCGATTCTGACGCCGCAGTTGCAGGAGATGCACTATGCGCAGAGCCTTCCGTTTGCATCGTCGCTGTGCGGGGCCTGCTACGAAGTGTGTCCGGTGAAGATCAATATTCCCGAGGTGCTGATTCATCTGCGGAACAAGGTGGTGAAGCAGAATACGGCGGGGATTGCGGGCTTGTTCGATGTCGAAGCTGGGGCCATGAAGGCCATGGCGATGATCTTCAAGAGCGAGCGACGTTTTCGGGCGGCGCAGCGGCTGGGGCGCATTGCGGAGACTCCGCTGGTGCGCAAGGACGGGCGAGGTGTGGGCTGGATAGGCTGGCTGCCAGGGATGCTGGGCGGCTGGACGCAGGTAAGGGACCTGCAGGAGATGCCGGAAGAGACCTTCCGCGATTGGTGGGAGAAGCGGAGGACGAATGGGAACTGAGATGATGGTTGCTACTAACTCCGGTACGGCGCGGGCTGAGGTTTTGCGGCGTATTCGTGTGGCTAAAGGTGGGACTTCGGATACCGAGACTGCAGGAACTGCGTGGAGCCGTGTGGCGCGAGAGTATCGACGCAGCGCAGTGTTGGAGCCGAAGTCGCTGTTGGAACTGCTTGAAGACCGGTTACGGGACTATGACGCGCATGTGGTCCGCGTGGGGTATTGCGACGTGGCCGATGCTGTCGCGAAGATGCTTGCAGCGCGAGGGAAGCGGCGGTTGGTGGTTCCGGCTGGGCTTGCAGCAGAGTGGCTTCCTGCGGGCTTTGAGTTTGTGAGGGACGACGGCATGAGCTCGACGGCGCTGGATGCTTTCGATGGGGTGATGACTGGCTCGACCGTCGCGATTGCCGTAACCGGGACAGTGATCCTGCAGAATGTGCCGGGGCAGGGACGGCGCGCGGTGACGTTGGTGCCGGATTATCACCTCTGCATTGTGAATGCCGCCGATGTGGTCGAAACGATACCACAGGCGATGGACCGTCTACACGAGACAGCGAAGTTGACGACGACTTTTTTTTCGGGGCCTTCGGCTACGGCAGATATTGAGATGACTCGGATTAAGGGCGTGCATGGACCGAGGCATCTGGATGTGATCCTGATCGTATAAGAGGTCCGTCCACAGGTAGATCTCAGGAGGGTGAGGGTACCGTTTGAGAGACAACGAACGGCAAGACCAAATGAGCACTAAGGGGAGAACCTCCTTCGGCTACGCTCAGGATGAGATGGCCATATCGTCATTCTGTTCGAGCGGGGATGTCGTACCAGTTCGCGGTGGTTGCCCATATCGATCTTTCCATAGGCTATGCACTTTTTAACGAGATACAAAGATTTGAAAATCTTTTTGACAAATGGTGCGGGGATGGTTCAATCTTTGTGTGTTTCAATAGGGAGTATATTTCTATCTTTAGAAACTGCTGGATTGAGGGGAATTTGCAATGACGACGAACGGTGCAGGGACGGCAGGACGTGACGCAGAGAAAATTTGTAGCGCTCTGGATAGCTTTCGGATCGAAGTGCCTTCATGGGGGTTCGCCAATACCGGCACACGGTTTGGAAAGTTTGTGCAGGGTGGAGCGGCCACGACGACGGAAGAGAAGTTTGCCGATGCCTCGCAAGTGAATGCGCTGACGGGAGCAAGCCCGACGGTTGCGCTGCATGTGCTGTGGGACCTGCCGGGCGGGAAGGCTGATGTTCCGGCGATTCAGGCGCTGGAAAAGAAGTATGGCGTGAAGTCGGGTGGCATCAATCCAAACCTTTTCCAAGATGCCGAATACAAGTTCGGATCGATTGCGAATCCTAGTGCGGAGATTCGTGGAATTGCGCTGCAGCATTTGCTCGATTCGGTGGAGATCGGCAAGGTGCTGGGCTCGAAGGACGTCTCGTTGTGGATTGCGGACGGCTCGAATTATCCGGGGACGCAGAGCGTACGGCGGCGCATCGAGTGGATGCAAGAGGTATTGGGTAAGACTCACGCGGCGCTCGGCCCTGACCAGCGAATGCTGGTGGAGTACAAGCCGTTTGAGCCTGCTTTCTATCATACGGACATCGCGGACTGGGGCATGGCTCTGGAACTGGCGCGCGATGCGGGACCGCAGGCCAAAGTGCTGGTGGATACGGGCCACCACTATCAGGGCACGAACATCGAGCAGATTGTGGCGTGGTTGCTGCAACTGGGGCAGCTTGGCGGGTTCCACTTCAATGACCGCAAGTATGCCGATGACGACCTGACGCTGGGCTCGATCGATCCTTACCAGTTGTTCCGCATCTTCCATGAGATTGTGAGCGCCAGCCCGGCGGAGCGTGCGGAGATATCCTTCATGATCGACCAGAGCCACAACCTGAAGGGCAAGATCGAAGCGATGGTGCAGTCGGTGCTTACGGCGCAGGAGCTTTATGCGAAGGCTTCGCTGATCGATCAGGAGAAGCTGGCAGAGCTGCAGGATTCGTGTCGTCTGGTGGAAGCGGAAGAGTGCTTCCGCACGGCGTTCTGGCAGGATGTACGTCCCATGGTTCGAGAGTGGCGGGTTACACGTGGTCTGCCTGCCGATCCTTTGAAGGCGCTGGCCGAGAGCGGCTATGTGGAGAAGGTGACGCGCGAGCGTGGCAGCAAGAATGCGCGCAGCGTCTCCAGCTACGCGTAACGGGCACTGAGTTTTTATCTGAAGATTGCGCCGCCCTATCGTTCGGGGGGCGGCGCATTTTCTTTGCCTACTCGTAGCGCAGGGCCACGACGGGGTTAACCTTGGTTGCGCGATGGGCTGGGAGCCACGCTGCGATGAGTGTTACTGCAGAGATTGTCAGAATGGCTGCGAGGATAGTCTGCGGGTCAGTGGCGTTCAGGCCGAAGAGCTGCGATTGAATGGTACGGCCAGCGGCAAGTGTGACGGGGACCCCGATGGCGATTCCTATGGCGAGCAGGAGAAGCGACTCTTTCATGATCATCCAGAGCACGCCGCCGAGCTGCGAGCCGAGCGCGATGCGGATGCCGATCTCGTTGGTGCGGCGAACGACGTTGTAGCTCATCACGCCGTAGAGGCCGATACTGGCAAGCACCAGAGCGAGTAGCGAGAAGATAGCGGTGAGCGAAGAGATGAGTTCATCGTCAGTCATGAAGGTGGAGACCTGATCGTGAATGGTGGTGATGTTGAACAGCGCGAGGTTGGGGTCGGTTGCTGTTACGGCGGCGCGGAGATTCGCGATGGTTTTGGCCGGATCGCCCGTAGTGCGGACGAGGATGGTACCGGCGAAACGATCTTGATTCTCTTCGGGAGGGGTTGGTGTGGGGCCGCCGGATCTGACAGATGAAGCTGCGGAGGAAGCGACTGGAGCGGGTACGAAGGGTTCGATTTGAGCTAAGGGGATGTAGGTCATCCTCGTAGGATCTGTGTTTCTGGGACCGCGAACTTTGGTATCGCGGGCGATGCCTACGATGCGCCAGGGTCCTTTGACTGTGTCGATGTCGATGGTGAGTGAGCGGCCAATAGCGTTCCCTTTGGGGAAGAAATGGTTGGCAATCGCCTGATTAATGACAGCGACTTTGAGGCTGCTGGCAGAGTCGGTCGGAGTGATTGGGCGTCCGGCGATGATGGGAATGTTTGCGGTTTCGAAGTAGCGGCCTGAGACGCGGTTAAGGATAGAACCCATATCTTCTTTTGGTGCCGGAGTGTATCCGGAGAGTTCGATGGTCGAACTCCATGCTCCGCTGCTGATTGGCGGTGTGGCGGAGAGAGCCGCAGAGCGGACACCGGGAATAGCGGAGAGGTGCTCAAGGAGGGTCTGATAAAGAGCGGGAGTTTGGCTGGGCTTGTAGCCGGCAAGCTGAGTGTTGAAGCTTGCCAGAAGAAGGTGGGTGCGCTCGAAGCCGTAGTCCTGATTTTGCAGATTGCGAAGGGTACGAAGAAAGAGGCCAGCGCCGACGAGTAAAAGCAGCGACAGCGTAACCTGGGCGGTGACGAGAGTCTTGGGCCAGAAGCGTGATGCTTTGCCTCCGCTGCTTTGCGCGGTGCGTGTGTTGGAGCTAAGTGTGGTTGTAGAGCCAGTGCGTGCGGCGTTGAGGGCCGGAGCGAGCCCGAAAAGAAGTCCAGTCGCAAGAGAGACTGTGAGGGTGAAGAGCAGAACCGTCAGATCCGGTTTTGAGCTCATTGCGATGTAGGGATTGCCCTGGCTGAAAAAGACGATAAGAGCGCGAGTGGTGGCGAAGGCGATGCCCAATCCAAGAAGACCGCCTGAGAGGGCGAGAAGCACTGTTTCGATGAGGCATTGCCGGATGATGCGTGCGTGGCTGGAGCCGAGCGCGAGGCGCGTAGCGATTTCACGCTGACGAGAGGCGCCGCGGGCGAGAAGAAAGTTGGCGAGGTTGGCGCAGGCGATGAGAAGGACTAAGCCCACCACAGCCATGAGAATTCGCAGCGAGTCTCCATATTGGCTGCGGATGGAGGAGACTCCGTTGGCAGCAGACACGAGGGGAACGGTGGCACGGTTGATCTCCTGTTGACGCGCAGGCGAGATGGGGGCGCCTTCATTCGCGCGGATGCCGGTGCGGATCTGCTGGTCGAGCCAAGCCTGGCTTTGCGCAAGGGCGGCTTTGTTTGTTGCGGCTTCAGGGCTGAGGCGGCCGAAGAGATGCAGAAAGTAGGCACCATTTTGCGGAGTTAGTAGAGAGGGACCTTGCTGGATTACCGTTTGCATCGTGATCGGTGTCCAGAGCTCGGTTGGCTCAAGATCAAGCTTGATCCCGTGGAAGGCTTCCGGCATGACGCCGATGACGGTGAAGGGAGTGCTGTTGATAGTGATTGTTTTGCCGAGAACGGCGGGATCGCCGGAGAGAGACTGTTGCCAGAAGTGGTAACTAAGGACGACGACGGCACCGCTGCCGGGAGTTGCATCGTCTGCCGGAGTGATGGCGCGGCCGAGGAATGGTTGCGCTCCGATGATGCTGAAATAGTTACCGGAGACTAGATTAGCGGGAGCGAAGATAGCGGCGTTGTTGGAGGTATCTTTGCTAGTCGCAGAGATATGCACGCTTACTCTTTGAGAAAAACTTAGGTAAGCGGCGATGCCCTGGAAGGGGCCGGGGTTCGCCTGGAGTTGGCGGGCAAAGTACCAGGGAAACATGCCATGGCTGCCGAGATCGATGCCGCCGAGGACGCCTCCGCCCTCGGAATTACCGAAGCTGACGAGTTGCTGAGGATTTTGCACGGGGAGATCGCGGAGGAGAACCTGATGGATGAGCGTAAAGATGGCGGTGTTACCCCCAATGCCAAGCGCAAGCGACAGGACGGCAACGGCAGTGAAGCCGGGGCTTTTGGTCATCATCCGCAGGCTGAAGCGGATGTCCTGCCAGATGCTTTCGACGGTGGACTCCCATCCGGAGGCTCTGACCCTGTGTTTCACGGCCTCTGTGCTGCCCATCTCAACGCGGGCAGCGCGTCGGGCTTGCCGATCGCTCATGCCTTGGCGAATCTTTTCCTGCATGGAGGCTTCCTGAAAAGCCTGGAGCTCTTCATCCATGTCGTGGCTTCTCTGTTCTTTGTGAAAGAGCGCCTGGATTCCACTGATGAGACTTCGCATGATTGGCATGATGGCTCCGTCAGGCTCCGAGGATGCTGGTGATGGCGGCTAGTTGGCGACTCCATTGCTGAGTCTCTTCCTTGAGCGCTTTGCGGCCCTGGTCGGTGAGCAGGTAATACTTGGCGCGGCGGTTGTTCTCAGTGGCACGCCACTCTGCCTTGATGCGGGCTGCGCGCTCGAGTCGGCTGAGGGCAGGAAAGAGTGAGCCAGGATTGACGCGGAAGACCCCGTTGCTGATCTGCTCGATGCGAAGGGCAACGCCGTAGCCGTGCATCGGCTCCAGCGCAAGCGTTTTGAGAATCAGCATTTCGAGGGTTCCCTGGATAAGGTCGCTGGGTTTGCCGGTCATCAATCGCTCCTCTTGATTGTCTAGAGGTATATTGCTGCTCCACTAGATTGTCAAGAGGAGAGTTTATTTTGCGATGAGGATTCCTTGCAGGCTGTTGATTTCATTAACGAAACTTCGTCTGTTTGTCGCATAATGGAGCGGCTGAGTGATCGCTCCTCAGAGGGAGAGTATGCCTGTGCGCAAAACGACGAAGAGACTTTATCTGATTCCTGTGCTGTCGAAAGCGCTGGACATACTTGAGCTTTTACAGGAAGAGAACCAGCCGATGACGCTGGAGGCGATTCATCGCAAGACGCGAATCTCGAAGACGACGGTCTACCGGATTCTAAAGACGTTTGTGCATCGCGGATATCTATCGCAGTCTCCCGACGGGCTGTACCGGCAGGTGACTCGGCCTAAAAAGATGCGGTTCGGGTTTGCCGGGCAGAGCGCGGACATGCCGTTCTCAAACGAGGTAACGGAGAGCCTGAAGGATGCGGCCGCCTCGGTGGGAGTGGACCTGATGATTCTGGACAATTGTTACGACGCGGCCACCGCATTGAAGAATGCAGAGGAGTTCGTGCGCAGCAAGGTCGATCTGGTGATCGAGTTCCAGGTGGAGCAGGAGGTTGCTCCTATGATCGGCGATAAGATCGCCGGAGCAAATATTCCGCTGATCGCCATCGATATTCCTCATCCTCATGCGACGTATTTCGGTGTGGACAACTACCGCGTCGGTATTGAGGCCGGGGAGACGCTGGCGGCCCATGCGGTAGCGAACTGGGAGGGCAAGGTGGAGTGGGTGCTGGGGCTGGACCTGGCAGAGGCCGGCCCGCTGGTGCAGAGCAGAATTACGGGCGCCTTCGAGGGTGTTCGCAATGGGATCTCCGATCTACCCGTAGAGCTATTTGTTCGGATGGATGCGCGGGGAATGAGGGAGCGCAGCAGGAAGCTGGTTACCGACTTTTTGCAGCGGCATCCCAAGGACAAGCACATTCTGGTTGCGGCCGCGACAGATTCAAGCGCGTTGGGCGCAGTCGATGCGGTGAGGGAGTTGAAGCGGGACAAGCACGTTGTGGTGGTCGGTCAGGATTGCATCGCCGAGGCGATTGCGGAGATGCGCAAGGACAAGTCGCCCTTGATTGGCTCGGTGTCGCATGAGGCGAGCTCGTATGGGCCAAGCCTGGTTCACCTGGGGCTACAACTGCTGCGAGGCCAGACGGTGCCCCCCTACAACTACGTCGCACACAAGATGGTGACGCAGAAGATGCTGGAATAAGAGGCCCTAAGCAGCGCCGATTTTATTTTCAGCAACGACAGGCCAACGAAAATTCTATTTGAATTTTTCACATATGAAATAGTTGCTGTATTGGTGTTTTGTGTGAAATGATAGTGAGGATTTAGATCTAATAAAGAGGTCAATACAATGGCGGCAAAGAATGGTCTGCGGTTTCTTGAAGATCGTTGGGATAATGCAATAGCGGCGAAGCTGGATGGGCCGGAGCTCCTGCGTTATCGATCGAACCTGCTGGGATCGGACTTGCGGATTACTAACTTTGGTGGGGGCAATACCAGCTCGAAGCTGGAGCAGATTGATTCGTTGGACGGCAAGACGAAGCAGGTCCTTTGGGTGAAGGGCAGCGGCGGCGATCTGGGAAGCATTAAGCGGACCGGATTTGCGACGCTGTATCTCGATAGACTGCTCGCGTTGGAAAAAGCCTATCGCGGCGTCGATTTGGAAGACGAGATGGTGGACATGTATCCGCTGTGTACGTTCGGCAACAATCCTGTTGCGGCTTCGATCGATACGCCGCTGCATGGCTTTCTGCCGTTTCCGCATGTGGACCATCTGCACCCGGACTGGGGGATCGCGCTGGCGGCCTCGGCGAACGGGAAGATCAAGGTGGACGAGTTCAACAAGGAGTTTGGACATAAGCTGGCATGGCTGCCATGGCAGCGCCCCGGGTTTGAGCTTGGAATGATGCTGCGCAAGATCGTCGAAGACACGCCTGGGTGCGACGGCGTGGTGCTCGGTGGGCACGGTCTGTTTACGTGGGGCAATACGCAGCGCGAAAGCTATCTGAATACGATTACGATCATCGACCAGCTTGGCCAGTTTATCGAGCGACACGCTGCGACGGCGGGACACAAGCACTTCGGTGGTGGCCAGGTGAAGAGCCGCGAAGATCGGGCAGAGATTGCACTGCAGATCATGCCTCATCTGCGTGGCGTTGTCTCGCGCAAGCAGCGCTGGATTGGAAGCTACTCGGATCTGTCGCAGGTGCTGGAGTTCGCGAACTCGGCGCAGGCAGAGAAGCTGGCGCACCTAGGTACGAGCTGCCCTGACCACTTTATTCGTACAAAGATTCGCCCGATGTTCATCAAGTGGAATCCGGCGGGTGATCCTGCAGAACTCAAAGAGCTAGTGGAGACGGCGCTCGAGACCTATCGCGCGGAGTATGCGGAGTATTACAAGAAGCACGCGCTGAAGGATTCTCCCGCGCTGCGTGATGCCAGCCCAACGGTAGTGCTGGTGCCGGGCGTGGGCATGTTCAGCTTCGGCAAGAACAAGACCGAGTCGCGCATTACCGGCGAGTTCTACATTAACGCGATTGGCGTGATGCAGGGCGCAGGAGCGCTGGGTGTGGGAGTTGATTGCAAGGATGTTCCGCAGGCGGGTCCAGCGGCTTCGGCGGACCAGTTCACCACATACTCGAACTACGTTGCGCTGCCGCCGAGCGAGGCCTTCCGCATTGAGTACTGGAAGCTCGAAGAGGCGAAGATTCGCCGTCAGCCCGCGGAGAAGGAACTGAGCCGCCGCGTGGCTCTCATCGTTGGCGGCGGCAGCGGCATTGGCCGCGAGGTCGCTTTGCTGGCCGCGGAGCGTGGTGCGCATGTCGTGATCGCCGACCGTGATGTGAAGGGCGCTGAAGCAGTTGCTGAAGAGACGAAGGCGATCGCTGGCAAGGAAGCTGTGAGCTGGGTGAGTATCGACATTCGCGACCGCAAAGCCATCAAAGCCGCGCTGGATGCGGCGGTCAAGCAGTTTGGCGGTGTTGATATCCTCATCAATACTGCCGCGTTGTTCCCGTCGTCACCTGATGGAATCATCACAGATGCGCAGTGGGCGCTGACGCTCGAGGTTAACGTTACGGCGAACTATTTGTTGACTGATGAGGCGGCGAAGCTGTTTGCAGAGCAGGGAATCGATGCCAGTGTGGTGCTGACAAGCTCGGCCAATGCGGTCGTCGCTAAACGTGGCAGTGAGGCATACGACGTCAGCAAGGCGGCATTGAGCCACTTGATCCGGGAGCTTGCAGTCTCGCTCTCGCCGAAGGTGCGGGTGAATGGGATTTCGCCTGCCACGGTAGTCAAGGGCTCGACCATGTTCCCGCGCGACCGAGTGATTGCGTCGCTCAAAAAGTACAAGCTGCCGTTTGACGAGAAGGATACGGATGACGGTCTGCGCAATGAGCTGGCGAAGTTCTATGCCACGCGCACTCTGACGCATCAGCCCATCGACCCGAAGGACTGCGCGCAGGCGATCATGTTCCTCGCCGGGCCACTGGCACGCTGCACAACGGGCCATCTTATTCCCGTTGATGGAGGCTTGACCGAGGCCTATTTGCGATGAAGCGTGCCCGCCACTGGACAGGTGACATGGCATTGCGCCCCGCCGACACACGGGCATCGATTGCAGTAGATCTGGGAGCGGAGAGCTGCCGGGTCTCGCTGCTGAGATGGCTTGACGGCGCTGCTGCGATCTCGCTGGTGCACCGGTTTGCGAACGCTCCGCGCGAAGTCGACGGCGGTCTGCACTGGGACTTCGCGATGATCGAAGCCGGTCTCGACGAAGGCCTGCGCAAGTGTGCCGCGATCGCAACCGAAGGCGTGCGCTCGATTGCCGTTGATGGATGGGCGGTTGATTACGTCCGGCTCGATGCCGAAGGAAAGCCGCTGGCTGACCCTTTCTGTTATCGCGATGAGCGCACCTTGAAGGCGGAGCGATCCCTGCATCGCAGGATCAGCCCAGAGAAGTTGCGCGAGCTGACTGGTGTTCAACTGCTGCGGATCAACACGCTCTATCAGCTCCACGCGGATACGTTGCAGGGGCTTCCTGAGGGGAGCCAGTGGCTGAATTTGCCGGAGTACATCCTCGCTCGCTGGGGCGGGGCGCGTGTGGCCGAACATACGAACGCCACGCATACCGGCATGGTAGAGCTGTACCGCAGGCAGTGGTGCCGCGAGATCTTCAGTGCAGCGCAACTCGATCTTGCCAGCGCACCTAAGATCGTTCCTCCGGGAACAGAGGTCGGCAAACTGAGCGGACCGCTGACGGAACTGCCTGCGTTCCGAGATACCGTACTGATTGCACCGGCGTGTCATGACACGGCGTCTGCGATTGCCGGAATTCCTGCGACGGGAAGCGATTGGGCCTATATCAGTTCGGGCACATGGTCGCTGGTAGGAACGCTGGTGGAGCAGCCACGCAACGGCAAGGATGCGGCTGAAGAGAACTTTACGAATCTTGGCGCCGTGGGCGACAGAATTTGCTTTCACAAGAATGTGAACGGTATGTGGCTTATCAAACAATGCATCGACAAGTGGGCTGCTGACGGCAAGGTGTGGAGTGTGCCTGAACTGGTAGCCGCGGCCGAGGCAGTCGCGAAGCCGCACGGTGTTCTCGATGTGGACGATCCTGAGCTTCTGCTGGCGGGGCGAATGCCTCAGCGCATCAATGCGCAGCGTGTGCGCAAAGGTTTCGAGCCGTTGGATGAGAGTCCCGAAGGCGCTCCCGTGTTTGCCAGCCTGATCTTCCATAGCCTGGCTGCGCGCTATGCGAAGGTGTTGGATCGCGTGGCCCTGCACAGCGGCAAGAAGCTGAAGCGGCTGTTCATCGTTGGAGGTGCCAGCCAGAACGAGTTTCTTAACCGCCTTACGCAGCAGGCAACTGGTCTCGAATTGTTTCGCGGCTCGGCCGAAAGCTCGACGGTGGGCAACTTCTCTGTGCAGATGGCCGTGCTCGAAGGCAGCCGCGACTCGGTGACGGGCGCGTATGCGGAGCAGGTGTCGCGCTGGGCAGGCGTATTTGTCGCTGCGCTGGAACGATCTTAAGCAAAGGGAAAGGCGAGCGTGGTAGCCTTCCCTTGCATGTCCACACATACCTTTGATCTTGCTGCTTCTGCGTCGGCGGAGATGATCCGCGAGGGTTTTCAACCGGATTTTCCAACAGGCAGTGAGCAGCAGGTCGAAGAGATTCGTGCCGATGGCCATGCGGCGCAGCGTGGCCCGGATACACACGATCTGCGTTCGCTGCACTGGTCTTCGATCGACAACGACACCTCGCGCGATCTCGACCAGATTGAGGTTGCCGAGCGCATTGCTGACAGCGTTGACAGTGGTATTCGCGTCAGAGTGGGAGTTGCAGACGTCTCAGCCTCGGTGTTCAAGAATACGCCGATCGACGAGCACGCGGCGCAGCAGACGCAGACCGTCTACACGGCAGTGCGCAACTTTCCCATGTTACCCAACGAGCTTTCTACTGACCTTACTTCACTGAATGAAGGTGAAGATCGTGCAGCGATGGTGGTGGAGTTTGTCGTCAATGAGCAAGGTGTAGTTGGACAGACGAGTATTTATCGTGCTGCGGTGAAGAACAAGGCACAGCTTGCGTACAGTAAGGTTGGACCGTGGCTTGAAGGAAAAGCGGCACCCGATGAGAAGGTTGGGGCGTCGGCGGAGTTGCAGGTGCAGCTAAAGCTGCAGGATGAGGCGGCGGTGGCGCTGCGTGCGGAGCGGGTGCGACAGGGAGCGCTCGAGTTCAATCGCATCGAGGCGGACCCAGTGGTGGTCGATGGGCAGGTGCACGAGATCAGGACGGCTGAACATAACCGGGCCACTGACCTGATCGAAGAGTTCATGATTGCGGCTAATGGAACGATGGCGCGCACGCTCCGCGAGGCACATCGGTCGTGCATTCGCCGCGTGGTGCGGACTCCTAAACGGTGGGACCGCATTATGGAACTGGTAGAACGGAATGGCACGAAGCTGCCGTTGCAGCCTGATTCCGGTGCGTTGAATACTTTTTTGCAGGCGAAGCGAACAAGCGATCCGATTCACTATCCCGATCTGGCACTTGCAATCATTAAGCTGATGGGGCCCGGTGAATATGTTCTGACCAAAGGCGATGAGGCCGAGCCGTTAGGACACTTCGGTCTCGCGGCGGAAGATTATGCCCATTCGACGGCTCCAAATCGACGGTTCGCTGATCTGGTGACGCAGCGAGTGGTGAAGGCGATGCTCGATAAGGAGCCTCCACCGTACACCGACGACGAACTGGCGGCGATTGCGCAGCGATGTAATGTGCAGGAGGCGGCGGCCCGTAAAGTCGAACGAGCGATGGAGAAACGAGTAGCGGCGGTTGCGTTGTCCGACAGCATCGGCAAGATTTTCCATGGCGTCATTACTGGTGCAGGCAACAAAGGCGTCTATGTGCGCGTCTTCCATCCTCCGGTCGAAGGCAAGGTGATTCATGGCGAGCAGGGGTTGGATGTGGGGGATACGGTCAACGTGACCCTGCTTCATACCGATCCGCAACGTGCCTTTATCGACTTCGGGCTGGCTCAATGATCGTTCGACCGACCTATATATAGCTCGATTCGCCGTACAGCGATTTTCAGGCCACCAAAGTCTATTGGCGCGGTCTCGTTGTTGAAAATCGGCGGTTGACCTTTCGTCGAGTAAAATCAATTATGCCCACCCCGCTTCAAAAAGGAGAAATCTCGCTTTGAAGAAAGCCCTCATCACAGGAGTTACCGGACAGGACGGAGCTTACCTCGCCGAGTTCCTCCTCGCCAAAGGCTACGAAGTTCACGGCATCAAGCGCCGTTCCTCCCTTTTCAATACTGCGCGTATCGATCACATCTACGAGGATCCGCATAATCCGTCGCCCCACTTCATCCTCCACTACGGCGACCTCACGGATAGCTCGTCGCTGATCCACATTGTGCAGAAGGTGCAGCCCGACGAGATCTACAACCTCGGCGCACAGTCACATGTTCAAGTTTCCTTTGAGCAACCCGAGTACACCGCCGAGGCCGACGCGCTTGGCCCTCTACGTCTACTCGAGGCTATCCGTATCCTCGGCCTTGAAAAGAAGACAAAGTTTTATCAGGCCAGTACATCGGAGTTGTACGGCCTCGTTCAAGAGATTCCGCAGAAGGAGACCACGCCCTTCTATCCTCGTTCGCCCTATGCGGTGGCCAAGATGTATGCCTATTGGATCTGCGTCAACTATCGCGAGGCATATGGCATCTTCGCCTGCAATGGCATTCTCTTTAATCATGAGTCGCCACTGCGGGGTGAGACCTTCGTTACTCGCAAGATCACACGTGGACTCTCCCGCATCAAGGTTGGCCTGCAATCGCAGCTCTTTCTCGGCAACCTCGACTCGAAACGAGACTGGGGGCACGCCCGCGATTATGTCGAAATGCAGTGGCTGATGCTTCAGCAGGAAAAACCGCAGGACTTCGTCATTGCCACCGGGCAGCAGTACAGCGTCCGCGAGTTCGTCCAACGCTGCGCCAAGCTTCTTGATCTCGATCTGACTTGGCAGGGAAGCGGAGTGGACGAGAAGGCACTCGATGCAAAGGGTAATGTAGTCGTAGCGGTTGACCCGCGCTACTTCCGTCCCACCGAGGTAGAAACGCTGCTCGGCGACCCGACGAAGGCTCAACGCGAGCTGGGCTGGACCCCAAGTACCAGCTTTGATCAGCTAGTCAAAGAGATGGTCGAGTCTGACCTGAAAGCAGCCCAACGTGACGCGCTGGTTCGGAAACACGGCTTCGACGCATACAACGTCCGCGAAACGTAACAGGAGCGCTGTGGTCTGCTTATCCGTTGTCGTCCTGACCCTATGCGCAGTTGAAGGGAAAGGATTCCTGCATTCCATTTTTTGCAGCTCTCCCCGTCGTCGGTACTTTTGCCGTTGCTTCTAAGGGATGGCAAAAGTCACATGCTTTCGTGAAACTTATCAATAAGCTCGCGCAATTCATCTAATAAAAATATGAAAAAAGACTCCCGCATCTATATTGCTGGCCACCGTGGACTTGTAGGATCGGCCATCCAGCGCGCTCTCATTGCTCAGGGTTATCCCAACCTGCTCACGCGCACGCGATCTGAGTTGGATCTGCTTAAGACTGATGAAGTCAATAACTTTTTTGCCAAGGAAAAGCCCGAATACGTCTTTCTCGCCGCTGCTAAAGTCGGCGGAATCTTGGCGAACAATAATTATCCGGCTGACTTTATCCGGGACAACCTCATCATTCAGACCAACATCATCGAAGCCAGCCGAATCAATAATGTAGACCGCCTACTCTTTCTTGGATCCTCCTGCATCTATCCCAAATTCGCCCCGCAGCCCATGCCAGAGTCCTGCCTGCTTGCCGGTCCGCTCGAGTCCACCAACCGACCCTACGCGCTGGCGAAGATTGCCGGGATCGAGATGTGCTGGAGCTACAACAGGCAATACAAAACAAAGTATTTAGCCGCCATGCCGACTAATCTCTACGGCTCCAACGATAACTTCGATCTGGCTAACTCGCATGTCTTGCCTGCTCTCATCCGGAAGACTGCCGAAGCCATCAAGTCCAAAGCCAGCGAGATTACCGTATGGGGAACTGGAACTCCTCGCCGCGAGCTGCTCTATTCAGATGATTTAGCCGAGGCCTGCCACTTCCTGATGAACCTTGACGACGCTCGCTACGACTCTTTGCTTACCGAAGACGCGCCGCCGCTGGTCAACATCGGTACCGGAGAAGACGTCACCATTCGGGAACTGGCCGAAACCGTAGCTAAAGTCCTTGGTTTCAATGGCCAGCTTGTCTTCGATACCACAAAGCCCGACGGCACCCCGCGCAAGCTCATGGATGTAACCCGCCTCCACGACCTTGGCTGGCATCACACGACCAGCCTCGAACAGGGAATTCGTACTACCTGGGAAGCCGTCCGCAACCAAATCTTCTAGGCCGGCCGGCAGGTTCAGTAGCAGGGAACTCAAGGCAGAGTACCCCGAAAGTGCTATGCCCTCAGTTACTTTTGAAACCTAGAATCAGCTACATGGAGCCCTCCCCAGAGCACCGTGTATCACGCAGAGCAAGCTGGATGCTGGTTGCAGCAACTCTGTTTTTTGCAATCGCTCCAGTTCTTCGCGCACAGTCGATCTTCAACACTCCGACCAATGTTGCTGAGCAGTTCCTTCTCGCCGCTGCGAATCAGGATCGCGTAGCGCGGGGTCTGCAACCGCTTCGTCTTGACCCTACGCTTGCCGAGGCTGCTCTTGCGCACGCTCGTGAGATGGCGGCTCATCGCGACATTTCGCACCAATTTTCTGGAGAACCGAAGCTCTCTGAACGGGGAGCCAACGCCGGAGCACACTTCAGCCTCATCTCTGAAAACGTAGCGGAAGCCCCGGTCGCAGCCATGATTCATGATCTCTGGATGCACTCGGAAGGGCACAGAAAGAATCTCCTGGATCCTGGCGTTGACGTCGTGGGTATCTCGGTTATCGTGCGCGATCACGAATACTATGCGGTAGAGGATTTCGCCAATATTGTTCAGTCGCTCAGCTTTAACGCACAGGAATCAGCAGTTGCCAGTCTTCTCGCTAAATCCGGTATGCAGATAGCCAACGGCAAAGTCATGAGTGAGAAGGATGCCCGCGAGACGTGCAGTATGTCCACTGGCTATGCTGGCTCCAATCAACCCTGGTACATCATGCGCTACACCGCTCACAGCATCGCTGAACTACCTGCTCAACTCCAGTCTCGGCTGAGCACGGGCAAGTACCATCAGGC
This sequence comes from Granulicella sp. L56, assembly GCF_009765835.1. NCBI lineage: Bacteria > Pseudomonadati > Acidobacteriota > Terriglobia > Terriglobales > Acidobacteriaceae > Granulicella > Granulicella sp. L56. The sequence goes on along the minus strand of NZ_LMUS01000006.1, from coordinate 282,956 downwards.
GGTTGTGGGAGCCTGCTCTGAAAACACTTCTACACCTTTCACGGCCTACAATATCGCTGTCCTCCTTTACCCATAAAAAGAAGGCCACATTCTGCGAGGTTCAATGCCCGGTCTGAATGGCCCTTCTTATCGTGGCGAAGCGAAGCATCTCGGACAATGGTTCATCCCTATAGCGATAGGGGATGGCATAGCGATAGCGATGGCTTATGTGTTTTGAAATCTCATTTACCAACAACATTTTTCAAAGCCTTTGACCCCCTCGTTTGCATTTGTTATAACTGTCTTAGCACAACGCGATTTGTCTTCGCGTCTTCATATTCCTGAGTAGCTCAATGGCAGAGCATTCGGCTGTTAACCGAAGGGTTGTAGGTTCGAGTCCTACCTCAGGAGCCATAAACACCATACAAATGAGTAATTTGCAGAGGCCACCCCGAGAGGTGGCTTTGTTCGTTTTGACAGGGTGGCTGTTTTGGTGGCTGTTGAGGAAATTCTTGTGGCTGCTCTCCCGCCCGCAGCTCCACGCCAGGCTGAGCATGTCCGCGCAGCCCGATCGCAATCCCTACTCATCGGTTGCAGCTAAAGTCATGTTGCGGATGCCCCGGCCCACCTCAATGTTGATAGAGCGTCTGTAGAGTCTGCTTATCGCCTACTAGGCCGGGCTGGACCGTCCAAACCGGTCGAAGTTGCCGCAAACGCCCTTTCTCGGGAATGACGGGCGACAGATAGAATCTGAAGATCATATGGTCAAGCGGAGCAGCGACGGGCACATCACGGGCTGGAAGGCATTCGCCCTCCTTCCTTTGGCTATACCTGTCATCGTGCTACTGAAACTCTTCAACATCGGACAATCGACGGAGAGGTCTGCCGAGGAAGTCGCAGGCTACATTCGTGACTTCCTCGAAGGTTCAGGCGGAGATTGGGATTGGGATGACTTCACAAGTGTCACAATCAAATCTCCTGCACTCGATTCAATTCGCGACGAAGCTTGCATGATTGACTTGCCGCTGACTGCCGCCGGAGCAGACAAACTGAAGGAGCTTTTAGCGAAAGCTGAGGCGCTGGCGGGAACGTCCCTTTGTTGAACGGTGCGATCACTTTCCATTGACCCCCGAAAAGTCGTCTTTGCGGCAAGAGCAGCCCGTCGAACCATCCGCACCGTGCCCGGAGTTGCTCAAAACGCCGTTTTTGAGGAATCACGCTGATAATCTGCCAACGCGAGGTTGACGAACATCCAGCGGTGCCTCAGTACATATCTTGGTGTGGGATTACGATCAGGTGCGGATTGGCGGTACTGAGCGCCGTCCCGTCCTTGGTAAAGTGCACCTGCACGACATACGTTTTGCCAGATTCCAAGCCGAAACTTCCTATCTGGATGATCATATCGGCACCCCACGTGCCACCATCCTCTTCGGGAATGGAACCCCAGTACACAATGCGCCCACCTTCCCACACCGTCCAGTCGGCTTGGAGTACTCGATCGTTTTTTCCGCAGTCCCGCTCATCGAGCAGACCTGTAGTAGCTCCCGTCAAACACCGCAGGCGCTGCGCCGACGCTAGCCGAGCTGACTTCGGCATTTGGGGCACCTGGACTTGAAGCACGATGTCGTACCACTGTCCTTTCGCAACCCGAAACTCCGGAGTCCGGACTCTTCCGACCGCAAGCGAAACAGGCATATACACGGCCGCATACTTCTGCGGGTACTTCTTGGGGTCAGGAACCACAAACGGAACCACGCTGCTCAGCGGAAGGAGCTGCTCATCCGGAGGCTGCGGGGGGAGGCCTCGGCGAGTGTGCAGTTGACGTTCGCTGCCACCCCTGTCTTGCGCGTGAGCGAGTGACGAGGCGACCGCGATAGCGAGAAGCGCAATGCCGAGTGTGCGTTTCATTCTGGAAGCAGTCTACTTCTACGGCCGACGTGTGTCCCCGAATATCCTTGTTGGACTTTCGGATCGCCGTTTATCCGAAACCAAAGCATGGTGCACGAAAAGTCGTCTTTCCGGCAATGACCGGCACCACGTTTCTCAAAAGCCGTTTTAAGGGGCCGCGGTGCGGCCTATCATGGAAGCTCTTCTGGGAAAGCACCGTACTCGGGGTAGTGTCGCTCCAGAGGGAACTCAATCTCTCTTTTGTACTTCTTCCGCAGTTGCTGATCTGCGACCAGCTTCTCTATCAAGCTTCTGATTCGGGCATAATGCATCGTTTTGCCTGGCGGAAGGATCACGACGCCGCGCTCGCTCTTATCCTGATTCCAAAAGAAGAGTCGTTGGGCGCTCTTCGTCCGATCTGAAGTCCAAACCAAGTGCCAGTAGGTAAAGCTCCAACGCACTCCGTCTTTCCCCTGTCTCGGCTTCTCCTCGTTCCAACGCGCGATCATGACGGCATCCTCTCACATTCCCTGAAAGTCCTCTTTTCGGCAATCTCGGTCCCGATGTTTCCTGAAACGCCGTTTCTCGGGCGAAACCAAATGCTAGGCTTGTCTGATGAACGGGTCGATTGCATCATCGGCAAAGAAAGTCATTCGAGGCTGCTCGCGGCTTCTGCTATGGGTAGGCGCTGCGGTGTTTCTGATCGGAGGCAAGTTCCTTTACGAGATCCAGCATGTCAAGTTCGCGAAGGCCGAAGCTGAGGGGATGTTCGGGGGACTGCTCCTGATGTTGCTCGGGGCCGGGATGGGGATAAAAACCAAGACGTCATCGTTCAAGGCTGAGAAAGCGTCAGACCGGCTCGCCGGGGACTGAACTTTCCCACAACGCCGTTTTTAGTGCATGACCAGTCTATGCAGTTTCGATCTATGGCTAGCGAGTGGTCACGGGAGTAGTTGTGATGTAGAGGCCCTTGTCCAGCTCAGCGGTCGTTTCTTTGTCCGGGCTGGCGATGTGCAGAGTGTTCAGCATGACCTGCTTTTTAGTGGCCAAGGAGACGCCCAAGATCAGAGCATCCTTCTCGCCTCCAGCCTGCCAGATGTCACCCTCGATAGAATCTCGCCCTCGTGCCCGGTATTCTCCGCCGAAAACTTGACCACTAGAGAAATGGAATTCCGCCCTTCCATTCTCTGCATCACGGTTGCCACGACAGATGGGAAGGAGTCCGTCATAAAGAAGCTTGCTCTGGAGGTGAACTGTAACCCTGAGTTGCTGCTTCGTTCCACATTGCGCAGACCACGTCCAGACAACATCATGCCCTTGCTGAACTCTGGATTGCTGGGCCGGGATCGACAGACCCCAAAAGAATGCCGGTAGCAACATCAGTGGCCTCAGACCCACTCGATTTACAGTCAGCATCGCTAGAACTCCCGTGGGCACACAAGCGAACATATCAGACCTAGCGGCATTCCTCGAAAGTCGTCTTTTGGGCAATCACGCCGTCGCAGGTCGTTTGAGCGGTCGAACTTGCCGACATTCCCGTTTTGCGTGCGCGAAGCCAGTGCCAGCCTAACGGAACGCCGCCTCGACGTTACTGCCGTCTCAACCCTGCAACACGCTCAAGCAGAGCGCGAGCCTCGCCGACAGTCGCACCTATTCGCGTCTCGAATTCATCTCCAAGGTTTATCCCGTTGCAAATCTCATTCAGTGCGTTCTGGACAATGTCGGTCTCTTCCGGCGTGAGGTCTAATCGAGCGTGTGCCGCTCTACCAACAGCCACAAGACCGCGATTTCCGTCCTGAAAGATGTGCTCTTCGACAGTCACTTCTTGGCCTGCTCCGTAGGCCAAATTCTCGTCGTCTGGATCGAGCGGGCCGCTTTCGATGCGGTACGTCGCGCGACTCAAGGGCTGCGCGATGACGGGTTTCCAAACGTCCGTTCCCTCGTTCAGCATTGGGACATAGATGGTCTTCGTATCCATGAACGTCAGCGTATCAGCTTGTCCCCTCTAAGGAGATCACCGCCAATAGCCAGGCAGGCGTCCGGAAAGTCGGGTTTTGGGAAACTACGCCCACACGAGAGTCAAAAGTTGTCGATCCAACCACGAAACTTCTGTACGATCGGCAGGAGCTTTTGAGGGTCGCCGGACCCGTCAAAGTTTCCATCAACGATCCGGCACACGATCCAATCTGAATCGCTTACGTAATCATCGACGATGATGGCGCTTTCGAGGCCCTTGTAGCGGGTGTCGCTGAGATCGATCTTCACGCTCCAGCCGGGATTATCCAATGTATCGATCCGGATGCCGTTGGTGTGCTCCCACTCCCCATCACATTGCTTTGCGTACCAATTTTGGAGCCACGCGAGACTGTCCATCGGTCCCCCTCCAGCGTTCTTTCGGTCGATCATATTCCAGAGCCGGCTAGGCACTGCAGTATTGATCGACATTCCTTGAAAGTCGCGTCTTGAGCAACTACGGCTGGCTGATCCAAGTTGGTCGAACTTGCATGAAACGCCGTCTTGCGCGAAACGTAGACGCCGGACCAGGGATCGAAAGCTGTTCGATCTAAAAGACTGGTAAGCTGACTTGGCCTTCTGACATTGCACAAAGTTGAGCCATAATGCGATTGCTTGCCGTTCCGCTCTTTCTTACCTGCGGTCCTTTCCTCTTCGCGACATTCGCCCTCGCGCGAACAATAACGAGCTACAGACGAGGTCGACTCCGTCCACTTCCACTGTGGTCGGTGGGCGTGGCTTGGCTAGTTACCGTCTACGGTGCATACGTCTTCCTCTACTACACACTGAAGCCTTCACCAGAGCTTCCGCCTTGGAAGGACCCGGAGACGTTGGATCTTGGGCTACTCTTTCTCTTGGCACCGGTCGGCTTAGTTGCGACAGTCGTCGCCGGATTACGCGGCGCTTCAAGATGGGCCGTCATTTCACTCGTGGCGGCTTTACTGGTTTTGTTCTTCGTGGGCCTGCTCGAAGGAGCGTCGGTGTGAAAGTGGTTCAGCACTTGCTGCAAACGCCGTTTTCAAGGCGCTACGGTCTGGTCCGTTAACTTGTCCGTTTCATGGGTAACAAGATCGGACTGAGGTTTTGCGCTTGCTACTGTTCGCTTGCATTTTGAAGGCAGTTGGTTCGATGATGGCAGGCATGGAACGCATGTGGTGCTGGCGCTGCAAGAGCGAAATGCCGATGCTTGATGAGGACGAGTTCCTCTCAGTCCAAGCCCTCTACAGCGGCGGCATAAAGGCCACAAAAGAGTTTCGCCAGAAGTGGGGTATCGCTCTGGAGGGCGTACCGATCAATGATCTATTTCGTCCGGTTCGGAAGCGCTATGAAGAGCTGACGGGCATGAAGGATTGCCACCAGAATGCCATTATGCACCATCGGGTATCCCTGTATGGGCCGCCATGCGAACAGTGCGGAAAGCCTCTCAGAACACCTAAAGCAAAGCTCTGTGGGGCATGCATGCATCCGCGATCTCAGCATTAATCCGTGCTTTCGGGTGAAGCGCACGTTTCAGTGAGGTAAAGCCTGGTCACATTGCTAGGAACGCGGACAATAGGGAGCCGTACCATCCGTCCAAAATCAGGTGTTTGTCGTTCGGGAAACCAACCGACGCAAGACCAAATTGCTCGCCGTCGTCTCGCATGATGATCTTGTACCCGTCGGAAGAATTTTCTTGCCCAACCACCCACACGCTCAATTCCGTGTCTCTCAAGTTGCCATTTTCGACCGTGCGCCAAACGACCAACGTTCGGTGAGGCGGCACGATCGCCTGCTCTAAGCCGATGCGATGGTCGTTTTTTACAATCAAGTTCCCTGCGCACTGCGAGTTCACAAGGGCTTGAACTTCTTCGACTGTTATTGAAATCATTACCTCGATTGTGCAGCCAATGGACGCAGCAGTGTCAAGGCTTCTCACAATCATTCACGACAACTCCGGTCTTCGGGGGGAGACTCCCGCGAAGTCCTCTTTTCGGCAACTCCCCCAGGCGTTTCCAGAAACCGTTTCGAGAAATCCGTGGGGTCTGCACATCCCGGAGTTTTCACAACTTTGGCCGGTCACACCAGTGGATGCAATCGACGGGATTTGCGTCAATGCCTGCCTGCGCATCCTGGACAAGTGCCTCAGGAACCCAACTGAAGATTGAGCCTTCTGAATACAGAAACCACGTATCCCAGGGCGGAGCATCCTCGATGTCAAAGAAGCCGCGCGAACTGGCATCAGATGCACCGTCCGTAACAGTTTCCAATGGTTCGTAGAGCAACAACCTGCCTTTTGATTTCGCCACCGCTGAATCAGCGACTTTTATATTCCTATCGCGAACGAGGGCGGAGCGATTTGCGTTGATCGCGTTGATAGCTGACTGGTAGCTCTCACGCTTTTTTTCGAGCCAGACTCCTATGTTTGACTCACCGAACGGCGGGACTCTGAGAAGGGCCGAAGGATCAAGTTCACGACTACGAAACTGGTCTTGTTGCAGCGGTCTGCGTAGGCACCATGCAACCGTTTCTGAGAGAGCCTGTAAGACCAGGGGGGACGGCTCTAGCAGTTCGACCATCTCTGATAGCGTCTGCAATCCACTGTGCGATGGCTCACGTCGCTTTGGGAAGATATTGCCGAGTCCGAGCGTAATCATCTGTCCAGCTTACCTCCACGAGGAACGCGACGACTGAGCCGGCTGACCGGCTCACAGCGGTCCGGTGTCTAATGGAATGACAGTCCAGGAGATCTAGGTTCAGGAGGTTGTCTCCATGTGCAGGGCGTACCTTGCAATAGTTGTGCTTCTCTTTGCCAAAGCCGCAGGTGCCATTCCGGTTCCGAAAGGCTTGGACACCTGCGCCCCGCTGTCGGCTTGCCTGACACTCTTGGATAAAGTTGTACCCGCCCAAGATGATGGTGAAGGCAGCAACAGCCTCATCCTAGCCCGTGATCTTCGGCGTTTTGGAGAACCTGCGAAGCAGGAGCTGTTGAGACGTGCGGTTGGAAGCCACGCCGGTTGGCGGAATGTAGCTGGCGCAATATTGGCAGATTGGGGCACTTGGACGGTTGATGATGTTCCAGCCTTACGGGCCGCTCTCATCATGGATCATGGCGGCTGGGTGGCAAGCCCTCTCGGCCAAATAGGCTCAGCTACTGCCATCCACGCTCTTGTCGAAGATCTGTCCCATGGGGACGACGTTACGAACCAGACCGGTTTCGCCCTCTCAAAACTTGGTGAGAGGGCACTTGCAGAACTTACGCTGCTTCTCGAAAACGACGAGAAGTATCGGCTCGCAGCCGAAGTCATCGCCGAGATGGAACCCCTTCCGATTGCGCATGCAGCTACTTGGACGGCGCTGGCCCTTGATCGGAGCGAACCGCTGCCGAAACGCATCGCTGCGCTGCGCGGTATCGCCGCATTAGGCCCCGTAGCAGAGCAGTCCAGCATCGGTCTCCATGTCCTGCTCAAGAGCAATGAGCCGGAGATCAAGAAGCAAGCAGACATTACGCTGACGGCAGTCCGTGATCCCATTGTGATTGAGCCGTTGGCCAAAGCGTGTCAGCCCCACGCGCAAAAATTCGATTTCCTTGCTCTGGAATCGGTTCAATGCCTCAGCGAGATAGCTGAGTTTGGACCGGCGGGGAGTGTGGCGGGAGACGCGCTGATGCCGTTTCTGGATTCTGATAACCAGGCAGAGCGCGCCTATGGAATTTTGATACTCGGGTACATCAACTACCGTCCGGCAGTTGGAAAGATCGGCCAAGCACTCGACTCGAAGGACTGGCGTGTCGTGTATGCAGCAATTCGGGCAGTTGGCTGGCTCGGTGATAGGAATGCTGCGGGGAAGCTGGAGAATTTAGCATCCACCTACTGGCTCGTTGAACTGAAAGACGATGCCGCACATGTGGCATCCGCTTTGCGCTCCAAGGGGCAGGTTGAACGCGCCCCTTGGAAAACGATGGACCGCGGGATGCAGACCAATCCAACCTCTTTGATCACCGATGGATTTCATGGCACGCGAGATGCCTGTCCCAGTAATCTCTGGCAGTGGCAGCGGGAGAAGTTCAGAATCCAGCCCATTAGAGATGTGAATGCGCACGCGCTGAGACTATCGAACGGCAATGTCAGGGGGGAACTCGTAGGTACAGACCACGGCGAATGGGGTGGTGATCTGACGTGGATTCCAGGCGAGGGAGTGCCAGTGGTGTTGGATCGAGATAACGTGCGCGGAATGGACTATGACGGTACGGGCGCAATTGTCGTCTTTGGGTTGGCGCATATGGGGTTCAATTACGGGTACGTGCTTGGCGTAAGCCCCAATGGCGACGGTACGTGGGCTCAAACGGAAGTGGCACACTTGCCCGGTGAGCCGGGGAGTTGGACAAAATTGAAGTCTGACCGGATTGCGATTATGACCGCAGGTAGGGTGCTTGTGTTCTCTTCAAATGATGGGATACTGGGCGTCGCATCCTGTGTGAGTAAAGAGCCATAGGCCGATGTCGCCAAAAGGCTCGCACTCAAGATATCGCTAGTCGCTGCCTTGGCGAGACGGCCCCCACACGTATTTGCCTGCTTTGTTGATGTAGCCCCATCTGCCGTCCCGGGTCACAACCAGGGCCAAGCCGTGATGGAAATCCTCGGCCCGGGTCAGATCTCTGGGCTCGATGACGAGTTGCGCAGTCTTGTCCACGTATCCCCACCCGCCTGCAATCTGGACTGCCGCCAGTCCCTCGGAGAACGAATGAACAAAGCTGAACGCAGGCTTGATGACGACCTCGCCAGCTTGGTTAATGAATCCGTACTTGTCGCCAAACTTCCAGCGGGCTAAGTGCTCGCTGAAGTCACCCCATACTGTCGCACAATCCTTTTCGCCTGGCGCAACGGGAGGATGTATAACCCGTTTGCCGGAAGGAGCGATGAAACCACAGTCATGCTTTCGATTTACCGCTGCGAGACCTTCATTGAAAGATGTGGCCCAATCGAATGATGGCGGGATGACCCACTTTCCGGTGGAATCCACATAGCCCCAGTCTGTATCCATTGATTCTGCCTTGGTCACCGCCGCAAGACCCTCGCTGAAAGGGTAGGCTAGGCTGAATTGCGGTGGAATGACCATTGTGCCGTTCTTGTCGATGTATCCGCTCTTCCCGTTCACCTCGATCTTCGCGCGACCGTTATGGAAAGCCTGCTCTGTACCGTCCTGCTCCGTCTGCCACCCATACACTGGCGCAATAACATTTTCGCCTTTCCTGTTGATGAAACCCCACTTGCCGTCGTAGCCGAGAACCGTCCCCGACACCTGGACCTTAGCGAGTCCTTCAGAGAAGGCTTCAGCCCAAGGAAAGCGAGGCTGAATGACCACGGTCCCAGATTCATCGAGATATCCTTTAACACCGTCACGCTCAAAGGACGCCATCCCTTCAGAGAATTCGCCAACGGCATCGAAGCACAGCGGTACGCGCACTCGCCCGTCCTTATCGATGAAGCCACTATGGTCATGTTGGGTTACCGGAAATAGAGCCTCTGCTTTCGGAAGATTTGGATCTAGTGTCTTCCTGAAGCTGGTCATGCAGGCCACATCGTTCGGCTCATGATCGGGGAGAAGCTCACCGTCTGGTGAGATTTCCCTGCCAGAGCAACCGCCATTGTTGACCCGATAATACTCACCACATTTCCCGGCTGGAAAGTCGCTAGGGTTCCACTTTAGAAACCCGCGCGGCCCCTCAAAACGCCATAGCAGCATATGCTTGTCCGGAAAGAGCAGCCAATAGACAAAGCCCACGTGGAGGAGCGCAATTTGTGGCTGCTGAGCTTGCACAGTCGGAATGAGATCCTCGCGCCCCCTAGCCTTCATATCGCTCGCAAAACTTTCTAACGCGTGGTTGCTGAAGGAGAGTTGGTGAACGTGTTCGAGGGTCACTGTCTCGGAGGGATGCTGACCCAAGTATTCCTTGAGCCATGGAACGGAGAGAACAAGAGACTCGTACTTGCCTCCAGACGCTAGGAATTGATCGAGGCCCTGAACCTTGTCTTGCTCGTATTGGAGCACAAGGTGCTCATTCAAGTTTGGCGGGAAACTTGGCTTGTGCAGTGTGGCCTGCAAGTTCGTTTCATGGGGACCTTTTTCATCCCACCGGCGTCCAAATGCAACGTCGTGGTACGGATTGATATCCGCAGCCTTCACGGTGTAGGCGGTGCGAAGTGACTTAAGTGCGTTGCCGGCCCGGTCTTCAACTCCACGCATTTTCCATTCTGGTTCGATTCGTTGCAAAAGCGTTTCGCCGAGCTTTGAGACGAATTCGTCTGCAACGAGACGCTGCTTGTTCGTCGTCTTCGTAGGTAGCAAAGCCGAAAATGTTCGCGATATCGCCGCATTGAACGTGTCCCCTCGATCCGAGATCGTCCATGGGATCATGAACACGTAGTAGGAATGGGTCTTCGCTGTAAGCATGGACCCATCGTCGAAGGTCACTTCACCGCTGGCATATGGGTTGTCGTCGAAACTCGAATACGAGAACAAATCGGAAACCACTTTCGCCATCAGCGTTGGATTTACGAAGGAGGACTCGAAAAGGGATCTCTGTGTGGGCGTCGCATCAGCAAAACTGCCCGATACAGCCTTTTCTGCCAGGTGAAGATTGTTTCTTAGCCAAATCGATGTGACCCCCAGATTCTCCATCTGGGGCTTTGCAACGGTGGGGGCGTCGAGAGCTGAAATAAAGGCATCGACCAGAGCCGCATCAATCGGCATTCCGTTTCTCAGGTATCGGCCGTTCGCTCTGCGAATGATCACCGTAGAGTTTTGCGGTGTTCCAAGCCCACCCCACCCGGAGTGCAACTCGATTTTTCGAACAGATTTGGTGGTCGACTGGCCGGACACGATGCCTTTCAGTGCCCAAATCATCAACATCGCAATCCAAACTTGCTTCATACGACGATTAGACACCGACAAGTCTTTGTTGGCTCCCAACGGAGCCTTTAGTGCCAAGTAGCGCGGCCATATAAGAGTGCTCAGTGGTTCACTAACTCAGCAGTCAACTGGAGCCCTAACCCTCGCACCCGTGGCGCAGTACCCTCCGCTCCAGCGTCCGTCAAGGCGCTTCGCCCGCTACGCGGCGCGCGAAATCGCGCGGCCTTGACCGACGCTTCCTCTCCGGGTGAGGCGCTGTCATGAGAAGAATGTCTTCTTCTCATGTGTCCAAAGACACATGGAACAGGCAACGGCGGAGAGCTATAGCGAACTGGTGAAGTCAGCAAAGGCCGACAGGCGAACCCTCACGCCCCGCGCTGATTGGGTGAAAACGGGTAAAAACGGATATTTGCCATGATCGGGTGCAAAATGGCTATAAATGGGTGAAAATGGGTATCAGCCATGTACCCCATCACCAACATTGCGATCACCCCGGAGATCCTCAAGCTCATCGCCGAGATCGACGAGTTTAAGGGGCGCTGGACCGTCATTGAAACCCTCGCCCCGGAAAAACTGACTACCTTGCGGCGAATCGCCACGATTGAGAGCGTGGGGTCGTCCACCCGTATTGAGGGGTCAAAGCTCAGCGATGCGGATGTGGAGAAGCTACTCTCCGGGCTGCATACCAAATCCTTTGCAAGCCGCGATGAGGAAGAAGTCGCGGGCTATGCCGATGCGATGGACATGATTTTCGAGGGATACGAGGCTATCGCTTCGACCGAGAATCACATCAAGCAGCTCCACGGCGTCCTCCTCAAGTACAGTTCCAAGGATCAGGATCATCGCGGCCAGTATAAGACCGTCACAAACCACGTGGAGGCGTTCGGACCTGACGGCAAGAGTCTGGGCGTTGTCTTCGAGACGGCGACCCCGTTTGAAACGCCGGGATGGATGAAGGACCTTGTCGACTGGTTCAACCGCGCCGTGGAAGAGGAGAGCCATCACCCGCTGATCCTCATTGGGATCTTCATTGTGGTGTTCCTCGCTATCCATCCGTTCAAAGACGGCAATGGCAGGCTATCGCGTGCGCTTACGACCTTACTATTGCTACGCGCCGGGTACAGCTACGTCCCCTACAGCTCTATGGAAGGCGTGGTTGAGCAGAATAAGGATAGCTACTACCTGGCCCTCCGGAGAACTCAACAAACGATCCGCAAGGAAGAACAGAACTGGGAGGCTTGGGTGGTCTTCTTCCTGAAGACGATGGCTAAGCAGAAAGATAATCTCGCCGCGAAGGTGAAGGAGGAGCAGGCGCTTCGCTCATCTTTGGCCGCCCTTTCCCGTCAGATTTTGGAGCTGGCGAAAACGCGCGGCGAAGTCACCGTCAAGGAAATTGAGGACTCGACCGGCGCGAACCGCAACACCATTAAGGTGCATGTCAAGAAGCTGGCAGAGCAACAATATCTGCGTCAGGTCGGGCAGGGGCGCGGGGCACGCTACACGATCAAGTAGCCGCCGCGCGGCTGGCCTCAACGTCATGAAGACGGAAGGTAAAGCATCTCCTTCAAGGAGTGCAAATCTTAGAGTCTCGGGTCAATTGGTTCACTTTCCAGTGCTAGAACTCCGAAGACGCACTCATGAGTGAGGCGCAAGGGCTCCTTGCGAACGAACCGCTCAAGCGCCTCGATGCCAAGTGCAAACTCCCGGCTGGCGAGGGAGCGCTTGGCTCCCACGTTCCTTGAACGAAGGCGTTCAAGGTTCTCCGGCAGGAGATACTCTGGGCCGTAGATGATGCGAAGGTATTCGGCACCCCGGCACTTTATGGCTGGCTGGGTGATCCCGCGTCGGCCTTCAGCGATGAAGTTGAGCGGTTTAACGACCATGCCTTCTCGGCCTTCAGCCGTCATCTGCGTCCACCAGGCGACTGCATCCGCAGTGCCCGCCTCATCGTGAAGATCGACGATCTTGAACGGGGTAGCGAGCAATATCTCCGGATCCGCCCCGCAGAGCTTGGCAATTGTCTCTATGTGCCAAGTGTGCGGCTTGTCGGTATGGACCGCGCCTTCACTTGCCAGGATGTGGAATGGTGCAAGTTTGAGATCGGCCAGCGAACCGACCGGCCAGCAGTATTGCCGATAGGCCGTGGTGTAATGCTCGACAGCACTGAGTCTTTTAGCGGTTTGTACAGAGAGCGATTCCAAGCCCGGTACGTGCAGTGAAGCCTTAGTGATCAGTTCACTCTCAGCTCGCAATGCATGGACGCCGGCATTGCCGACAGGCGCATACTGCTTCTGGAGCAACTCCTGCGCCTTCGCAGACCACGGCATCAGCTCGCAATCCAGGCAGAGCCAATCCGTCGCGAGTTCTTTCCATAGCCCGGACCTCTCGACTGCTGATTGCAAGCGCGCGAGAAACTGATGCTCCAAGGCTTCATCGGTGAAGAAGCGGCGACCGGTGCGGGTATACACCGTTCCGAGTGACGCTTGGACGACGCCGAAGCGTTTCTGAGATACGGTCTCGTCTTTGCAGAGGACAACGACAGCGCGAGATCCCATGTGTTTCTGTTCGCAAACAACGGTGGCGATCCCTTCCTTGCGGTAGAAGGCGAATGCCTCGTCCGGATGTTCCAGCAGATTCTCGTGCTTACTTGTCTCGGTGGGTGACATCGTCGGCGGAAGATAGATGAGCCACTTGGGGTCACTTGCGAACCGGCTCATGACTTCAAGCGCCGCAATCGCATTCTCCTCCCGAATCGTGATCTTCGGCTTCAGCCGTGTGTCGATGAGACGTTTACCGACCACATCGGCAAGGTCGAGTACATCATCCTGTGCGTGCTGCAAGGGCCGCTGACTCTCGGTCGTTTCGGGCAGGAAGGGACAGGCAGGCTCGTAGTATGTCTGATGCGCTTTGACCGATACGATCTCGCGCTCGGGATAGCGCAGCGCTGTGAGTCGGCCACCGAAGACACAGCCGGTATCAATATTGACCGTGTTGTTGAGAAAGAGCGGCTCGGGAACGGGCGTGTGTCCATAGACCACTAGAGCCTTCCCGCGATAGTCCGCTGCCCAGTTGTAGCGAATAGGCAGGCCGAACTCGTCCGTTTCTCCAGTTGTTTCGCCGAAGAGGGCAAACTCGCGCACTGCTCCTGATCCGCGACCATGCATTGACTCCTTCAGGCCAGCGTGGGCAACGACCAGCTTTCCGTCGTCGAAGACATAGTGGCTGACAAGGCCATCAAGGAACTTGGCGACCTCGACGCGGAACTCATTCGACTCGTTTCCGAGTTGTTCCATCGTCTCCGCAAGACCGTGCGTATGCTTCACATCTCGGCCTCGCAATGCTCTGACGAGCTTCATGTCGTGATTGCCCGGAACACAGAATGCTTGTCCAGATTGCACCATGCTTGAAACGAGACGAAGTACCTGAACAGTTCCTGGGCCGCGATCAACAAGGTCGCCCACAAAGACTAGCTTGCGCTCGCCGGAGGACGAAACCGAATACGCCCCATCGGTTTGATTCACCGTGTAGCCGAGCTGGGCCATAAGCTCGATAAGCTCATCGAAGCACCCATGAACGTCTCCAATGACGTCGAATGGGCCGTGCTCGGCCTTCTTGTTATTCCAGAGTGGGTGACGTTCGATGGTTACGGCGTCCACTTCCTCGGGGCTTGAGAGCTTGAAGACGTGGCGGATGCCTTCGCGTTCCAATCCGCGCAGAGAACGCCGGAGTTGCTGCGACTGGTTGCGAATGACGTGCGGCCCGAACTGCCGGTCGGGACGAAGCACGTTGCGGTCCTGGCACACGCGCTCCGAGAGATCGAAGACAATCGCCTCGGCAAAGAGATGAAACTCTTTTGCCAGAGCGATCAGAGACTTCCGTGCCTCTGGCTGGACGTTGGTCGCATCGACTACGCTCAGGCGGCCACGAGCGAGGCGCTTGCGGACGATCTCGTGCAGCAGGTCGAAAGCATCTCCGGTCGCAGACTGGTCGTTTTCATTATCGGAAACAAGCGCGCGGCAGAAGTCGGAGGAGACAACCTCGGTGGGCAGGAAGTGCTTACGCGCGAACGAAGACTTGCCAGAGCCCGAAGGGCCAACCAGGAGGACAAGCGACAATTCTGGAATGCTGATCTTCATGCCGCCACCTCCTTCTGAGTAAAGACTGCCATCTGTGTTGGGGCACCTTTTTCTACATCGACCGGCCCTACAGGTTCGAAGCGAACTCCATAGCCGAACCGCTCTGCTACTCCACTTGCCCAGCCTTCAAACTCAGTTCGTTTCCACTCGAAACGGTGGTCGCCATGACGGAATTCGCCTGCCGGAAGCGTCTCAAAGATCGTGTTGTACTCTGCGTTCGGAGTGGTCAAAACGACGTACGTCGGTCGAGCAAATTCGAAGACGATGCGCTCGAAAGTCGCCAGGCGCGACGCATCCAAATGCTCTATGACTTCCACAATGGCGGCTGCTTCAAACCCGTTCAGCCGCTGGTCTCGGTAGGTCAGCGACCCTTGGACCAGTTCTATTCGGTTACGCTGCCGTTCCGGCAGCTCGTCCAATCGCAAGCGTTCCTTCGCTGTCTCTAATGAACGCCATGACACATCCATTCCGAGGATGGTCTCAAACTGCTTCTCAGATAGGAACAACTTGAGTAGCTTGCCCTCACCACACCCGAGATCGACCACACGCTTTGCACCTGTATCTCGTATGACCGACAACACGGTTTGCAGGCGTTGGTCATGCAGGGAAGGTGCGCGTTCCGTAACCGGCGGCTCGACGGAAGGCGTCTGATCTGCCTCGTCACTCGGCGCTTCCTCCGCCAGCAAACGGCTCAACGCTTCTCGCGTAAGACTCCGCTGACGCTTCAGGTATCGAGAGACAATGAGGTCCTTCTCTGGATGGACACCAAGCCATCCTTCGCCGCGCTTCAGTAACTTTTCGATCTCGTCATTGGCTACCCAGTAGTGCTTTTCGTTGCCCAGGACCGGGATCAGAACATAGAGGTGTGTGAGCAGATCTTGCAGCCGAACGGTACCTGCAAGAGTGAGGGTGACGTAGGGGGATGCGCCCCATTCAGGAAACTTGTCGTCGAGCTGCGATCCCTGCATTTCGACGGAGTATCCGAGCGGCTCGAACAGACGCTTGACCAAATCCTCACCGCCACGAGCAGCGATGACGGTAAGGTGGGCGATCAATGGAATCGCTGTCTCTGCAAGCTCCTGTCGATCCTTACTCCGTCCGCTCATTGCTGTGCTGAAAATACGCCCCAGTGCGACGCTGAGGAATGAGTTCGCAGCGTAAGGGCGATCATTAACGTACTGTTCCAGCTGACCACCTTCACCGGCTGGTCCCCGACCCCGTACGAGCGCTACCGGATCGATCTCGACAAGCAGCGCCGCCGTGCAGATGTCAGAAGAAGCGTCGGGGTAGAACACGTAGGCTTTTCCAAACGAAAGTTCTTCCGTCTGGAGACGTGCTGGGTTCTTGTGGAGCAGATAGCCGAGATCTGTTGCCGGCTGATGAGTCGTGGAAATTGTAAGGAGCACAAATTTAGCTTAGTGGATAGACAGTGGCTGGGCACCACGTTGGGTAAAAGGCCTGCGCTGCTTTGCAGCGGGTATAAGCTGACACGTCATCCCCAATAGGGAACTGCGAAGCTACCCGAAGTTCACGATTGATAACGTGTTTGCTTTCAATTGCTTGGACTTTTACGTTTCCGACTGTAAACGCCGTTGGAGTGGACAACATTTCTTATCAGCGACGGCGTTTGCAGAAACCGGTGGTGCGGTGGAAGCATCCAAGCGCTTCAAGGGACTATCTGTTCCAGGTGGCAAAGCGAATGGCGTCCGGTAACGACAAGCCGCAAGAAACTGCTGCGCCGTCGGCGTCTACCCTCTCGGGTGAGACCGCCCGCGCAAGATCGATTGCAACACGCCTTACCGAGACTGAGTTCGGCGTGGTTGAGGCAGCAGCCGCTGACGCCGGTAAGAAGGTGGCGGAATGGCTACGCGAGGCGGCACTTGCGCACGCCCGTGCGAGTGCTGGTGCAGCGGAGCAAACCGATCCGATCCTCCTGGCTGAGATCATGGGGATGCGCTCGCTCATGCTGAATCTGTTCGCCAGAGCGTCGGAAGGTCCACTAACGACCGACGATCTACGCAAGATGTCAGCCTATTCGGACTCCATTAAGGAGCAGAGGGCGCAGGATTACATGGCGCAGAGGCGTCGCCGGAACAGTCCCAAAACCACGGACAAGCCGTAATGAAACTCTCCCGCATTTGGTTTGCTTTTCCCTGGCGGATCGCGCTGATCCTGGCGCTCCTTCCATGCCTCCCATTACTCGGCTTCTGGGCTTGGTTGCGGTGGGAAGTTCCGCCACTACAACGGTATTATCTGATCGCATATTGGCACAGTTCCGAACACGCAAATCAGCCTGATGCCAAGACTCAGATCCGATGGCTCATGGAGACGGCTCCCGGGCGTAAGAGACAGTGGCTGTTCGCCCCCAATGTCACTGAGGGAGGCGAGAGTGAACTCCCTTTGCAACTCTCGTCTTTTGCTCTTGAACAAGGATGGACGGGCATAGAAAGAACCGCAGTCGAAAGCGTGGATTCCACCGAGGTAGAAAAGCTCCTGCGTGAAGATTTTTATGACGGCGAAAGTTTCCATCGACTCGTCAATGAACCGCTACTCTATGGTGTCGCGGCTTGGCTGATCGTCACCTATTTGACATTCGTGATGAGAGGAGACATCGGGTACGAATGGAGACAGCTTCGACGCGCGGTTACGGAGCCCCAATGGTCATCTAATTATGGAGTGGATTGGCCCGAGAATCGAGACGGGATTGTTGCTCGAATTTGGTTGAGAATTGTCCACTGGATTAGTGAGCAGAAGACAGAGCTTGAGTGGCCGAGTTTTGGGCCTGCAATCAGTCGCAGATTCGGTCTTAAGAAGTTGCCAAATCCAGAAATGCTTTGTGAGAGTGACCGACCGACATCGGCTCAAGTTCGCGGCGAGGTTTCTACTGCACCGCAACTCGCTACTCCACCCCCTTCGCACTCCCCAAAACCACCGTCTCAGCGACGTACTATCTTCCCCGGATCGTCTCTATCGGATGATGCGCGTTCGCAATCAGAACCGTGGGATGAATCGAAGTGGATTGATTGACGAAGCGACTACAGATGTATCGGAGTCTTGGAGATCAGATCACTTACCAAGTTCGGATCTCTTGCTCAACTTCGAGAAGCATCGATAGCCCTCACGTTGATCCTACTTCAACTCATCTCAAAGAGCAGCTTGACGAGCAGCTATTTGAGAGGCTGAATCTCCCCATCTTGAGCATGGAATAGACCAGTTCGGACTCACGTGGAATGTCTTGATTGAGCCTGTTCTCAAACAGAGTATAGAGTCTCTATTGAGTCGGCTCTAACTGTTGCGTTAGTCGAGTAATTGCCATTCAAATCACCCGTCCATTACTCCGCTAATAGCTTTGCTTAAGATAGAAATAACCAATAGCCATAGGTGTTTTGTCCATCATCAGCCGAAAATATTTCGGCAATAACGACCCACTTATCCACAAATCTCGGCTACGATGTGAACCAAGACAGTAACTATCTGCTGTCTCGCGGGCCAAGATATGTTGACGATCTCTAAATCGCTGTCTGCTGGACAAGCCCGGACGTATCACGCGCGCGAGTTCACGTCCGAACGACAGAACTACTGGAGCCGCGATCAGCAAGGGCATAGCGAGTGGCAAGGGAGACTCGCGAAGGAGTGGGGCTTAGGTGGCAATGTAGGGGCTGAGGAGTTTGCTCGCTTGAGCGAAGGTCGGCATCCCGCAAGTGATGCGCAGCTCGTAAAGCATCAGCCCGCCAGAACCTACGAGAATCAGTACGGCAAGCAGATCACCAGTTCAGAACACCGTGCAGGGTGGGATGCGACGTTCTCTGCGCCCAAGTCTGTTTCGCTGACAGCCCTTGTGGGTGGCGATGATCGCGTGCGTGAGGCACATCGCGAAAGTGTTCGCGTGGCGGTGCAGGAGTTGGAGCGGTACACACAGGCTCGCATTGGTAATGTTCATGCGCCGGAGACAACGGGCAGGTTCATCGCTGCTACCTTCGAGCATGATACGGCTCGTCCAGTGGATGGCTATGCCGCGCCGCAGCTCCATACTCATGCTGTGGTCTTCAATGTGACCGAGCGGGAGAATGGACAAACACGCGCATTGCAGGAGCGCAGTCTCTTCCAGTCGCAACAGTATGCGACAACTGTGTACCGGTCCGAACTTGCAATGAGGCTGCAAGGCCTGGGCTATGAGATCGAACGTGGCAAACACGGGCAGCCTGAGATCAAGGGTTATTCGCAGGAGTATTTGGAGGCATCGAGCCCGCGCCGTGTGCAGATCAAAGAACACCTGCATGAGATCGGTAGAGAGGGTGCGGGCGCAGCACAAGTCGCTGCCCATCGCACACGCGACAATAAAGAGCTTCATTCACCGGAAGAAGTCTTGAAGCAGCACCGTGAACTTGCAGCGAGGTTCGGCCATCAGGCGGATCGTGTCGTTGCAATGGCACGGGAGCCGCGCCACGAAGTGCAGCCGGAGAAGACGGCGCAACAGTCAGTGACGTATTCACGCAATCATGTCTTTGAACGCTCCGCTGTTCAGGACGAACGCGCAATCCTGCAAGCAGCGATCGACCGGAGCATGGGACAGGCCTCTTACAGCCAAGTTCGGCAGGAATTCGAACAGCGGGTGACGAGAGGGGAATTCCGAGCTATCGCGCGGTCAGATGGCCGAGCCGCTCCACTGTATACGACCTCTGAAATGATCCGCATGGAGCGGGAGATGGTCGGTCACATGCAGCGCGGCAATCAGCGCGGCTACGACGATCCAATGTTGGTATCGCCACAGCTGAGAATCTGGACAGAAGATCGCCATCCTGAATTGAACCGTTCACAACGCCAAGCGGTCGATGAGATATTCTTGAGTCGCGAGAAGATCGTGGGCTTGGATGGTGTCGCCGGGGCAGGCAAGACGACGACCCTCGCCGTCGTCCGTGAGGGTGCCGAAGCGCAGGGGTACAAGATCGAAGGATTCGCGCCGACATCGCGCGCAGCCCACAAGCTTGCTGAGGCCGGCATGGAGACCTCAACTCTCCAGCGTCACCTTGCGAAAGGGACGCAGCCCGACACCGGAGAGAAGCGCCTGTATGTACTCGATGAGTCCTCGCTTGCCTCCACGCGCCAGATGCATGAATTCATCGAACGTCTCCATCGGAACGATCGTGTGCTGTTGGTTGGAGACAGCCGCCAACATGAGGCCGTTGAAGCGGGCCGTCCTTTTGCGCAACTACAGGAAGCCGGTATGCGGACGGCGACGCTGAATGACATCGTTCGGCAGCGCGACCCAGAGTTGAAACAGGTTGTCGAGCAGTTGGCGAGTGGCCAGGTTAGAGCCGCAGTCGAAAGCCTTGACCAGCAGGGCCGTGTGCATCAGGTAGAGGGACACGAGGAACGTATCGGGGCCATTGCGCGAGAGTATGCAAAATCTCCCGCCGGAACATTGGTTGTTTCGCCCGACAACCGTTCCCGCAGTGAGATCAATCAACGGATACATGATGAGCTGCAATCGCGTGGACTTGTGAGCAAGCAAGAGTATTCCGTGCGGACGCTTGTTCCGCGCCAAGAATTAACCGGCGCGGACCGCAGTTGGGCCCAGCAGTATAAGGTCGATGACATCTTGCGGTACTCGCGCTCATCGAAGGAGACCGGTATCGAGAAAGGCGAGTACGCCCGTGTCCTTGCTGTCAATGCCAAGGCGAACACCTTGACGGTGGTACGTGGAAACGGGGAGCAGACGACCTATGACCCACGTCGTCAGGTTGGAGTCTCCGTCTACCGGGAGGACGAGAAGAGGTTTTCCGTAGGCGATCGCATCCAGTTCACCGCGCCCAGCCATGACTTGAAGATCGCCAATCGCGATTTAGGAACCGTCAAAGGCATCGGGCGAGATGGAACGATGCTGTTGCGGATGGACGATGAGCGCAAAGTCGAATTCAATCCGCAACAACATCCGCATGTCGATCATGGGTACGCCGTCACCAGCTATTCCAGCCAAGGCCAGACGGCGGAGCGTGTTTTGGTCAACGTAGATACGGAGCTTGCTGCAAAGGATCTCCTCAACAGTCGCATGGCGTACGTCTCGATCTCGCGTGGCCAATTCGACGCGCAGATATTTACGGACAACCGGGAAAAGTTGCCACAGGCATTAGGCCATGATGTTTCGCACCAGAGTGCCTATAAGCCGGAGCAGAGTATTCCGAAGATACCGGCAAAGAGTGTGCCGGCTCTGCAACAAGAGCCTGAGATCAGCATGGGGTTTGGATTAAGCCTGTGAAGTGCCAAGCAATGGATGAAGGCGGTCGAACGCGGGCGGGTTCAGTAGTGAGCAGTCAGAACATCAAAGGGGAACCGGGCCATGGCAGGAAAGAATGTTGTTGAATTCACCAGAGGTAGATTGCAGTCGTCCACACAGGAATCGAATGGGCTTGTCTTCGAACCAGGCCGTAGGAAGCCACCCCAGCGGGTGACCATCGCGCCCGAGGATAAGATATTGGTGAGCCGTGAAGAGGCCGCGCAACTTCTATCCATCAGTCAGCGTGGACTTGACTACCTTGTGGCCTCCAAACGCTTGCCGACCAGGAGAATCGGCGGACGTGTCCTGATCCTCGTCGCAGAACTGCGCAAATATGCCCGTTGCGATCATCCCGAACGAATTGTGAGCTGACGCGTGTCGAAACGGACCCGCTGCGATTGGCTGTTAGAATCTCTGCGAGGTTTCTATCATGCAGGTATGTGTCCGCGACGAGTCGGCTTCGGGCCAGAGTCTGTACGAAATATCGCTCGAGTTTCTGAGCGAGCGCATTACGGTACGCGAACTGCTTCGGGAACGCGTCCATCACGAAGTGCGCGAGTTCAATCGGCAACAGGACAAGCTCATCTTCCAAGGGCTCGTTCAGCCCACAGACGCCGAACGCACGTTAAACGGAAGCAAGCTTCGCGCGCACCGGCCGCTCGACTGGGAAGCACAGTTTGCGCTGGCGCTCGAAGGCTTTACGGGTAACGCCTTCTTCGTGCTCATCGATAATCGCCAGGCCGAAGAACTCGATGAAGAGTTCGTGGTGGGACCAACGACGACGGTGAGCTTTGTAAAGCTGACGCCGCTGGTTGGCGGCTGAGATGTTGATCGACGCACGGCCCCTGTTTATTGCTGATACGCATCCTCTAGCCGCCGAACATCGGCTCTTGTCGGAGTGGTTGCGCGAATCCATGGCGCTTCGTCCTGGCCAGCGCTATTACCAAAGCGTCGAACTAAAAGAGACTCCGACCGGACAGACGATCCTGGCAAGTTCGCCAGAAGTTTGTCGGCTGATAATACTCGCGGCAATCGAGCAGGCAGAGCATTGGAACGCTGAAGCGCTCCGGATTCGCGACCAGGCCGCTCCTAAACAAGGAAATTGGAATTTGGGAGGCGAACCCGCATGGGTTGTCGCGCAGGGGAGTCGTCTGCGTATCCAGGAAGTTATGGGGGCGTTACTGAGGCGCAATCTGCCGATGAAACGCGACGATGTGCTGAAACTGCTCGCGCTACTAGTGCGCACCGGTTACTCCTACAGCCTACCGATTGGCTACTCGTCAAAGACGGTCGAGCGTTATCTTGCGCAGCACGAGTTGGATGAGGAGTTGGCAACGGCAATTCGCAAGTTCGCCGTTATGCTGCGACAGTCGGGCGACAACGATGCAAAGCGCACTGCTACACGCCTCGAACAGCTGTCCTCACCGTCTCAAGAGGAGCCCGCGAGTGGGGCGCCTCTGCCGCTGAAGCCGGCTCCTACGCCCGTAACAGCTGGCGATCCGCACGTTTTGTCTCCACTGAAGCATCTGTTGGGGATGCTGTCGGCGGACATCACCATCGACACAGTCACCACCACCGGACCGGATCGCTATGCGATGTCGCGTGAATCGCCTCTGGCAGACGAGCACGCGAAGCTGGCCAGCCTTCTGGAAGAGAAGATCCAGGCGGCGAAGTGGAACACGGATTTAGAAACGTTCAAAGTTGGCAAGGAAATACTGGGACGCGATGACGTTGCACGGGGACGACTTCTGGTCGCGGCGGTGGAACGCCACATGGCTTCGCTGCTAGGACCGGCGATTGACTATAGCGAACCAACGTACTGGAAAGCGCACAGCGGCTTGGATGGCAT
Organism: Granulicella sp. L56; assembly: GCF_009765835.1. NCBI lineage: Bacteria > Pseudomonadati > Acidobacteriota > Terriglobia > Terriglobales > Acidobacteriaceae > Granulicella > Granulicella sp. L56. The sequence continues at coordinate 259,930 of NZ_LMUS01000006.1, read as the reverse complement.
TGTGCGCGGGCTTGGAAGAGATCCGGTTGTACTGGACCGATCGATGCTGTTCGACGTCATTCTTTATCTTGCAATGAGGCCATCTTATGCGTCGCCACGCGGCGGCAAGCTGTCGGAATCGTCGGATACTTCTCTGTTCAGTTTGGTGGACAAGCTAACATCAGATGGTGAGGATCTGAGGGAGGGGGAGCGCTACGTCCTGTCTTTGTGGCGGTCTGCACGTGTGCTGGGGCCGTGCATGGGTGCCATGCCGGAGGACGTGAAGCGGCTGACGCGCTGGATCGCCGACGGTGCAAGTTACTTCCTCGTGCCCGGCGAGAGTTGGAGCGACCGACTCAATGCGGATCTGGCTGCATTGCCGGCAAACCAAAGGGAGAATTGGATCGCGGTTGTGCACCATGCGCTGACCGCAACATCGGCAAGGCCTTCGGCCAAGTGGCAGAAGAGCGGGCTTGCGCTAGTGAGTGTGCTTGGTGAACCTGAATTTCGTGAGAAACTTGAGCGCTGGCTGCCGCAGGTGACCAAAGGGCGGTCGGTCAAGCTCGTGCGTGACCCGCGAGGCGTGGGCGACAGCATCCACGACGAAAACGCGACAGCATTGCGGGGTTTCCTTTGGCTGCTTCCAATGCTTACGCGTCGCGATGGCGATGCACGATTAGTCGCGTCCATCGCGCTCTCGGCGTTCAGAAAAGCACCTGGCGTGGGACCTAGAGCCGTTAAGGTGGGTAACGCGGCTATCTATACGCTTTCGGAAATGCTTGGCCCTCAGGCGATGTCACAGCTCGCGATGCTCAAGGTGCGTGTGCGTTTTGGCACAGCGCAGAAAGAGATTGAGAAAGCCTTCGATGCTGCCGCCCGAGCTCTCAATTTGCCGCGCAACGAGGTCGAAGAGATCAGCGTGCCGGACTGCGGACTTCAGAGTGTTGGATTGCGCGAAGAGACCTTCGGCGACTATCGAGTTCGTGTCGAGGTAAATAGCAGCGACGTTGTTACCACGTGGTTCGATGGCAAAGGCAAAATGCTGAAGGCTGTGCCCGCCGCCGTAAAGCGCGACCATGCCGAAGACTTGAAAGAACTCCAGGGAGATCTCAAGGATCTCGCGATGACCATCTCGGCACAGAAGGAACGCATCGACAACCTCCTAATTGAGCAGCGTACTTGGCTGGTTCAGGTGTGGCGTGAGCGCTATCTGGATCATCCGCTGGTCGGAACAATTGCGCGCCGGCTTATCTGGAAGGTCAACGGCAACGCCGCGACGTTTGTTAATGGTGAAGCGCAGGATGTTGCGGGCAATAAAGTTTCCATCGACGCGAACTCGATGATTTCTCTTTGGCACCCTGTTGGCCACACCGCCGATCAGGTGGTCGCCTGGCGTCGGCAAATCGAAGCCCTGGCTATAGTCCAACCCTTCAAACAAGCTCACCGTGAGGTGTACCTCGTCACCGATGCCGAAGTACGCACTGAACGATACTCCAATCGCTTCGCCGCTCACATACTCAGGCAACATCAATTCAATGCGTTATGCGGAGCGCGTCACTGGAAGAATAAGTTACGCCTAATGGTCGACGACGAGTATTCTCCCGCTGCTCGGGAACTAGTTTCGTGGGGCTTACGTGCGGAGTTTTGGATCGAAGGCATCGGAGACAGCTTTGGACAGGATACGAATGAAGCCGGAAGCTACCTTCGCCTGGCCTCAGACCAAGTTCGCTTCTATCTCATTGGAGCCACGCAGAACTCGGCCCATGCTGGCGGAGGCGGCTATCGAACGCGCGCTTTCGGCGCTGGGGAGGGCGGAATCAATGAGGCGTTGCGGATGGCGGACGTACCCGCGCTGGTCTTTTCGGAAATCATGCGAGATGTTGATCTCTTCGTAGGAGTCGCATCGATTGGGAATGATCCGGCATGGCAGGATGGCGGCGGCGAGAACCGATATGGCACTTACTGGCAGAACTACTCCTTCGGAGATCTCTCCACGACAGCCGTCGCCAGGCGAGAGATCCTTGAGCGTCTGATTCCTCGGTTGAAGATTGCGAGCAAGTGCGTCATCAGCGATCGGTTTCTAGTCGTAGAGGGAACACATCGCAGGTACAAGATCCACCTCGGCTCCGGTAACATCCTCATGGAGCCGAATGATCAATACCTATGCATCGTTCCTGATGCGAAGGCTCGGGCTGGGACGCCTCAGGTGTATTTGCCCTTTGAAGGCGACTCGACGCTGTCGATCATTTTGAGTAAGGCTTTCCTACTCGCGGAAGATGGCACCATCAAGGATCCCGTGATTTTGCGACAGCTTCATAGTTGAACGTCAGACATATCCAACGCCCTGGTTGCTCCGTTTCTTTGGGCAACTCGGTTACAGCAGACTGATTTGTCTTCGGTCCATAACTGCTCGGGACGCGGGCCTGCTCAGCACGTCTGTTACAAAGCAAGACCCGAGACATGCTCCAGCAAAGCGCGGCGGCGACCGTATTGTAGGGCGCTCAAATACCTTCAACGGGGTGACTGTAGAAAGGCCAGTTTCTGATATCCGCAGCCGCTCGCTCCCGAACATCTAGACTCGCAAAGCTTCGGTTGGCGACTTCAGGCCAAGGCACTCCTCAAGCCCTGGAAGGGTTGGGAAGTGTATTGGAGATAATGCGCGAGGCCAAGGCTCTCCAGGTGCAATGGCGGTTTCGGACTACTCCAACTCGGCGTCCCGAAGGTAGTGCGAATTAAGTCTGCACTTCAGAATGGCTCTTTCGGACTTTGGGCGGAAACAGATCCTCATCGAGCGTCCCGGCTCTGAGTTGGAGTTGTTCCCACATTACAAGTTCGGATTTCACTGTTGTCATCGCACGAATGTCCCCATCTTGCGACACCACGATGCCGACGGCTGAAGGGTGCGCTTGGCAGTAGCGCATCATCGAGCGGTGGCGGGTGCCATATGCACGGGGATCGGCGGCCACGAGTTTCGTTGCGTACTCGTCCTGTGCCACAGAGATCTGCTTGACGTCTGTCTTGGTTCGGATTTCGACACCGAATCCGGCAACATCGAGTCCATTTTGAAGCAACACGGCACCGTCAACTCTAGAGAGAGACGCAACTAATCCCACAGCACCCGCAAGGGAGCCGAGGGCACCCGAGCTTAATGCCAGGTAGTGCCACGATCGATAAAGGACATCGTGGTCGAGGAGCGAGATCCCTTGCATGAAGATGTTCTCGCGTTCATCCGGCGTGATGAAGTACCCCGACTTGGCTATCGGCTTTCCATCGAATTCGATTTCATGCAAACGGCCTTGCCGCGCTTCGGTCTCGATAATTTGCTGCCTGATATGAGCTCCGGAGTAGGCCTTTAGGGAGTTGGATATGCCTCTATACGCCATCGGGTACTTGATACTAAGATCGGCGGTGGTCCTCTTAGGGCAGATCAAGAGTGCGCCTCCGTGTCGGTAGTCCCGAATTTTAAGGAGCACGCGACACAGTGAGCCCAGCCACTCGTTTCTCAGTTCGTCCCCGAAATCTTCTGCACATCTCCACAACTCATCTGTGCATTCAAACCATTTCCCAGCGCTTTGGTAGGCAACATCTCCAACGTCCCTCTTCACTTCGCTTTGGAATTGTCCTATGTAGCGACTTAGCGATTCGCTGAGCGGGCCTTTCCATAGCGCGTCATATTCTCGCGAAATCAATTTATTCTGACGGAGGATCGCGACAACTCGATCCCGCATGTAGACCGTTATTTCGCCTATACCAGTTATCTGAGAATAGAAGAGACCTGGCGCAAATGCTGATCGTGTCGATTCCCACCTCGTGAACCGCTCTAAATTTAGCGGAAGTTGATCTACTATGCCCCACACACGAAGCTCGGTTCCTGTTGCGTGAATTCCAATCGCGGCGTAGGACGGGTCTACAGCCTGAGCTAATTTTCGTAGGGTCCGCGTATCACATGGCAGAGATTCTGGAAACTGAATGGGCCTAGAACTAGCGACGTTAGCCTGTAGCTTTCGCGACCGATACGGCTTCACGGCTTCTATCGGAGACATGAAGGCAGCGGAGCAGATGATTTGGTGTCCCTCCTCCGCTTGGAGGCTCAAATGAAAAAGCACTTCAAAAAATTGGGTAATGACTGGCAGGTCAGGCAAGCCATCCTTCTCTTGGTGCATGCGGGGGAACCCAGTAAGCAGGTAAGAATGAACAAGCGCCGCCAAATCGGACGGGTGTTGGACCGTTGGTGATGCTACGGTAGTGATGCCATTGCCCTCCGGTTTCATCGGTCTCAAATTCCTCCCTACAAGAGTATTCTTACGCGTCGGTCAGCGAACCAGTGGGCTTTCTCGCATTGCGAGTCGCCTGAGGGCAGACATCGATCAAAGCCACGCTGGTACCACGAAGTTGGGCGGATGCCTCCGAGTGTGAATTCGCATGGTCCTCGCTTGACGATAACAAGCCGAAGCACTCATTGAGTCCTGAACGGGCAGCCTGGTGGTACTCCGTATGAACGCAGGCAACGTCAATGTCCTTTCGCTCTTGCGGGACCAAAAGCTCAGTCATACAGTAAGAAATTATGGGGTGCTTTGGCGTTGACGATGAGTTTGCGCCATACGCGACATGGCACAGGGTCACGGTATCAGTGATTGGGTGGCGGAAGTGACTGGGGCCAGCAAAGTGACCGATGGCGGTTTCACTGGATTGCTGCTTGGTTAGTTTCGCCGAATTCTTGCAGTCTCCTGTGCTCGGCGAGTCGATCAACAGCCGCGAGTTTGTGTGACGGAGCGAGGTGAGCGTAACGGGTCGTCATCTTGATGTCTTTATGGCCGGCCAACTCTTGTACCGTCCGCAGATCAACTCCGGCCATTACAAGCCGAGAAATGTATGTGTGCCGGAAAATGTGCCAGGTCACGTCGTGCAGGGCTGGATTCTTTTTGATGGCTTCTTCCATCACAAGTTCAAACCACGCTCGCGGAGAAATCATCGGCTCACCGTATCGGGTAAGGCAAACCTGTTTCGAGTCAGGATTGCGCCTGGTCCGCAGCTCTTCAAGAGCTTTCACCGCAGAGGCCGTCAGGATTACAACCCGAGCTGTCCCGTTCTTCGTCCTCAGTAGGAGCAACTGACGACGCTCCAAGTCCACCCGGTCCCACTCCAAAGAATACTGCTCGCCCCGACGCATTCCGGTTTCAAGAGCCAGTGTGAGTTCAGACTCGTGAATAGGGCATCGCTCGCGAACGATCCGCCGAATTAAAGCCTCTTCTTCGTACGTGACGAAGCGCACTCGACCGTTGTCTTCGCGGTGCAGGCGAACGAGGCGAGCAGGATTTTGCTCCACCTTCCCATTGCGGATCGCCTCTTGAAAGATCATCGACAGCGTACCGCGATACCGGTTGATTGTTGTCTTGGTTAGGTCGTCCCGCGTATCAAGATAGGCTTTGATCGACTGTGGGGTAATTTCCGTCACGGGTGTCTTGCCGAAGACGGGAAGCAACTTTCCGATGGTGGAGCGGTCGCCAGGGTACGACGCCTTATGCTCTTTGGAGTAGACGAGAGCGTCTTCCGCAATTTCCTCAAAGAGGACGGCCCGTCGTGGCCGTATCTCGGGCAACTTGACTCCCATGCGGGCGTCGGTTTTCCGCTTCTGATACAGCGTGACCGCATCGGAGCGGCGGCCAACTTTTTCGCGGTGTCTTCGACCTTCCACGTAGTAGTTGATCCACCAAATTCCGCTATCGAGGGGATGCTCGTATACTCCCTTAATCGGCTTCGGTTTCTTGCTCAATGCGTTTGCCACGGGGCCCTCTCCTTCAACAACCTGCTCCTTAATAATGACACCGAAGGTGGGTAGTGGTGGCTGTTTTGATGGCTGTTCAAATTGAGAATCTATGCGATTCACTGCAACGATCTGCGGTCGACATTCCTACAAGTCTTTTATAATCAACAGACGTGCAAAGCATTGCAAGGCGTTGCAAACCCCAAAATGCCCCTGTTAACCGAAGGGTTGTAGGTTCGAGTCCTACCTCAGGAGCCAATCAATCAACAACTTAGCTTAATAAAACACAGCAAAAAGCTGTGGGAATATGCCAACGGTGGCCACTTTCACCGTCAGGCTATTTCAAAACGGATGCTACCCCATAGCAATCCAGCTTAGTTGTCACCATCCTGATGTATCGCCTCCGATCCCAGCCTCACTCCCGCCGCCCTGGTCCGGGACACTTCTGAATTTGACCGAATATGGACTTCACCTGAATCTCCAGTCGCGCGCCGGACTACCGGCCCGCCTTACCGAGAGGCAGGAGCAGCATGGCCATTTATCTGCGGGGAAAATATCTTCGGTATCGGTTTCGCTTTGCGGGAAAGCAGATCGACGAATCCACCAAGACCCCATCCAAAACCATCGCGAAAGAGGCTGAAAAGCAACACCGGCGGGCACTCGAAGCGGGCTACAACAACTTTAAGGAACTTCGGGAAAACCGTGTGCGGGTTCTCCAGGAGATCATCGACGAATATCTGGTCGGATACCGGCTTCGATACCGTTCGGCTACTTTCGCCGAGTATGCCCTTGGGCATGTGGCTCGTCTCCTCGGAACGAAGGTCGTCGGCGACATCACTGATTCCTCGGTGCTTCACTATCAGGAAGACCGGCTGCGCGAGAAAGCCGCGCCGAAGTCGATCAACGAAGAGGTCCGGTTTCTGCTCAAGATGCTCGGCGACCCGGGCGAACTGATTCGCGCGCAACTCAAGAAGACCAAGCAGCTCAAATTGGCCGTCCACAAACGGATCGGCAAAGCTTTCGACAACGCGGAGACAGAGGGCCTCGCAGATAGAGCCAGGAAGTCACGTAGTCCCCATCTGTATCCGGCTTTCATGCTGGCTCGTAATGGAGGTCTTCGGGACACCGAGATTAAGACCCTTACCTGGGAACAGATAAAGTTCGACGCCCGGACGGTCAAGGTAGGCAGGGCAAAGAGCGAAGCTGGTGCGGGACGGGTCGTACCTCTGAACGCCGAGGTCTACCACGCACTCGTCGAGCATCGCGCATGGTTTACAAAGCGGTTCGGCGAAATCGAGGATGAGTGGTACGTCTTCCCCTGGGGCAGGCCCATGCCCTCCGATCCGAAGCGGCACATTACCTCTTTCAAGACGGCATGGAAGACGACGCGCAAGAATGCGAAGGTGAAGGGCCGCTGGCACGACAACCGGCATTCCCTCATCACAGAGCTTGCCGAAAGCGGCGCCGGCGACGAGACCATCATGGAGATCGCCGGGCACGTTGACCGCCAGATGCTGCTTGGCCTGCTTGAGGCGGTGGCGGCTCCGCGGAGAAGGCCCAGAGTACAAGAAGGTGGGTCCGCTTGTGCGGTATCGCCTTGAAGCAGTCATGCAATGGGTGGACGGGTTGCCGACAGGTGGAAACGGTCGGCGACCTCAGCCTGCCAGTCCACCCTCCAAGCGGTTGGTTCCTGCGGCTTGAGTCACTCGTCCCTGGCAGATGGATCACAAAGGTGCGCCGACCTTCGTTGTCGCTGGCGGGTCGGAGGGCTGATTGAAATAGCATGAATCCGCAAAGATAAACCGAAATTTGACCGAGTTTTCGATCCGCCCCATGCTGTCTCCGCAATTGAAGGAGGTGCATGTGAACGAAGCGGCCATAAACATAACCCAATCAATGTGGCTTCAGCCACTGAGGGAATGTTCGGAGACTTGATCAGACTCTCTCTAAAGAACATGCAGCGGAAGCATCAACTGAAAGGTCGTGCCGCTCTGTTCTGCGCTCACCACGGAGAGCTCCGCGAAGTGCATCTCGGAGATCCATTTCGCAATCGCCAACCCCAATCCGTTGCCCTCCACCTGGCTTCGCGAAGGATCCACGCGATAGAAGCGATCGAAGATGCGCGGCAGGTCGGTCGCCGCAATCCCCATGCCGCTATTGTGAATCGATAGAACGGCCTGTCCTGCGACTGCGTTCAACGCGACTTCGATACGGCCCGGCGCCTCCGTGTACTTCAGCGCGTTATCCAGCAGAATCCAGAGCAGCCTGCGTAAACTGGTGAAATCTCCCAGAACACCCACCGATTGCGCGGAATCCCGTGCGATCGATAAGAGAAGGTTTCGCTCATCTGCCAGAGGGCGGGCCAAACCACAAGCCTCTTCCACCACTCTGGTCAAATCCATCGGCTCCAGAATAATGTGGAACGATCCCGCATCGACACGAGCAAGCGTGAGCATCTCTTCCAGCAGTACCGCCGCCTTCGCCGCCTCATCCACGATGTCCTCGAAGGCGCGCCGGCTGCCTGAATCGATATGAGGATTTCTCAGCGCCACCTCGGCTACGGTTCGTGTAAACGACAACGGCCCTCGCAGCTCATGAGAAGCATCGGCAGTAAACTGTCGAATCTGTCCCACTGCCGTATCAAGACGAGCAAGCATTGCATTGCACGTCTCCGCCAGCCGCTGCAGCTCATCGCCGGTCTCGGCAACCGGCAAACGTTCCGATAGATTACGGATGCTGATCGAACGCGCGGTCGCTGTAATTTTATCTACTGGCTGCAGCGCTTTGCGGCTTACCCAATAGCCGCTGGCCGAGGATATCAACAACAGAATCGGCGCCGCAGCCAGCAAACCTCTCCAGAATCTTTCAAGAATCAGCAGGCTTCCTGCCTCGGGCGCAGCAGCCAGCAGAAACAGATCTTTGCCTCCAAGCGAGAACGGTCGCATCAACACCAGATACGGTTGATCGCCTGCATTCACCAGCACAAATCGCTCGCTCGAGTCTCCTCTGACCGTCGGCCATGGAAAATCTTGTGCCGCTTGCGATGGAGCGCCATACGCGCGAAGACCATCCGCGGCAAAGATCTCCGAAAGCCCCTTGCCCGTTGCGCGCGCAAAGTCTTCAAAGTCCTGGTTTCGCGCCGCGTCATTCGCCTGTTGATCTTTGCGCAACAGATACTGCAAGCGGTCGATGCGGTGCGTCAAGGTCAGCTTGCGCTCTTGCGTCAAGGTTTGTTTCAGGTTCAGCCACATGGCCGCGCCAAAAAGTATCCATCCAATCAGAAATACGCTGCCGAACCACGTCGTCAGTCGTAACGATATCGACGCCTGCCGCTTCATCGCGCTTCGCACCGCAGCGAATAACCCACCCCGCGAACCGTGTGCAGCAGCTCTAACTCCCCAGGCTGCGTAATCTTCGCTCGCAGCGCGCGGATCAGTACATACAGGCTGTCGAAGCTCACATCGGCATCCGAGCTCCATCCCTCTTCGATCAGCGCCCCATGCGGAACCACAGTCCGCGCGCGTCGTATCAGTATCTCCATCAACGCGCATTCGGTCCTTGTCAGTAACTCCACACGCTCGCCTCGTTGTAACTCATAACGATGCGGCTTGAAGATGAGGTCCTCGAATTGTATTGATTCGACTGTTGGCTCAGGCACGCGACGCGAAGCTGCCCGCACCTTGGCAAGCAGTACATCCAGCGCAAAAGGCTTCGTCAGATAGTCATCCGCTCCCGCATCCAGTCCACAGACAATGTCCTCCATCGAATCCCGCGCGGAGGCGATAATCGTCTGTGTGCCCAGCCCATCTTCGCGCAGCTTCTTGATGACGGCGAAACCATCTCTGCGCGGAAGCATCACATCCAAAATCATCAGGTCGAAGTTATTCGTCTTACCCAGCCGCAAAGCCTCGTCGCCGTCATAAGCCAGTGCGATCGTATGCCCTTCTCCTTCCAGAGCGCGGCCCATGTGGCCGGCAAGGCTCCGCTTATCTTCAGCGATCAGGATGCGCATAATTGCGAGACTAGCCACACCTCGTGAATATTCCGTGAATCACGCGAAAACTGCTCCAATCCTTAGATTGAGCTTAGAGTGGCCTGCCATACTCAGCCCTGTTCACACATATCTGCCATTGCGCAGCGATCAGGTCTGGAGAAAATCTGCATGTCTATGAACCTTGTTTTTGCGAGCCTTGTCTTTACTATCGGTGATTGCCGGCGTCGTCTCGCCCTCTGTCTGCTGCTCTGTCTCTCCCTGCTGTCCTCGCATTCACTGGCGCAATCCGGCAGAGGAACCATCTCGGGCTCCGTCGTCGATCATGCCGGAGCCGCGCTGGCCGGTGCGCAGCTCCAGCTCACACCGCTGAACATCCTCGGCGTCACCTCGCAACAAGGCTCCTTCACGCTCCCCGCCGTCCCTGCAGGAAGCTATACCATCACCGTCTCCTATGTCGGGTTCGAACCCCAGAAGACGCACCTCGAGCTCAAGCCCGGACAATCGTTGAACCTCGATCTGAAGTTGACCGTCGCCTCGCGGAGCGAAGAAATTCTTGTCACCGCCGATCGTCCCCATGGTGAAGCCGAGGCCATCAATCAGACACGGACCGCGGACAATATCGTGCAGGTCCTTCCCTCAGAGGTCATCACTAGTCTGCCCAACGCCAATGTCGCCGACGCTATCGGTCGCCTTCCTTCGGTCAGCCTCTACCGCATCGAAGGCGAAGGCGTCTACATCCAGGTCCGCGGCACGGAGCCTCGCCTCACCAACGTCACCGTCGACGGCATCACCATTCCCTCGCCTGAACCCACCGTCCGCCAGGTGCGCCTCGACGTTCTTCCATCCGACCTGATCGAGGCTGTCGAGCTCAATAAGACCCTCTCTGCCAATCAGGATGCCAACGGCATCGGAGGTTCCGTCAATCTGCGCACCAAAGAGGCCGGCGACCTGCCCACTCTCAACCTCTACGGGAACGGAGGCTTCACCAACATCGAGAATGGCCGCTCCTCCTATGGCGTAGGCGGCACTGCTGGTAAGCGCTTCGGAGCCACCAAGCGTTTCGGCATTCTCGGCAACGCAGCCTTTGATTACAACGGGCGCGGCATCGATAACATTCAGCCATCGCTCGATCCACTCTCCACCTTTGCGCAACCGTTCTATGACAATGACACCATCCGCGAATATCGATACTACCGTTATCGCTACGGATTTGCGGGCAGCGCCGACTACCGGCTCAGCGACAACGCCAGCGTGTATGCGCACGGCATCTACTCCGACTTCAAGGACTGGGGCGACAAGTGGTACTATGAGCCCGTCTCAACCCCCCTCAGCGCAACCGGCGCACTCCCCAGCGTCACCGCCGCTTCTCCAGCACCGAAGTTCTACACATCGAGCAAGCGTCCCAACGCCTCCGTTGGCGCCTTGATTCTCGGAGGAAGAGATGCTCGCGCCAACTCCCTCCTGACCTGGGAGCTATCGGCAGCACGGTCTTATGAGGTTGACTCGGCCGGCAACCCGAAGGCCGACTTCTCCTGGATTGGTCCCTCCGTCTTTTGTAACTACTCCCCCTCCGCGCAACAGAATCCCAACCGTCCTACCTTCAACACATGCGACGCCAATAACTCTCCCTTGCAGAATGCGAACCTGTGGGCCTTCAAAGACATCACCACATCGACCGGTTCCAGTACACAGCTCAACCTGACCGCAGCCACCTCTTACGCGCATAACTACACCTTAGGCTCCCACTTCGGCTCGTTCGAAACCGGCTTCAAGTTCACCAATGCTCACAAGACCCAGGACGCTACTGAGACCGTCTACGATGGCTGGTCGACCAAGGCCAACTCCGCCGTTACCATGGCCCAGCTCCAAGGCGACTTCAGCAATACCGACTACTACAACGGCAGCTACTTCGGCGGTAAGTATGGCCCCGTCTCAGACTTCAACAAAGCCATGGCTTACACCCTCACTAACTTCAAAGGCTTCGTCGACGCAGCCAAGACCGCTGCCGCTACCTATCCCAACATCTTCCATACCGTCGAACGCATCACCGCAGGCTACGTCATGAACACCATCGACTTCGGCAATCTGCACGTCCAGACCGGACTGCGTTTTGAAGGAACTCAGATGGACACCTTCGGCTACAAAGTCCTGCTTACGCCAACAGGTGGGATACCTACCGGCGTTGCCAATAATCCCTCCTACCTCGATGTTCTGCCAAGCGTGCAGCTACGCTATCGCCTCACACCCGACTCCGCACTACGCGCAGTCTACGCTCGGGGTGTCGCACGTCCTGACGCCTACCAACTAGTTCCCTATGTCACAGAGGACAGCACTGCCAGCCCTGTCGCAGTCAGCATTGGCAATCCCTCCCTGCGTCCCGAGCATGCGAATAACTACGACTTACTCTATGAGAACTATCTACGCCCGCTCGGCATGATCCAGGCAGGCTTCTTCTTCAAGCAACTGAATGCTCCGCAGTTACTTTCTACGCTTCCCGGCAACCTCGACCTATCCAACTTCCCTGTCGGGTACTTCCCAACCGCACTGCAGGCGGTCATCGAGCAGTATCCGGGCGATGCCATCACGCAGTATGTCAACGGCCAAAACGCCTACCTCTACGGCTTCGAGCTCAGCTATCAGCAGCACCTGAGTTATCTCCCCGGAGTTCTACGCAACCTGGGCGTCTCCGCGAATTACAGCTACACCGCATCGCGCGAGAAAGGCGTTCCCCTCCGCAACGACCATCCCACATTGATCGATCAGGCTCCCAACACCTGGAACCTCAGCGGCACCTACGACACCAAACGCTTCTCTCTGCGCACCGGCCTCGCCTACAACGGCCAAAGCCTGTTCTCTTACAACTGGGTCTCTCCAACCCTGGTGAGTGGAGCGGACCCAAGCGGCCTCGGCCCCAGGGGACCCTCCGGCGACGTCTACACGCTCACCCATTTTCAGGTCGATGCACAGGGCAGCTATCGCCTCGTTCGCGGCCTGAGCGCTGTCGTCTCCGGACTTAATCTCAACAACGAGGTCTTCGGTTATTACACCGGCAGCTCCCAGTTCATAAATCAGCGAGAGTATTACAAACCTACGATCACCGCCGGCATTCGATATAACTTCCAGCATGAGCGGTAAGTTCTTTCGATAACTCCTTATCCGCCGGAGCACACACTCTTAGTGGTGCTTCGGCATCTCAGATTCAAGGAACCTCATGACGCGATGCCTTCTGTCCATCACCCTAGTTGCCTTTCTCTGTGCGCCTCTTGTCGCGCAGACTGTTCCTTCTCCTTCGCAGAATAAGGATGCCGCGAACCTAGCGTTTGTCGTCTACCTCAGCCGCCATGGAGTTCGGTCGCCTACAGGCAAGGCTTCTCAATACAGCATCTACTCAGCCGCGCCCTGGCCCGCATGGGATGTCAAGCCCGGCTATCTCACTGCTCACGGCTACACCCTGATGAAGCTCTTCGGCGCCTACGACCGCGCCCAACTCGCAAGCGAAGGGCTCCTCAGCGCGCAGGGATGCGAAGCGGCCTCCAGCGTGACCATCTACGCCGACTCTGACCAACGCACCCGCGAGACTGGCAACGCACTCTCCGAAGGCCTGTTTCCCGGCTGCAATGCTCGGGTGCAATCCCTGCCTGAAGGAACGAACGACGCGCTCTTTCACCCTGTTCCTGCAAAGCTCGGCCCCTTAAACTCCGCGCTTGCTGCTGCCGCGATTGCCGGGCGCGTCGGTGGCGATCCCAATAACCTCACCACTGCCAACGATCAACAGCTCGCCGCTTTTGACAACATCCTCGCCACTTGCGGTGCATCGCCCTCCGCTCCGTCATCGAAACGCACTTCAATCCTTACCCTTCCGGCAAGCATTACGACCGCAAAAGGCGACCATCTCGCCGAACTGCGCGGTCCCATCAATACCGCTGCCACGCTCACCGAAAACATTCTCCTCGAATACACACAAGGCATGGACGCCGCAGATGTGGGCTGGGGCTGCGTCGATGGCATAAAACTCCGCTCTCTCATCGGCCTCCACACCGTTGCATCCGACTTTGCGCAACGCACCCCTGTCATCGCCCAGGCACAGGCATCCAACCTGCTCGACCACATTGAAAGATCGCTCGAGCAGGCCGCCACCTGCCGCGCCGTTCCGGGTGCCGTATCCCGGCCGGCAGATCGCGCTCTCTTCCTCGTCGGCCACGACACGAATCTCTCCAACATCGCAGGCCTGCTCAACCTCACATGGATCGCCGACGACCGTCGCGACGATACCCCTCCCGGCAGCGCGCTTGTCTTCGAGCTATGGAAAGACCCCACCTCCGGTCGTTACTCCGTGCGCGTCTACTTCACCGCGCAGACCCTCGAGCAGATGCGCGCCGCCGCGACCCTCTCCCCCGCCAACCCGCCGAGCCGTGTGCCCGTCTTTCTCCCCGGCTGTAGCCGGCAGGATCTTTCCTGTTCCTGGACCGACTTCTCCCAGACCGTCCATCAAGCGATCGATCCCAGCTACGTTCAAAAATAGAGTCGTAGAAGCACCCCAATCCAGAGACTGGCCACCGCCACAGCTCCAGCCTATTGACAGCCCCGGTATAATTAAATCAGAAGGAAAAAGAGAGAGGCCCGGCACTCGCCGGGCCTTTTCATTTAACCTAAGTCCGAACCGAAGTCCGGACTTAGGTCCTTTTTTTCGAAGACTTTAGGACTTAAGTAGGGGGGAAGGGGGTGCTGATGCAACAGCAGCAACACAGACGGCAAACGAGCGTGGTGACTCTTGAATTCGCATCCCAAACCAAGGGCCAAAAGCGAGCTCTATACCAACTTTGGGCCTCACTTACACAAGGGCCAAAGGCCCGCTCTATACCAGCCTGGGGCAAACCGGGGTCCCCGACGAGCGCGCTTTTGGCTCGTTGGGGTGGAACGCCCTAGTCCTGATATTTTTCGCGCAGCCGCGGGTGCGTCGAAGCATGAGTTGCACACGCTCCACCTCGTTGAGCCAGTCGGCGACTGTCGCTTCCACTTCGCCTTCTCGGGCGGAAGAATGCCAGTCGGACAGCTTGGCCCAAGGCGCTTCAGCGCAAGCGCGCGATATCGATTGAGCGTTCGGTCTCCTGCCGTGGCGCACCAGACATCATCTTCGGAGTAAAAACGAACAACGGGAACTCGGCTTCCTCCGTTGATGCGCAACTCTTGGCTGAGCTCCGTATTCATCTCGCGTTCCAGAAATGCACATTGATCTTTGCAGGATTGGCTTCGGCGGTCCGCTGGATCAGCGGACACTGCTCGACACAATCTTCGCACCAGATGCCGGAATGAACAAGAATCTTCATCTCCCGCTCGAAGCCGGCGATGAACTCCTGTTGAGTTGCATCGAGCCCTGCAATGTCGTAGACCTGCGTCCAGCGGCGCTGCTGCTCTTCAGTACCGTTCGCAAGGTACTGCCCGTATGGAAGTGCAACGGAGAATTGATCTGAAAATGTTGACATCGTGGCTTCTGTCTCCAAACAGATGAATCTATGAACTACCCGATGATGGCATGCCACCTCAAGAAAATCACAGACGTGCTCGACGCCGCAAACTGACGGAAGCGCTTCATCTCGCCTGGGCGGCTTCGCAATGCACAATTCCGATTCTGGAAGTAAGAGCGCGAGCATTCGTTCCATCATCGAGTCTCTTGAACTGAGTTTCTCAACGAACTCTGACATGGCCGACGCGAGAGAAGACCGAGCTAAATCTTGTGGATCTTCAGTCGGCGAATCAGAGCGATGATCTCTGAGCGTCTCGGCTCCAGCGCCAACGGTTCGTCCGAAACGACTGTCAACGGAGGGGCAGGCATGCGTTGGCCGAAAAGCATGAGGCAACGCCCCGCGTCATCTCTTCGCGATCCATAGGCCAGAGCCTGCGCATCGGGGCACTGCAGATAGGCCGCTTGAGACCATGCTCTCGTCTCCTCGTAGCAAGCCGGCAGGCTGTCGATCAACTGAGCGCGAGTGAGATTTTGGAGAGCAGGCAAATAGGGCGTGTGGAAGCTCACACATTCGAGCGGCTCAGGAAGGACCACCCCCGCCAGATGGTAATGCCGAAGCTCGTCCTCATCGAAGGACCCAGAGGGATGGAGCGGAATGTCATGCAGCACCGACTCGATGTAAGCGCACTCCGGCGTGCTGGCCACGTAGTAGGTATGCAGCCACGTCCCGCCTTCGGCATGGATGGGAGCGAAACGGGTGTCGCCCCATCCCAGGGAAAAGGAGCCTGCATGGGTGGGATAGTTCTTCGTGCTGTACACATGGAACCAGACCGCGACGTCGGAGTGCTTCACGGAGACCGCGGTAAATGCCTCTGACGGGCCGGGTACCGGTAGTCCACAGATCATGCTACATAGCTCCCTTGCCGCTTCTTGAGAGCGTTGAGCAGGTCCTCACGTCGATCCAGAGCGTCTTTGGGAGCTACCGGAGTCGGACCCTCTGGTCCGGGTTCAACGATCCATCCGTTGGGGAAGTGAAACCACGCAGCGAGCTTCCACGAATCCGCCACCGGGCCAAAGGCCTTCAAGATGTCCCGGATCACCGGCAGAGGCTGGTATAGAGTGTCAAATTCGTAGCGTGGGAAGTACTCCTTCCCGCCGAAGTTGACGCTGAAGATCCGCCCGCGGCGCTTCCAGTCGCTGGCCGGCATGGATCGGTTCGAGGGTGGCTCCGACTGCAATTGATTAAGCATCTCGTTGCTGAGCCACTCCCCTCCATGAAACATCGTCCGAATGGTCTCCATCCGATCGATACGTTCCTCAACCAGGCCGAGGTCGGGCTCGATCAAACCACTCACAAGTCCGGCAAGTTGGTCTGCTTGTTCCAGGATGGCTGTCTGCCGGGTGCTGAGAACGAGGTGGACGGCTTGGGCGATCCCTTGGCGGACCGACCGCAAAATCGCAGGATTGGTCCCTTCGGGAAGAGCCAGGTCCAAGGCGAGCGTGTCACCGGCGCCTCTTGATTTCGGATTAGTGATGGATGAGCTCACCTTCGCCTCCTGCCAATACTGTCACAATCGTACACTAAAGCGGCAATATCGGCAATATTACACCCTGACCTTGGGCTAATCAGATCGCCGTCACGAACTGGGCCACAGCGGACTACAGGCATTTCGTTCGGTAGACCGTCAGTCAAGAAGTTACTGAAAGGAAAACAGATGCTCACTATCTATTCTTGTTCGAGCGCCGACGTGGACAGGCTTCTCGGTCTGCCCGATCAATTTCTCGAAGATTGGGCCGAGGACGCGTTTCAGGGAGGCAGACGGGACCGTGACTACGAAGAACGCTCCGCAGAATGGTCTGCGATCCGGCCGCTCCTGATGTCCGCTCCAACACTGCTTCGAGCGCTCAAACAGATCGCCTCTGTCTGTCGAGGCTCCGCCGCGCCTATGGCGGTGCATTGCGGGGCGGTTGTTCGAGCCGCGGTGGATGAGCTAGGCAGTATCGACATATAGAAACGAGACGGGACGGATCGAACGGGTGGGAAATAGCGGAGAAAATCTTGGCATCACCTGCCGACCGCAGGTCCTTCGACTCCGCCTCACGCGATAAAACTGCGAGAGGCTCCGCTCAGGATGACAGCTTCTATATTAATCAATCACTTGCACTCAATCTATATGTCGATACTGCCTAGTAGGTGACGAGCCGACATCTCTGCCGCCTTCAACTCCGAACGAAATCACCGCCGGGAGGATTTACCTGGAAGCCGCGGGCAAAATCGTCGATTCCATCCGCCATGCGGAAGAAGCGAGAGGGTGGCAAGGCTTCGAAATCCGATTCAAGGACGGCACATTTCTCTTTATCGAGCCAATACCGACGGTTGAATTTAGAATGCGTCATCTGACGACCAGCGACGGCGATATCGAGATTCTTCGCGATTATGGAACCTTGCCACGACCCAGTTAGCCCTGATTCGCTGGAGCCCTTCATTCCAATTGCTGATCATACGAATCCGATTGACCTTGCCCCGGTCCATCCTGGCCTCCCAGAGATCGGCTTGGCTTCGATTCCGTATAAGTCATTTAGATTAAATTACTTACTCCTCTCATCCAATCATCACAAGGAAAGCCATGAAACCCTCTAAGCTCCATGAAGCGCTTCATGCGCTCATCGACGAGCGTGTGCCCCTGCATATCTGGGGACCATGCGGCGTCGGCAAATCGCAGATCGTCGGGCAGGTCGCCCGCGACCTCGATTTCGACTTTCTCGACGTACGGGCCGTGCAACTCGACCCAGTCGACCTGCGCGGGCTGCCGCGGATTGCGTCGGACCAGACCGAATGGGTGCCTCCAAAGTTCCTGCCCACCACCGGCAAGGGCATTCTCTTTCTCGACGAACTGACCTCCGCTCCACAGATGACGCAGGCCGGATGCTATCAACTCGTTCTCGATCGCAAGCTCGGCGAATACGTCCTGCCCGACGGGTGGGTAGTCATCGCTGCCGGCAATCCAGCCTCGGAACGAGGCGTCCATTTCGCGATGCCGCGTCCCCTGCGTAATCGGTTCGTGCATCTCGAACTCGAGGCGGACCTGGACGATTGGTGCAAGTGGGCAGTCAAGGCCCGCATCCGCCCAGAGATCATCGCGTTTCTGCGGTTCAAGCCGGATCTGCTGCACGCGGCCGACACGATGGCCGACGCCAACGCATGGCCCACTCCGCGATCCTGGGAGATGGCCTCGAACGTCCTGTGCGGCGTCGCCAAACATCGGAACGCATTGCTGCTCTCGGGCACCAGCGAGTTCGAAGCGCAACTACTCGATGGAACGGTCGGTGAAGGAGCGGCTTCGGAGCTTATCGGATTTCTCCGGCACTTCCGTCAGTTGCCTTCCATCGACGAGATCCTCCTTAATCCAGCGACAGCCCCGGTCCCCACGGAGACCTCCGCACAGATTGCGGTCGCCACGGCGCTGGGCCGTGTCATGACGGACAACTCCATCGGCAGAGGGATTACCTACCTCGACCGCATGCCGACCGAGATGCGCGTTATGGCCGTCCGCGACGCGGCCGCACGAGAGGTCGCTATCACCCACACGCCGGAGTTCATCCAGTTCGGCGTGAAATACCGGGAGGTATTGCAATGATCCCCGAACGCGCTATGCTCGCGGCCATCCACATCAGCATCTGGACGGCCGTCAAACACGATCGCAAGATCAGTCGCGACGTCGCTTATCAACATGGAGCGCATCAGAGCGCCGGACGCTACAACAAGCAGCTCTTGCGCGGTGCAGACAAGCTGGACGACCTGCGGACGCTGGCTGGCCAGATAAGGCAGCACTTCTACAAGATCACTCTCCCCTGGTCCGACGAAGGCTTTCGCCTGTTGCCGTCGAACTTCTACTTCGACCTGATGGAGCGGATGCGGGAGTTCGAGGCGAGCTTCGAGCAGGGAGTGGAGAGCTTCCTCGCGGTCTATCCGCAGTACATCGATCAGGTGCGTCCGGAACTGAACGGGCTCTTTCGGGAGGAGGACTATCCGTCCGCCGAGAAGTTGCGAACGAAGTTCGGCGTGAAGCTCGAGATTCTGCCCATCCCCTCGGGAGCGGACTTCCGGGTCCAGATGTCGGCAGAGGAGCAGGCTCGTGTCTCCCGCGAGATTGACGCGAATGTGCGCCAATCGTTGGCTTGCGGCACCGAGGACCTGTGGAAGAGGTTGCGTGAGGTGGTCTCCCATATGGTCGATCGGCTGAACGAACCCGAGTCGCGTTTCCATGCCTCTCTGGTGACCAACGTCTTTGATCTAGTAGAGATCCTTCCGCGCCTCAATGTCCAGGTCGACGAAGACCTCAATCGATTTGCAGAGCAGGTCAAGCAGCGGCTCTGTGGTTACTCGGCGCAGGACCTGAAGAAGCACGACCTCTTGCGCGTCACCACGGCAGCAGACGCTGCGAACTTCTCAGCCAGAGTCTCTTCAAGCGGAGCGGGTTCGCTGAAAGAGGCGATGAGTGCGGTAGTCTCGGCCAATGTGGATCGGTTCGTTTTCCCATGGTTCGATGGCCAACGCGTTGCCGCAGGCCTTAGGAGCGCAAGCTACATTTCCTCAAAGACAAGTGATTAGCCTCTCTGGAGATGGAGGCTTGGCAATGTTGATGGGGGAGCTGCTCACTGCGGTCCAGAACAAGCTCCCGGTGAAGATTGTCGTCTTCCACAACAACGCTCTCGCATTTGTTGAAGTTGAGATGATTGCTGCAGGTATCGTGCCTTTCGGCACGGGCCTGAAGAATCCAGACTTCAGTAAGGTGGCGGAAGCGTGTGGCCTCTTCGGAGTTCGCGTAACTCAAGCTGAGGAGTTGAAGCCGGCGCTTGAACAAGCCTTCGCGCATGACGGGCCGGCGCTGGTGGACGTGCTCGTACATCGGCAGGAGCTCTCCATGCCTGCGACGATCACACCAAGCCAGGTTCTCGGATTTGGGCTCTATCTGACCAAGAGTGTCCTGAACGGACGCGGAGACGCCATCATCGACCTGGCGAAGACCAATCTGCTAAACCGTCTGCTAGGTGTTTAGTCCCGGCATTTGATGGATTGGGTTGAGAGTAAATGTGTCTGGGGTTTGCGTCCAGAGTTTGCAAAGATATTCGTAGGGTGTGAGCCCCTTGAGGGTCTTGAGTCTTCGGGCGAAGTTGTAGGCCGCCAGGAAGTCTGCCAAGTGCGCTTTGAGTTGGTGATGGGTGTCGTAAAAGTAGCGCTTCACGGTAGCGTCTTTGATGGTTCTGTTCATGCGTTCGACCTGCCCGTTGGTCCAGGGATGGTTGGGCTTGGTCAACCGATGTTCGATTCCGTGGATATAGCAGGTACGGTCGAAGGGGTGGCCACGGAAGCGCGCGGTTGGCCCCTGCCGGTTCTTCGGCAGATCGGCGAACTGGATGCCGTTGTCGGTGAGCACGGTGTGGATGCGGTACGGAACGGCTTCGATGAGCGCTTCGACGAAGGCAACGGCAGCCCGCGTATAGGCCTTTTCCACCAGTTCGACGACAGCGAACTTCGAGGTGCGGTCGATGGCCACGAACAGGTAGAGCCTGCCTTCAGCGGTTCTCACTTCGGCCAGGTCGATGTGGAAGAAGCCAATCGGATAGATGTCGAACTTCTTCCTCCTGGGCTTGTCGCCTTCGAGGTCAGGCAGACGGCTGATGCCATGGCGTTCCAGGCAACGGTGAAGAGACGATCGGGTGAGCTGAGGGATCGTGGCCTGGAGAGCGTAGAGGCAGTCGTCGAGCGGCAACAGTGTGTGCTTGCGAAACGCTACGATGATGGCTTCCTGTTCGACCGACAAAACCGTCGACCTGGGAACGATGGGCCCGGTCCTGCGATCCGTCGTGGACTCGCGCTTCTTCCACTTGGCGACGGTCTTCGGGTTGATGCCGTGACGGCGGGCCAGAGCCCTCATACTCTCTCGACTATGTTGTATCGCTCGACGGATCGCCTCTGTCGTTGTCGCGCTTCGGTGAAGAACCAGTCCCATAATGCCTCCTTCCACTCTTGCGAAAAGTATGCACCATCAAATGCCGGGATTAAACACCTTGCACCACTTCTCTCCGGTTACAGCAGGGAAACCGTGATGCAGAGAAGCTCCAAGCATTGACGCAACTACGCATGGCCAACACGCGAATGACAGCGTCTACACGCGCGACCGACCCAATCCTTTCACCTACAAGTCTCATGATGGAATTTTTCACAACCGACATTTGACCTCCACACCGTCTAGCGATCTGCCTATTTCACCATTGCTTTCACCATCAACCGCCGCCACACGGCATCAGGCAAAATCCGATTCATCCAAAAAAATGGGCCGGGTTTAGCGAGGTAACGTAACCGATTGCTCCGATCATTCGCAGCACGGAAAATAACTTTCGCCACCTCCTCTGGCTTGGCGCCTGCAGAGCTTCCTTTTGCAAATACAGCCAAAAATTTGTTCATGCTTGTCTTGTACGGGTCACTCACTGCTATCTGCTTGCTGCCCTTGCCAAATTCGGTACTGATGCTGCCGGGTTCGATCATCTTTACGCGGATGCGAAACGGCTCCAACTCGTAGCGCATCGATTCGCTCAACCCTTCTACCGCGAACTTTGTCGCAACGTATGACGAGGCGTAGGGCAGAGCTAAACGCCCAACAATGGAAGAGACATTGATAATCAAACCTTCGCCCGCGTCCCGCATGACTGGAAGAATTTGCTGCGTGACCCCGATTAGGCCGAATAGATTCGTCGCAAATTGCTGTTGGATTTGCTGACTCTCTATTGCTTCAAGCGGACCGAACAAACCGTAGCCTGCGTTGTTCAGCAGCACATCAACTTTTTTGTAACGATTCAACGTATTGCTTATCGCTTGTGCAATGGAATCTGCATTCGTCACATCCAGTGCGAACAAGCTGATTTGCGGATGCTGAAGCACGGGATCCGCCTTGAGAGGGTCGCGCAGGGTTGCGGCTACATTCCAGCCTTTTGCAGCGAAATAAAGCGCGGTAGCTCGTCCGATACCGCTAGAGGCGCCGGTTATCAAGATTGTTTTAGCCATTGGCGATGACCCTCTGGGAGTCCTGATGTGCGTCCGGTTTGTGCACGGTCGCGGCGCCGCGATGACCGCGTTCCGGAAGCCGTTCTGATAACGGACGGCCAAAGCCGCTGTTAGCACTGGTGATAAACCATGTTCTTTCCATAAAAACTCCTCGCGTCAGTTGTTGGCTGATCCGGTCACGCCGAGCTTGCGGTATCCGTAATCGTCCTTATAATTCTATACAGTATATATATACCAATAGGTATTTAAGTTGCAAATAGTTTTTGTGCGTTATTCTGAGAACGTGCCTAAAGCGATCAAGCAGAGATTAACCCGACAGGAGAGCCGGCTGGAAACCCGGACAAGGCTTTTGGAGTCAGCAGCTCAATTGTTTGCAAGGGGCGGCTATGAAGGCGCGTCTGTCGATCTGATTGCGGAGCGCGCAGGCTACTCCAAGGGAGCGTTCTACTCCAACTTTGAGAGCAAGGAAGCGATCTTTCTGGAGCTTCTCGACACCCACAAGCGGCGAGAGATTGAAGCTTTGGCTCAGCTTCTTGCGCAGGACATTCCCGCGTCGGAACTTCTGTCGCTGATCCGTAACTCTGAAACCGGACGTGGCTCTGACTTCGACTTCGGCTTACTTTCTGCGGAGTTCCAACTACAAGCGTGCCGCGATAAGACATTTGCGAAGACGTATGCCAAACTGCATCGCACTCATCGGGACACCATGGCTGGATTGGTGATCAGACTGTTTGCCAAGGTTGGTCGAACTCCGCCATCAGCTCCGAAAGATCTTGCCGACATCATTATGGCGTTGACCACGGGCCTTTCTCTGCAGGGAACGAGCATGCAAGGGCCTCTGCGCAAGGGGGTCGTCACAGAAGCGATTCTTCTCGTTCTCGGTCTTGATCGTTTGCAGAGTTAGAGTTCTTCGAGCGGAGGCCGGAATATAGCGGCATGAGGGCGTAAGGGAGAAACCAAAGCGGGTTCTCCCTACGCGATTTTAAAGCCGACGACCGTTGTGGTCGCTCCAAATGCAGCAACTGAACGTAGAAGACTGCGCTCAGTATCGATCGCTTTGATTCATCGAAATCCTCGTGCGTCGACGTCATGAACGAGGGCGCCTGACGGAAAGATCGCTCAAGCACAGCACTAGACTCTTCGCCCCGGGAAGGACGCCTAACAGAAAAATCAACCTTTTGGACGATGTGCTCTATTTCTTCATACTGATACGATTTAGTGCAGAGCAAAGGACACTGTCTATGAGTAAAGGGCTTGGCTGGAGGCAGTTGCGCGTGTGGGCATTTGCCGGGGCAATCGTTATTTCTTTTTCATCCGCATCTGGTCAGGTGAGCGAACAGACAATTCAAACCACAGCTCAGAGCGCGGATGCTCCGGCTGCGAAGCAGCAGGGAGGTTCGTCTACTGCAGGAGTATTCGCGCCTGTACTCGATTCAGAGCACCGGCCCATCACGGCCGGCGGGTTCGTCAAGACTGGTCCGGTCATCTTTGAGGACATTTCAGCGAAGGCGGGCCTGACAAGCTGGAACCACACCATGGGAACGCCGCAGAAGAAATATATTATCGAAGAGACGGGTTCCGGCGTCTGCCTGCTTGATTACGACCATGATGGCTGGCAGGACATCTACCTGGTGAATGGCTCAACCTACGACGCGCAGGACGGAAAGACCGAGCCGCAACATGCCGCACTTTTTCACAACAACCACGATGGCACGTTTACAAACGTCGCCACGTTTGCCGGGGTGACGAACGGCCGGTGGGGATATGGCTGCGCAGTAGGAGACTATGACAACGACGGCTGGCCAGACTTATATGTGACGAATTTCGGCAAGAATCGCCTTTACCGCAATGACCACGATGGCACGTTCACGGACGTTGCGGAAAAAGCAGGTGTGACTCTCGGTAATTGGTCGACCGGTGCGAGTTTTGGAGATTACGATGGAGACGGGCGCCTGGATCTGTTCGTGCCCGGATACGTTCACTACGACATGGCGCATCCACCTCATGCGGGATCAGGCAGCCTTGGTTTTTGCCAATATCGCGGGGTGAACGTCAGCTGCGGTCCGCGGGGACTGGAAGGCGAGCCTGACCATCTGTTCCACAACAATGGCGACGGAACATTTACCGATGTGAGCGTAAAGGCCGGCGTCAGCGACCCGAATCATTATTATGGGTTCAGTTCCACCTTCGTCGATATAAATAACGATGGCAAGGTAGATTTGCTGGTTGCAAACGACTCTTCCTCCAATTACCTGTATATAAATAAAGGCGATGGAACTTTCGAAGATGCCAGCTACTATTCCGGCTTTGCGCTAAACCGGTCAGGACGCGAGACGGCGTCTATGGGACTGGCGGTTGGAGACTATAGGAATTCTGGGCAAGTGGGTATCTACACCACGACTTTCTCGGACGACTACAACACCTTGTTTGAGAATAAAGGCGACGGCAATTTTTCCGAAATTACTTCAAGGACCGGGATCGATGAAATTACTTATCCATTTCTGAGCTGGGGCACGGAGTTCATCGACTACGACAATGATGGCTGGAAGGATGTTTTTATAGCCAACGGACATGTGTTTCCAGAGGTCGAACACCATGACTGGGGAACCAGCTATGCTGAGCGCCCGCTGCTTTTCCATAATGTCGATCATGGTCAGAAATTTATCACGATGCCAGCCGTTGAGGGTACAGGGCTCGCCGATGTTCTCCCCTCTCGGGGAGCGGCTTTTGGCGATCTATTCAATGACGGCAAGATTGATGTCGTGATTAACTGCATGGACCACACTCCCGTTTTGCTGCGCGATGTCAATCCCGACCATAATCATTGGGTAGGGCTCCAGCTTGTCGGCGGCCCCGGAAGCCCCCGCGATGCAGTTGGGTCCACCGTCTATCTGACCGCCGGCGGGATTCGCCAACGGGGAGACGTGATGAGCGGCGGAAGTTATGAGTCTTCCAACGACCAACGTCTTCACTTCGGTCTCGGACAGGCTACTTCTGTGGAGTCAGTCGAAATTCACTGGGCCAGTACCGGTACGGTGGAGCACGTCAATCTACCGAGTCTCAATCGCTACTTCGTCATCGAAGAAGGCAAAGGCGTCATACCCAGCGTCTACGATGGCGTCGCGAAGGAAATGTCGTCGAGAAAGTAAAGTGCTCGCCAACCATCTCGAAACCGAGGAGTGCATTGTGAAAATCGCACCTTCTCATGATGATCAGAGACTGCGGATGCTACGAATGCCATTTCTATTCCGATTTTCGTTGGCGGTGTCTAAGTTCGTGCTAAAGCGGTTAATGTGCGGTTCTACCGCTCTCTCCGGTGTAATGCTTGTCTGCATGCTGTTCGGCTCTGTTGCATCCGGGCAGCAACAGGATGCGGGGCGCAAGCAATACTCGGAAAAGATCGCATCTGGCTACAACTACCGCTTTGGCAAGGATCTTTCCTTCACGCCAGGCAACCCTGAGGTGCAAGGCGGCGGCTTTATCCAGCCTGGAGCTTTTCCCGACGCTACATATTGCGCGCACTGCCACCAGGAGGCGTATCACCAGTGGCGTCAGGCGCTGCACTCGAACTCCTTTCGCGAGCCGTTTTACCGCACCAGCGTGAACCTCGTCAACAACACGAAAGGCATTGAATTCTCACGGCACTGCGATAGCTGTCACAACCCGATCGGTGTGCTCAGCGGCGCTCTCACTGAAAATTCGCAGGTAGACAGAAAATTCGATGGCAACGGAGTGACCTGCATGGTCTGTCACTCAATACAGGGTCTGAAGTCCACCAGCGGCAACGGCGGTTTTATCATGGGAGTTCCGTCAGTGATGGTGGATGAAAACGGCAACCGCATCCCTGGAGAGGTTCCATACGACGAGAGCCTAAATCATACGGACCGTCATTCCCGGGCCGTCATGCAAGGCTTTTACCGGACCCCTGAGTTCTGCGCCGCATGTCATAAGGCGAACTTGCCGGAGCATCTAAATGACTACAAATTCTTGAGCGCATTTGTCACTTTTGACGAGTGGCAGAACTCGAAATTCTCGCACCGGAATCCGTTGACTTTTTATACAGGAGACTTCAAGACCTGCCAGAACTGCCACATGCAGCGCGCTCCGAACACGCTGCCGGACTATGGAGCGAAGCATGGCACGTTTGCATCGCATAGCTGGGCTGCCGGAAATACAGGGGTTCCGTTCTATTACGGCTTCGATGAGCAATTGGAGAAGACGTTGAGATTTCTCCAGGCCCAGGATTATCTGAATATAGATATCTTCGGTATAAAGAAGGCCAATGAAGAGAAACTCATCGGGCCACTTGGTTCGGTGCCTTTTCGTATCGAGCCGAACGACATCCTCGACGCGTACGTCGTAATCCAGAATAAGAACATAGGACACTCGCTGATTCCGGAAGTCCGCGATCTATATGAAGCTTGGGTGGAATTCACCGTCAAAGACCCCCAGGGCAAGGATATCTATCACAGCGGCTTTCTCAAGCCGGGCGGCGAACTCAATCCGCGCACGCACAGCTTTACCAGCCGGCCCGTGGATAAGGACGGCAAGTTTGTCGACAACCATCAGGTCCAGACGATCCACTCGGTCGCTTATGACAATACCATCCAGTCTGGGCGGTCGACGCTGGTTCGATACCGCTTCCGCGTTCCTGCAGATATCAAAGGCTCCATCACCATCACAGCGAAGGTAAATTACCGCCATTTCCGGCAAAGTTATATCAATAATGTGCTTGGCAAGGACCATCCTGCCTATCCCGTGGTGGAGCTGGCGGCGCGCAGCCGGACGCTGAAAATCGGTGATAATCCTTCAGTTCCGCCTGAGCCTGGAGATAATCCGGATTGGATGCGCTGGAACAACCTCGGTATCGGCTATCTTGATCAGCTTCAATATGCCGCGGCGGCCCACGCATTTTCAGAAGTAGCCCATCTGCGACCAGATTACGCAGATGGCTACACGAATATCGCATTAACCGAGACCGAGTGGGAGAAGTATAAGCCAGCGCGAATCGCTGTCGAAAAGGCGCTATCGCTGAGTCCGAACAATGCACGCGCCCTCTATTACAGGGCACTGCTGGAGCGGAGAGCGGGAGAGTCCGACGCGGAGTTGGCTGATCTTGAAGAAGTGGTACAGCAGTACCCTCAGTCGCGCGACGCTCGACGAGAGCTGGGCGTTACCTATTTTCAACGGGACGATGATGAACATGCGATACAGCAGTTTCAGGCGCTCGAAGTGATCGACCCGGACGACATTGCGGCGCACTACAATTTGTCAGTCCTCTATCGGCGGATGGGCATGAAAAAGCCGGCTGAGCAGGAGCAGGCACTCCTTATCACCGAAAAGGCCGATCCGGAAGCACTCACCGGGTCACTTAAATTTCTGAATAACCATCCGGAGATCTCAGCCGAGAGCGTTCCGTGGCACATCCATACAGATTTGCCGCATGATGAAAGCCCAGCAGCCCAAAGTGAGCGATGATGAGAACGGTCGCTCGCCAATCTGTTGCTTCTGCCTGTTAGTTCCGAAGCAGAAGACGACTTCGGGACAGGGCCGGAGTTGTGAATCTCGAACCGTTGTAAATGTTGGCGTCCTTGGAGTGGCCACAACTGCATGTGGATAAATCGATCGTTCG
This sequence comes from Granulicella sp. L56, assembly GCF_009765835.1. Classification (NCBI taxonomy): domain Bacteria; kingdom Pseudomonadati; phylum Acidobacteriota; class Terriglobia; order Terriglobales; family Acidobacteriaceae; genus Granulicella; species Granulicella sp. L56. The sequence continues at coordinate 232,031 of NZ_LMUS01000006.1, read as the reverse complement.
AGAGTTGGGTATCACATGGCACCGGCGTAGCTGTAGCCCTGCTTCTGTCTGCCGTTGCTGTCTCTGGTCAAGGCGTCTCGAAGATCCATTCGGCAGAGTCGCCACTGCAGGAGCATTACGATGCAGCGGAGACCTTGCAGGGAAAGGGCGACCTGGAGCAAGCTGCGTTTCAATACAAGCTGTTTCTCGCCGAGGCGTTGCATCGGGTTGCAAACGGCTGGGCACAGGTTGGAGAATATCCGGAAGCGGTCCCGCTCTTCGATGAAGCCCTCGCACTCACTCCGAACAACGCCGCGCTGACGATGGACTACGCCGAGGCAGCGCTAGACGCGCACGATATGCTCAAGGCCCAGCATCTGGCACAGGAATTAGTCGATTCTTCTCCAAAAAACGCCAGAGACAGTCGGACGGCGAGGCTGCATTGGCTCCTCGGTCAGGCGATGCTTGGTATGGACGACAACGAGAAAGCCAGGGATCAGTTTGCAACTGCGGTAGGCATCAGCCCCAACTTTGAGAACCAGTACGCCCTGGCCAGCGCATATCTTGCGATGCTGGACAAAGACAATGCGGCAAAGATCTTTAAGAAGATGCTTGCTGAATTTGGCGATACAGCTCAGATCCACATGGAGTTCGGCCTCGCCTATGGGAACGCCGACTTTCCCGAAGAAGCAATTCCGGAGTTCCGGAAGACGCTTGCCAGAAATAACACGTTTCTCGACGCCCATTACTCGCTAGGAGCCTCTTATCTGAGGAGATCGGGGGACACCGCCTCTCACGAGGCTGAGGCGGAGTTCCGCAAGGAACTCTCCCTTCATCCTGACGATTTTCTTAGCTATTACGAGCTCGGCTCTCTCGCAATGAATCAACATCACCTACCCGAGGCAGTCAGCAACCTTACTCGCGCTGCTGCTTTGAACTCCCACAGCGACGATACATTTCTGTTGCTGGGCGACGTGTACAGTGAGCTAGGCAGGACCACAGAGGAGGAGTCTGCGCTGCGCAAGGCAATTCAGGTATGTACCGATCCTTCGCGAAACCATTACCAGATCCGCGGCGCTCACTATGAGTTAGGTCTCTTGCTGAAAAAGGAGGGGAAAACCGAAGAAAGCAAAAAGGAATTGCAGATCTCCCAGGACTTGCTGCTTGAGAATAGAAAACTGGATGTTGCCAACATGGCTGGCAAGTCGATTTTAAGATTTCCTTCTCGAAAAACCGATACGGTACCCGATCCCGCCGCCGCCGCAAAGGTAAAACGACTCGAGCAGCAGATTGGGCCTGCCATTGCGGATAGCTTTGACAACCTTGGAGTTATCACTGCGCAGGACGAGGACTATACAACGGCTTCCGGCTACTTTAAACAAGCGGCCCAATGGAACCCGGGGATGGATGGGCTAGATTACAACTGGGGCCGGGCAGCTTTTGGCGCCCGTGACTATCATCAAGCTGTGCTCTGCCTAGGTAGATACATGCAGGCTCATCCGGAGGACGCCCGCTCTCGCGTCCCTCTTGGCATGAGTCAATTCATGCTGTCAGATTACCGTGGGGCCATCGATACGCTTTCCTCCCTGGGGGCTCAACTGAATATTGTCCCACTGCTCGCCTATGCGTATGCAGAATCGCTGGTAAAAACCGGCGACGTGGGCTTAGGCGTTGATCGCCTGGAGCATCTGGAGGAAGTTGATCCCAGTCTTGCCATAGTTCCTGTTGCTCTTGGGGAAGCCTATGCAGGTCAGAAGCAGTATCAGAAGGCAGAAGTTCAATTACGCATGGCGCTCCGTATGAATCCCGCTGATAAGAATGCGAAATACAATCTTGCGCTTACGCTGATTGCTCTTGATCAAAAAGACGAAGCGCAGTCTCTGCTGAAAGAGTTGGCGCAGCAGCCAGAAACGAACAATCCGGCAATCTATTATCAACTCGGCAAGCTTCAACTCGACCAAGGGGATACAAATGCCGCGATTACCAATTTGGAAGCCGCGACCAAATTGGCGCCAGAGGACAACGCGACTCGTATCGAGCTGATGGAAGCCTATCTCCGGAAGGGCGAGGCGGGAAAACCACAAAATAAAAAACATTAAACTCTGTACAAAGACGTTTGAACAGAGCCAATGGCCAAACGTACAGTATCTCGGATATTGCGCTGGTGAAAGTTTGTCGCAAGCAGCATTTCGTTCATCGATCGTTGTATCTGTCGCGGCGAGTAGCTGCTCACTACGTCATCTGCGATGACTCTGGTGAATGCTGCATATTGGTTGACGAGGTTTCGCGCACCGTCGCGACGCTGAAAAAGCGGTATTGTCACTTCGCGCAACCATTAACTCAGGTGTGCGTTCGCCGGAGACGGTGAATGACCTCGTTATCCATTATTCGAAGCACGAACTGACGCCAGAGAGGAAAGCATTCGCTACCATCGAAGCACATCGCAGTTATCTCAAACTGCACATTGTGCCAAAGTGGGGGAGAGCATAGACTATCGGCGGTCAGAACGGTTGTTGTAGAAGGATGGCTGGATACCCTTCCTCTCGCACCAGGAACGCGTACCAAGATCCGCAACATAATGTCTGCGGTCTTCGTCTTCACGCACGGAATCCGGCACGAGTGGATCACGTTCAACTTCATGAGCAAGGTTCGTTGTTCGGCAACTCGACTGAGAGAACCAGATGTGCTCACGCCGGATGAGTTCCGCGCCCTGCTACCACATTCGCTCTGCGTGAGCGTGCGATGGTGATGCTGGTGGGATCAACGGGGCTCCGCCGGTCTGAGATGTTCGCTCTTCGGTGGTCAGACATCGACTTGGCGACTATGCAGGTGTCGGTCACGCGGGCCGTAGGTGCGCAATTACTTCGGCGAGTGAAAACACTGGCGAGCCGGAAGTCGGTTCCTCTGAATGCCTGCGTCTGCGCGGTTCTGGCAGACTGGAGAAATGAGTCACCGTATTGCAGTGACGATGACTTCCTGTTTCCGTCAATCCGGCTGAATGGTAAGAAGCCATTGACGCCGGATATGGTACTCACCAAAATCATCAGGCCTGCGCTCCTGGCAGCAGGCGTCACGGACAAGGTGATCGGGTGGCACAGCTTTCGCTATTCGCTCGCGTCGAACCTGCGGTCTATGGGGATCGATGTGAAGGTGGCGCAGGAACTCCTGAGGCACGCAAACTCACACATCACCCTGGACATTTATACGCGCGCCGTCTCGGCCGATAAACGCGAGGTGAGTGAGAAGCAGATTGAGATATTGATGGAAAAAGTCGCCGTGCCGGAGCCATCGTACCGGTCCGTACCGGCCGCTTTAGAAGCGTCACTGTAGGTATGCCATAAACCATTGTTTCTATTAAGTTTATGGCGGGGACGACGGGGCTCGAACCCGCGACCTCTGCCGTGACAGTGAGCCAGAATCCCGTAACTTACTGAAAAAACAAGCAACGGATGGCTCCAATTCGCGCTATTAGGCACACCAAGGAACCGTTAATGTGTCCTTATTGTGCCCACGGTCTCAACCCTGAAACCTCTGCCGTCACGCGGCAGAGGTTTGAAACCGCCAAAATTGGCTAATTCTGCTGAGGCAGAGGTCTGGTTCCTCGATTTGAGCGTATTTCGTGACCCCAAGGGGACTTGCCTTTGGTTTTCCATTACTGACGAGAAGCCGACATCTCGGTACTAATCCAAATCTGGATGTTGACGAGTGTGTGAGGACCGCCCCGGACTGAGAACGGTCGATGTAGAGGCAATAACATACTTGACTCAGCAGTCCGGTCAGGCATTTATTGCGCCAAATGGCAGGCTGCTCCCATATTGGGGGCTAAGTGAGTAACCAATCAAAAAAAACTCAAGACGATGCTCTCGATTTAGGAGTTTTGTTGAGTTTAATCTGCAAATTCTTCCTCTGGGTCATCACTCGCGATAAACCGCTTTGTCTCGTGATTCCACCTACGATCAAAGCCGATTTGTCGCTGAGTTTTGTTGTCGTCAAGGTAGGCGATTTCACCGACACACCTGAGAGTCATTCCTTGCGTTCCGTGCTTCTCGAAGTCCATAACGGATATCCGGTACAAAACCAAAGCCCCATTCAGAATGATTTTGATCGGGGCGGATTCACCGGGAAGGAGTCCAAAGGGCTCGAAAGTGGTTGTATTGATCTCTGTTTCGTCTGCGGTGTGCGTCCAATGCCACTCCATCTTCATGAACAGGTTTGTGACTTGTCCATTGCTATCACCCCTATTAACAAGAATGACTTCGAGGAACAAGGAGTCTTCGGTCTCCATGATTCGCATTCTTCTGATGTGAATGTGTGGCCTAAATGTCGAGATGAGGGTTCGTGTTGCGGCTTCAGCTTGTGTCTTGATGTGCCTCAATGTGCGCATCGCTATTACTCCGGCGACAATTCCCAGCACGACCAGAAACCAAGTGGAAAGAGTGGCTGGTGCAAAAGCACACTTCAGATACTCGATCAGATCATTCATATGATTATGAAAACGGTAGCACAGGGTATTAGTTTTATAACGCAGCAAAATTTTGACTGTATAGTGCCGATGCTGAGACCATCAGGGGCATGGGAGATTGGTTCAAAATGTTGGGCACGTACCTGTCTGCCGTGCTCAAAAAATGGTTGCAACTTATGAGTTGCGCCGTCTTTACTGCATTGTCAGCGTATATCGCTAAAACTCACCAGACGAACCACTGGTTTTTAGCAATGAATGTGGTTTTGGCAGTTGTATTCCTGCTGACGGCGACCTTCTCTGTCTGGAAGGATGAACACACTTTATTGCTTAAGCACACTGAGAAACCAAATCTAAATGTTGCCATTAAAGAGGTGTTTGTGATTCCACAACGCCGATCAGACGTATTTGTACACGTATCCATTCATAACGATTCTCCGGTAGAGACTGCTATCTCGAAATATAGGGCATTAGTTGATGTCGGTACTTCATCCCAATACCACCTTGAAGGCCCTTTGAACGATGTTAGCGCTTATCGTAGGGTGGATCTGGATTGGGGAGAACTACCTCAATATAGGGTGCGGGGAGAGAGTCTTCTTAAAGACTTAGAGATGGATAGTAGCCAGCCGCTAAAGCGCGGTCTGCCAGCGGAGGGTTGGTTACACTTCAAAGTTGAGTCAGGTCTTGATTTACCGGCCTTAACGCTTGAGATGATAAAAAGCCTCTCTCTAGTGTTGTGGACACCTTTTGATGGCTACCTGAAAGTGGGTAGAAAAGAAGTTCCACTCGAAAACCCATCTACCCTAATTGAATGGACTGGAGGTTCCTTATGACCTCCAAACCGTCAGAAGAGTTTGAGAAATTCGATAAGGCAATGGACAAGATTATGTCTGTGTCCAAAGAAGAATTGGATAGGCGGCTTGCAGAGGCCAAGAAAGCCAAAACAGGTAAGCGGTATCCCAAGCCGACAAAGATTAAGCATCCCTAGCAGCACTCAGAAGCCACTAGGGATGTTTACTAGAGGATGTCTTGGAACAGATTGCTCGTCAGAATAGGTGTGTCGGTCTTCACCTTTGGCAGCGAATTCAACAGTTTCATAGCATCCTTGAATGCAACAACGAGTGCAGGATTAATAGGAACGTTCATAAGACTTTTCTTTCAATACAAAGTAACGGCACAGATTGAACCTCTGTGCCGTCCTCCTGCATCCTACGCTTTGCCCGTCAGTTGCTTATAGGTAAGCCGTTTGCCGAAAGTCTGCTCTACACAGATACCAAACCGTCCACCATCATTCAGCCCTTTACGATTGTTGTAGCGGAATACCTGCTCGGTCACATACTTGTCCAGATGAACCGGATCGACTGAGATATAGGTTCCAGTCAGGCCGCGCTTCAACAGACTCCAGAAGTTCTCAATGCCGTTTGTGTGGATGTGTCCACGTACATAACCTTCAACGTGATTGATGACCTCATGGTAGTAGGTGTCAGCAGCGATGAAGGGGTAGCTGGAGTGCTCGTCTGTGATGATGTGAGCACTAGCCGCCACGTTCTCAAGAATCGTGGGCTGCATAGTAGGTTTGCGGCGGTCTGCAACGGTGTTGGCGCGAACCTTACCACCACGCTCCAGCATCCCTAGAACGATGGCCTTGTTACCACCACCCTGATATGAAGCAGACTGCTTACGTTTGCCCTTGTGAATGTTCTTTACTTTGCCGCCTACAAACGTCTCGTCAATCTCCACCATATTGTTATGGCCGAGTTTGGTGTGTATGTCTTCATCCATCGCGGTACGGATACGATGCAGCATGAACCAAGCAGATTTTTGTGTGATACCGATGGAACGGGCAATCTCATAACTGGACACACCGTTTTTGCAATTGACGACCATCCAGGTTGCGGTCAACCACTTGTCTAGGCCAATTGCGCTGTCTTCATAGACACTTCCAACCTTGACCGAGAACTGGCTCTTAGGATGACGGGTCTTGCACTGCCACACACGCCTAGACTCCATGTACTTCACTTCGCGGGAGCCGCAGTTGGGGCAAATCACTCCATCCTTCCAACGCTTAGACACCATGTAAGCTACACAATTGTCAGGGTTTGCAAAGTAGACGATTGCTTCTTGGAGGGTTTTGAGTGTCTTCAGCGTGTCCATGAACCTAATGTATGCTCAATTGGCTGCTGAGTCAAGTATGTTATTGCCGATGTAGATCGATTGCCAGCTATGGCAGTGTGTTGACCTCCTCATACCAGCGCTTACAAGTTGTCCTCCGTTCAAAGGCCCGCTAGAGTCCAAGCCCGGTGAGAAAGACTTCGATCTGCTGCTCGAAGCGAGACCTCTCGTAGGACACAAGGGCCATTCGCCAGAGGCCCTGCATGTAAGTGAGGACGACCGGCACTACGAGCTGAGGCTCGAAGCCATCCGCGAGAAGCCCATCCCGCTTATCGGCACTCATCCGAGCAATCATCGCGTCCTGAAGTGTGGAGATTCGCCCTTCGATGTACTGTCGCAGTTCAGTCTCATCAAGTACCTCGTGGGTCAGGCTTCCAGCCATCATGCAGATGACCGAAGGTGTATCGGGATTATCAAGAGATTCCAGGATGTCCTTGAACAGCGCACGTACGCCCAGTGCGGCCGTGGGTGCCGTAAGAAATTCCTTGGAACGCTTTTGATCGACAGTGTCGTTGTAATGCTTCAGGCACTCCAGGTAGGCTCGCTTCTTGCTTTTCAGGGTGTTGTAAAACGAGCTTTCCCCGATACCCATTTCTTTGAGGAGATCGCGCAGCGAAGTGCCAGCATAGCCACCCTTCCAGAACAGCCGGGTCGCCCGTTCCAAGCTAGTGTCGTAATCGAACTCCAAAGTCCGTGCCATGAGAGACCTTTCCTATTCTGTAGCGACTGCCCCAAAATAATCATTGACATGGGCGACCTGCTCTCTCATTATGTAGCAGGTGCTACAAATAATCAACTCATGGCACTCAGGAGATCAATATGGCTTACAAACAAGCGGCAGAGGCGATACAGGCGAAGGTGAAGGCTGCCCTCGGAGAGCAGTTCAGCATTATTTCCGGTGATATGGAGCGCGTCCGCTCGTCCGACGTGCTGGACAACGCTTTGAAAGTCGGCGATGCCGCGCCTGAGTTTACCCTGCCGGACGCATTCGGCCATGAAGTCTCGCTCAAGAGTCTGCTGGCAGAAGGACCGCTCGTTGTCAGTTTCTACAGAGGCGAATGGTGCCCGTATTGCAATCTCGAGCTGCGTGAACTGCAGGCGGCTCTGCCAAAGATTCAGGCGCTGGGCGCGAAACTGGTCGCGATCTCGCCCGAGAAACCGGATAGCGGAATTGTCGCAACCGAAAAGAACCAACTGACCTACCCCGTCCTCAGCGACTTCAAGAACGTGGTCGCGCGGCAGTTTGGCATCGTCTTCCAAGTGGGAGATGGAGTGAAAGAACTCGGCAAGGCAAGGTTCAATAACGATTTAACAGTCCGCAATGGAGAAGGCTCTTACCAGCTCCCTGTGCCCGCCACGTATGTGATCGACGCTTCGGGGATCATTCGGTTTTCCCACGTCGACGCGGACTACATGACCGGACGTGTGGAGGCGGAAACAGTGGTGGCGGCACTGGAAGCAATCGCTCGGCCCGTCGCGCAATAACCCCCGGGATCTCCATGCGGTACTCCGCGCCTGGACGTTGCGGGCGCGGATTTCTCCGCAGGGCGAGTGATGCTACAAACCCAACCGTTGGGAAGGGTTTCACAACCCCGGTATACCCGGACGACACACGGCTTAGGACGGAAAACTATGACAAGCGCAATCCAAAATCCAGACACCCCGTCCGCTCCTTCCATCGGCAAGGTAATGTTCCCGATTTTTCTCATCGTCTTTACAGACATCATGGGCTTTGGCCTGATGATTCCTCTGTTGCCTTTCTACGCAGAGCATTTTGGAGCTTCCGCCTTTACAGTCGGTATGCTCCTGTCGATTTTCGCTCTCTGTCAATTGCTCGCTGGACCTCCGCTAGGGCAGCTCTCGGATCGAATTGGCAGAAAACCTGTGTTGGTGATCAGTCAGATCGGCACACTTGTGGGATACATCCTGCTCGCCGTGTCGAACACCCTATGGCTCGTATTTGCGGCAAGGATCATTGACGGCTTGACTGCGGGAAACATTTCGGTCGCCCACGCCTACGTCTCGGACAATACGGCACCCCAACAGAGAACGAAGGCCTTCGGTATCGTCGGATCTGCTTTTGGTCTGGGCATGCTTGTTGGGCCAAGCCTCGGCGGGCTCCTGGCCAGGCACAGCCTGACGACACCGATTTGGGGAGCTTGCGTTCTTTCAGCCCTCAGCATCGTGGCGACGGCCGTGCTGTTGCCGAAGGGAGTAAAGGCTGAGCACAAAGGGCCGTCCGAGAGTCTGCTTCCCGTCAAACCGATCCTGGATTGCTTTCGCGATCCGGCGACAAGCGGAATCTTTTTTCTCTTGTCTCTCTTCTATTTCGTCTTCAACACCTTCATATCCGGCTTCGCTTTGTTTTTGGCCGGGCGCGTCACCTGGGGAGGAGAGCCGATAGGACCGCAGACCGCAGGGTTTATGTTCGCTTACGCCGGTCTCTTGAATTTCTTCTTCCAGGCAATAGCTCTGGGACACCTTTTACGGTGGTTCCGGGAACGCACCTTGGTCTTGGCAGGTTTCCTGCTGATGGCCATCGGATTTGGTCTGCTCTCGCTGAGCCATACAGTTCTCGTAACGTTGGTGTTCCTTACCCTGAGCCATAGTGGCGCGGCGGTGCTCAGGCCGACGATCATAGCGCGGCTCTCTAAACGTGTTTCGCCACAGCGTCAGGGGCTCGTGATGGGCGTCAATCAATCCGTAATGTCGATTGCCTCTGTTCTCGCACCTCTGGTGGTTGGGGCCTTGATCGATCATGGCTTATACGTTGGCTGGGCTCTCTGGATGTCTGTCATCGCTGCTGCAGGAGCATTTGGTGTGGCACGCATTTCGTCCATGAGAGATGAACCAGTGGTGAGTTAGCTACCGGCGATACAAACGAGGGCGGCGCAACCCGCCGCTCTCGTTTCCGATGTTGCCTCGCAAAACGGCGATGGGACACCACCAGCCACAACAGATTAGGAAATCATGTCGAACACTGTTACCACCGAAACCACCACGCGCGACACCGTGATTCTCGGCTCCGGCTGCGGCGGCCTTACCGCCGCCATCTACACCGGACGCGCCAATCTCAAGCCGCTCGTCATCGAAGGCCACGAGCCCGGCGGCCAGCTCTCCATCACCACGCTGGTCGAAAACTTCCCCGGCTGGCCCGAGGGCGTGCAGGGCCCGGAACTTGTCGAGAACATGCGCAAGCAGGCCGAGAAGTTCGGTGCTGAAGTCGAGATGGGGCACCTCGTCAGCGCAGACCTCTCCAAGTCGCCGATCGTTCTCAACTTCGGCAACAAGATCGTCCACACCCGCACGCTCATCGTCGCCTCCGGCGCAAGCGCGCGGTGGCTCGGTCTACCCAGCGAACAGGCCCTCATCGGACATGGCGTCTCTTCTTGCGCCACCTGCGACGGCTTCTTCTTCTCCGGCAAAGAAATCTGCGTCATCGGCGGCGGCGACTCCGCCATGGAAGAAGCAATGTTCCTGACCCGCTTTGCCACCAAGGTCTACTTGATCCACCGCTCGGCACAGTTCCGCGCCAGCAAGATCATGCTGGACCGCGCCATGGCGCATCCGCAGATTGAGTTCCTCGCCAGCACCGTCGTTGAAGAAGTACTCGGCGTCGAAGAGAAGGAAGTCAAAGGCATCCGCGTCCGCAACACCATCACCGGCGACGTGAAGGATATCCCGCTCTCCGGGTTCTTTCTCGGCATCGGCCACGTTCCCAACGCGAAGTTCTTCGCCGGCCAGATGGACCTAGACGAAGACGGCTACATCAAGAGCAAGGACAACGTCTTCACCACGCACAACGGCCAGGTCATCCCCGGCGTCTTCTGCGCGGGCGACGTGCAGGACCGCCGCTACCGCCAGGCCATCACCGCCGCCAGTTCAGGCTGCATGGCAGCGCTTGAAGTAGAAAAGTACCTCGAGGAGCACGGCCGCTAATCACGGTCGAAGCTCCTCGACTCCGTGTGCCCCGTTCAACCGATGTGACCTGCAGCTGGGAGCGCGCATGTCTGTTCGATCGGCCTCAGCAGGATTTTCATTCGGCGCTGCGAGGAGCAAACGTGATCATCCCAGGCCGCGGCCGCCCTTCCTTGCTCATGTCATGGTCCAGAGCCTCGCCTAACCTATTGCCACAAACGTCTTCGAGACGATCAGAAAGGATGATGCGGTGCTCGCCGACGTTCCACGGATGGGTCGGGATAATCTGCGCTGTGGTTCCGTGCGGTTCAAGTGACAAGTTCGTCTGAACGACCTCTCCGGAAGCTGTCAGAATTCCGATCTCGTCTTCGCAAAGGGCTGCATCCATAACCCTGTCGAAGTGCACGACTAGAGGATCGAGGCTCCCCACTATTGGAAAAAGAAGAACCCAGTAGGTCTCGTCGAGCGCTTTCAGAACGGGATCGGTCACGCGGAATGTATAGCTCGCTGTTTGCCCGAGCGCCGTGATGACAAGTTTGTACGTGCGCCCAACGACAAGCGCCGGCTCGTGAGCTGGATCCGCGCCGAGACCACGTTTGATCCTTCCCGGCTCCATAAACACAGTGAGACGCCGCCCATCAGGCGACCACAGCTCCTGCGATAGGACGAGAAAAGGGTCAGGCACCACCTGGTCCTTGTCATCCAGCAACCAGAGTTGGTCACGATCGAAGTGTGCCTCTCCTGGCCTTGGAAAATGGATGTAGAAACGTAGGGTGTTCGCGGGGAGCATATTTGCTTCCGGAGAAATGCGGATCGGTTTCTCAGTCATACAGTTACTCTCGATGACGTTTGATCGTGAAAGGGAGCGCAACAGTTTCGCGGGCCGCGTCCGGTGAACCGACCTCGTGGTCGAGTGCCTCACCGATCCTGTTCCCACTAACGTCTTCCAAGTTGGCTCCTACAACAAGTCGATAGTCGCCGGTGCTCCAGCCGCGCATCGGTCGCCACGACCAGACTCGTCCGCTGGAGGATGTGGTTGTATGCCCTGCCTGGAGTCGCCCCTGAGCGTCTTCAACTTCCAGTTGGTCGCGCAGAAGAGCGTCGTCCATCTCACGGTCGAAGGTGACCCTAAGGGCATCACGCGACTCGGCCTTGGGCACGGCAACACGCCAGGTTTGCGGATTGATGGCAGTGCGGATCGCAGGTGTAACTCGATAGTGAAAGCTCTTGCCGGATACTTCGACTGTAAAACTGTGGCCGACCTGAAGAGGCGCCGCGCTTTCACCTTCCCCTTCGACGCCCCGCTTGACGCGACCTGGATCAAACAGAACCGTAAGACGCCGACCATCTGGACTCCAAAGGTCTTGCCCGAAATCCATGAACGCGCCGTTGATCGTGCGATCAGCTTCGTCGAGCAGTCGTAGATCCCGTGTCGCGACAACACCACGCGCCGGATGGTCGAAGATGACATAGAGGCGGAGAGTGTTGGCCGGGATCGATCTCGCGGCTGGCGAGATCGACACCACTTGCGGAGCGGCGCTGCTTACAGCAAGCGCCACTCCGGTTATGAGGACGGCGATCACTTTGCGTCGGGCCCGCCGCCCTTGAAATCCTGCTCCGCCCAAATCTCGCCCAGGTTGTTGACCGGCAACGGAACCGTCAGCACTGCCTGAAGATTGAGAGAGCCGGAGGGAGCATCACGCGTCACGGACACCATGTAGTTGTCGTCAAGTTTGTCCGCAAACAAGGATGATCCGACGAACATCAGCGACTTGCCCACGGGACCCAGGGGGTATTCCGGGCGCCAATCTCCAACGCCGCCATGAGGCGAATTTTCGGGCAGATAAGCGACCGCCTTCTGCAAGCCGGAAATCGGGATCATGCGCGGGTCGTGGCCCACATTCGTCACGAACAGGCTTGGCTGTCCCATATAGGACACCGAAACAAGGCTGATCGGCTGTCCATTGCCCATGTCGCCAACGGTCCGACCAGTCACCTTCGCGCCATCCTTCAAGTCTGCGGTCGGTATCAGGACGATGGGACTACAGGTGTAGGCAGCGATGAGCGTGTCCTGCCCATCGATCGTAGCGAACCCCATAGCGCGGATAGGAGCTCGTGTCTCGTAGCGCTCATGAGCTACATGGTAGATACGAACGGCGGTCGATGAGGAATGGCCGTCAAACGGATAGGACACCCGCCGCAGCGTCGATGAGAACTCCTCGTTCGAGATGCCTGCGATGAACAGTTCTCCCTTGTGGAACTTCAAGTCGACAATAGTCATGGACCGCATCGGCGTCATCGCCTTGAGGTGATCTCGGTCAGGGGCGGTCGGCAAGGGCAAATCGCCTGTCCGGTCGCGGAAGTGTTCGTCCGAGGTTGGAGCATTCGAGACAACCCAACTCGTGGACTTGACGTGCGCAAGATCCACCTGGGACAGAACGCCTGCTGGCGAGACTTTGACCAAGGCTGGGCTTCCTGCGCCGAACGAAACCGACAGATAGACATCGTGGCTAATGGGATGGGCCGCCATGCCGTTGATGTGGACACTGGACTTGGTTTTGAGCAGCGACGCGATCCGGGTATCGATGCCTTCGATGTCCAATTTCGGAGCCGTTTTGGAAACCGCCCCTTCACTCATCGGATACGCGAAGACCGCGCCGCTGATGTTATCGCCAACGAACAGAACACCTTCTGGGCTGAACGTCAAAGCTCCGGCATATTGCAGCTTCACTGTGGCTTGTGGAGACTGGACGGTCGCAGACGCGGAGGCTGGCTGAACCGGTGGGGACGCCAATGCCAATGCGGCGATCATGAGGCCGCTTGCCACTGCGAGGAGATTGAGCTTCTTCATTTTTTCCTGATCTTTCTGTCGGTTTGGGGTTGAGGGAGCAGCGCCAGAGATACACATCTCTGGCGGATCCAAAAGCCTGCGGTTACGCTGCATGCTTTCGGTGGAACTCGACGCCTGGGAAATCGAATTCCACCCAGATCTTGTCTAGCCGTGCGGGAAGCGGACTGACCATCAAAGTCTCAAGCGTCAGATCGCCGGTGTCTGCGTAGCGAGTTAGCGAGACAAAGAACTTGTCGCTGAACAGGTCTGCCCGCAACGAAGATCCAACGAACAGCACCGGTTTGCCGACAGGGCCAGCGGGCATGAAGGGTGACTGGTCCAGCATCGGGCCCTGGGCAGGTCGGTTTTCGGGCGTGAAACCTTCGGCAGAGCGGACACCGGAGAGCGGAACTATCATCGGGCCACGAGCGAGATTTGTGATGAACAGCTTGTCCTCTTCTCCGTCACGATAGGCGACCATGCTGATGGGCTGACCGTTGCCCATATCGCCGATCGTCTTGCCCCTCACCTTCGCGCCGTGCTGCAGTTCTGAAACCGGAATGGTGACGAGTGGGCTGCAAGCGTACGCGGCGACTAGCGTGTCTACGCCATCGAGCGTAGCGAACTGCATGGTGCGGATCGGCGCGCGCGTTTCATAGCGGCCATGAGCGACGTGGTAAATCTCCAGTTGTGTCTCGCTCGCAGCCCCAGTGAATGGATAGGCAATTCGGCGCAGAGTAGAAGAGAACTCTTGGTTCGAGACGCCGGCGACGAACACCTCGCCGTCATGAAACTTCAGATCCACGATCGTCATGGAACGGATGGGCGTACGTGCCTTCTCGTCGAAGTACGACGCTGGTGGATATGGGAAAGTACCAGCCCGCGACTTGAAGGTCGCATCCTCGTCGGGAACGTCGGAGAGTTGGTGCACCGTCACTTTAGACGATGAGATGTCAAATGGGTGAATCTCGCCGGTAAGCGAGACGCGCACAACCGCGGGCTTTAGGCTGTCGCCATCCCGCACGCCAACTGACAAGTAGGGCTCGCGCGTCACCGGATGAACGGCCATGCCGTTCATCACGAGGCTTTTCGCCGTTACTCCCAGTGCCGCTGCGATCTTTTCGTCAATCGACTCGAAGAGGAAGGGGTCTAGTGAGGCTGGAGCCTCGCCGCGTTCCGTCTCAAATGCAAAAACGGCTCCGAGCTTGCTGTCGCCTACGAAGAGGACCCCGTCGAGGTTGAAGGTAAGAGCGCCCGCCGATTGTGGGATAACTTGGTTGCTGATGTTCATGATGTTCTCCATAGATCGTCCGCTCATGGCGGCGGTCAGGGTTGATTGAGAAGAGATTGCGCCTCACGGGATTAGGCCGCGAACGATAGCGCTTCTTTAGAGGGCAGCGTGGCTACCGTCGCAGAAGACGCCGCTCTTGCTGCTCTTGCAGCCGCAAAGGTAAACAGTCTTTGTTTCTGCGGCCTCAAACTTGATCGGAGAGAGACCTGTGCCGGCGTGGCTGCCATCACAGAACGGTTGATTCTTGCTCAGTCCACAGGAGCACCAGTAGTAGCTCTTGCCGGCTTCAACTGGAACCGGATATGGACCCTTTTGCGCGATTGTTGGTACTGACATTTAAATCTCCTTGGTCTACTGTTTTGCAGCAAAGTGTCCCTTACGAACGAGACTTAGAGGCTCGCCATACCACCGTCTACGAACAACTCAATTCCTGTTGTGTAGGCAGACTGATCCGAGAGCAAGAACAGGGCGGCCTTCGCCACATCGTGGCCCTGTCCGATCCGCTTCAAAGGGTTTCTCTGAAGCATGTCCGCAGCAAAAGCTTGAACCACTTCGGAAGGCAAACCGAGCTTCCCGAAGATCGGGGTTTCGATGGGCCCAGGGCTGACGGTATTGACTCGGATCTTGGGAGCCAACTCTGACGCAAGACTGCGTCCGAAGGACCGCAGCGCGGCTTTGGTGGCGGAGTAGACGCTCGACATGGGTTCTGCAATGCTCGTCACCATCGACGCGGTGAAGAGAATGGCGCCGCCGTCAGCGATGAGCGGAACTGCGTGCTGGACTGTGAAATAGGCTCCTCGCACGTTGACACTGAACTGCTCATCGAAGAATTCAGGTGTTGATTGCGCGAGCGGGGCAAACTTCGCTACGCCGGCATTCACGAAGAGAGCATCGATTTTCTTGTACCGTTCCGCGATGGTCTTGAAGAGCTGTTGGACTGCTTTAAGGTCACTGGTATCTGCTGCGATTACATCTGCGTCAGACCCTAATATTTTCCTGGCCTGGTCCAGTGTCTCCGGGTTGCGGCCAGTGACGATGACCTTCGCGCCCTCTTCGATGAATAACTGCGCTGTGGCGAGACCAATGCCAGTGGTTCCACCCGTAATGACTGCAATTTTGTTATCCAGCTTTCCCATTGTGTTCGTCCTTTCTGGAACGAGCGTTCAAGTTTAGGGCAAATGAATTAACGGAGGGCAGCCAGAGTGACTGACACCACGTTATCGATCATTGCTTTGGAGGGTCGCGTCCTCGCCAGCAGGCGAAGGCCGAAAAAAGCATTGACCAGGAACTGCGCCAACGCAGAAATAGAAGATGAATTCTTTAGTTCGCGAGCGTCCCTCGCTTGCACTAAACAGCGTTTCAGAAATTCTTCCAGCCCGTCGCGCCCGATCCGTACTCTCTCGGCGACTGCCTCGTCCGAACTCCCCAGTTCCGCCGCGCAGTTCACAACAAAACATCCGCGACCATCACAAACCGTCTGGGAGGCACAACTTTCAAAGATCGCTCGGATAAGCGACAAGCCGCCTTTGGGATGCTTCTTTGTGAGCTCGCTTACATGGTGGCCCTCCAACGTCTGATACCGCATGAGGCTTTGCAGAAACATCTCATGCTTCGATCCAAAAGTGTCATAGAGGCTTTGACGCTGGACGCCCGTAGCATCTACCAATTCTTGAATCGATGTCGCCTCGTACCCCCGCTCCCAAAACACGTGCATGGCGGCATCGAGAGCCTGCTCCTGATCGAACTCCTTTGTACGCGCCATTGCACCGTTATACCGGTTATGGAACGACCAGTCAAGTATTAGGCAGATGAACCAACCTTCACCAATGGCCTTTTAGCGGCACGATAGGTAACGAAAAACGCCTTCTCCTCCACCCGTAGCCGCAGGCAGCGAAGGGGGAACGAGGCTGTTACGAAACTCTACCGGGAATGATGGATGAGTCGGAATGTTGCAGTACCTGTTCAAGCGAGACCGAGGACGAGAAGGATCGCATCCGTAGGGAATCCTTTTCGCGGAACCCCTTGCGTGCTCGATCCTTGCAAGGAGAGACCGCTGGTCAACGCCATAATGATGTCTGCAAGTGTACTCGGATCAGACGGCGGGGTCCGATCAAGCTTGGCAAAGAGTTTGGCAACCAATCCAGCCATGGTGTCGCGGTGCGTGCGATGCAACTTCGCATAGATCTTCGCGAACTTCTTATCTCGGCAAGCTTGCAGTTGGAACTCCGCCGACAGTAAACCCAGATCCAAATCTGAATCGCGCCAACCCTCCGAGTTGCGGATCAAAGCCAGAAGCTCCGGTGCCGTGACGTCTTGCGCCAGAATTTGAGCTAAACCATCAATCTCCCGCCGCTTATGGGCATCGAGAAGTTCCAGGAAAATCGCTTCCTTGCTGTCAAAGTTAGAGTAAAACGCTCCCTTGGAGTAGCCGGCGCTTTCCGCAATCAAATCAACAGACGCCCCCTCATAGCCTCCCCGCGCAAACAACTGAGCCGCTGACTCCAAGAGCCTGGTTTTGGTTTCGAGCCGGCTCTCTGTCCGGGTCAGCCTCTTCCTTATTACCTTGGCCATGTTTATAGGATATCGCACAAAAACTATTTGCGACATACATACCAGTCGGTATATCTATACCAGTGAGAATTGTTTGGTCAGGAGATTTTCATGCGTGTCGCACTAGGCTGTATCGCCCTCACTCTGGTAGTTGCTGGCGCTGGTCGGATGACAGCTTCGTGGTACGCACAGGAAAGCCAGGATTCCAATCGCAAGGTCGCCGGGGGTGGGATCGAGGCGAAGGGATGGATGGGGAAAATTGATGATCGGGCCGCAAAGGCGGGTCAGACTGTCAACGACGCGAAGCTGCTGCAAGTTGGGAATGCTCTGCATGTGACGACGGGGCCTGCGGTCACGTATTGGAATCCGGAGAATACGGCGAAGGGAGACTATGCGGTCTCAGCCACGTTTACGGAGCCGAAATTCCAGAACCTTAATTCTCATCCGCATCCGTATGGGATCGTGATTGCGGGTAACGATCTAGGAACTGCGCAGCAGTCCCTAGTGTACTGCGCGGCATATGGCAATGGGAAGTTCATCGTGCGCGGTTTCGGGCCAGACACGTTCAGGATGAACGGCCGCGAAGGGGTTAGTTCCTCAGCGGTTCATAAGGCTGCGGGAATCGGCGAGCCGGTGACGCAGGACATCGCAATGCAGGTCCTGGGTGACAAGGTTTCTTGCATCATCAACGGCACGACAGTGGCAACGTACGACAAGGCAACGCTACTGGCCGGAGGAAAGCTGAAGTCGACGGACGGGCTGTACGGGATTCGCTTTGCGCACAATACCGACGCGATCGTGACCAATCTCAAGATGACGAAACCGTAGAAACAGCGAGTGCGAAATGCGGCAACCCTTATGAACGAGAACATCCACGATGCGAACTGGAAACCGCTGGCGAATCCCTGGGTTATTGCTGGTTCTGTAGCGTTAGCCGCCTTCATGGAAGTTTTAGATACTTCCATTGCAAATGTGGCATTACCCCACATCGCTGGAGATCTCGGCGCAAGCACAGACCAGGGTACTTGGGTGCTCACCAGTTATCTCGTAACGAACGCCATAGTGCTTCCCCTGGGAGGCTGGGCGTCAAGTGTCTTTGGTCGGAAGAACTTCTTCCAGATATGCTTGGGCGTCTTTGTAGTATCGAGCTTTCTATGTGGCGTTGCACCGACTCTACCGCTTCTTCTCTTGTTTCGTGTTCTTCAAGGACTCGGTGGTGGGGGGCTCCAACCGATGGCTCAAGCGATTATGGCCGACTCTTTCGATGAGAAGCATCGTGGGAAAGCGTTCGCGCTATATGGAATCGTTGCTGTGATGGCTCCTTCCATTGGGCCGACGTTGGGTGGATGGGTCACCGATAGCTATTCTTGGCGTTGGGTGTTTTACATCAACATACCCGTTGGTGCGCTCGCCATCTTCCTGGTTCATCGGTTTGTTCAAGATCCGCCCTGGATCAAGCCTGATCGAAAGAAGCTTCTTACGCTCGACTATGTGGGTGTAGGCTTCCTCGCCTTGGCAATGGGCGGTCTGCAGATCATGCTCGATAAAGGAGAAGAGAACGATTGGTTTGGATCGAACCTGATCCGGGTTCTTGCGGCGATGTTCGTTATCGGCATAATTGGGCTTGTCTGGCAGGAACTTCGTGCGAAGAATCCGGTGATGAATTTGCGCCTCTTCCGTTTCAAGAACTTCACCATATGCGTACTTCTCATGTCAGTCGTGGGCGGAATATTGAATGCCGGGACCGTTCTTGAACCTCAGTTTCTTCAGGGGCTGCTGGGTTACACCGCTACCAACGCTGGCAGAGCGCTCACAATAGGAGGCGTTCTCCTCCTCATCGTCATGCCTATCGCCGGCATCGCCACTGGTAAGACTGCTGCCCGCAACCTGGCCGCCTTTGGCTTCTTCGCCTTCGCTGGAGCGTTCTACTTCACAGCGCACCATATCAATCTGGGTTTGAGTTTTGGCTACGCATCGTGGCTCCGCATGTTGCAAATGCTGCCCATTCCGTTTGCATTCGTTTCAATTACCAATGCCGCGTATGTTGGCCTCCCCCGTGAGGAGAGCAATCAGGTGGCTGGACTCATCAACTTCGCTAGAAATGTGGGTGGAAGCGTACTGATCTCACTCACCGGTGCTGAGGTCGTAAACCGTGGGCTGGTGCACCAGTCCAGACTGCAGAACTCCATGCAGGATGGAAGCATTGCCTTCCAACAAGCAGTGCACCAACTCGCAAACAGATTCACAGGAGTTTACGGAGTCGCAAACAGTGTGCCGATGGCGCGAGGCTATATTTATCAGGAACTAAACCGTCAAGCCGCTGTAATGGGATATCAGGACGTCTACATTGTATTGGCGGGGATGTGCTTTGTGACCGGGCTACTCGCGTTGGCTCTGTCAAAGGCGCTCCAGAGGGCGCGGTTCACTAGATCTCCCCAAGGAGTTCGCCGAGAATTGACGGCAACTCAGGTCGGCAGACGAAACCTCGTGAGCGCATCGCGCACAGTTGCTCTAATACTCCGCAAACTTGCGCTTAGGCATGTTCACCATACATCAAAACTATTTGAAACTAGGATACCATTCGGTATATCTAAACCAAATGGGATGTGCAGAAATCGGATCGCCTGCTCCTAGGTCAGTGCAACCGAGTCGGCCATGCAACGAAATACGAGGAGCTTTATGGCAAAAACTATTTTGATAACGGGTGCCTCAAGCGGTATCGGACGGGCGACTGCGCTTTACTTCGCCGAGAAGGGCTGGAATGTGGCGGCGACGATGCGTGATCCACTGAAGGCCGATCCTGTGCTCAAGCATCCGCAGATCAGCTTGTTCGCACTGGATGTGACGAAAGCTGATTCTATAGCGCGCGCTATCAACGATGCATTGAATCGTTACAAGAAGATCGACGTGCTCCTGAACAATGCAGGCTACGGCTTGTTTGGACCGATTGAAGCGATCAGTACAGAGCAAGTTCAACAGCAATTTGGAACTAATCTGTTCGGCCTCATCGGGGTCACGCAGCAAATCCTTCCCGTCATGCGAGCCGCCGGCGAGGGCTTGATTATCAACATCTCTTCTATCGTGGGCCGTCTGGCTCTGCCCTACGCATCGTCTTACGTCGCGACGAAGTTCGCCGTTGAAGGCTTGAGCGAAGCGATGCGCTATGAGCTGGAACCCTTTCACATCCGCGTCAAGATGATCGAGCCCGGCAGCATCACGACTGAATTCGGCAGCGGGAGCAAGCAAGTGGCGGTGAGTGAACCCTACCGAATAAGTATGGACAAATTCTTGGCAGTGTTTGCCCAAGGAAACTCTAGAGGGGCAAAGCCAATCGAAGTTGCCAAAGTCATTTACCGGGCGGCGAATGATTCGGGCAATCGACTTCGTTACCTCGCCAAGCCAGGACCGTTCTTTTGGATGAATCGGATATTGCCCGATGCCTTGTGGCGGCGGTTGATGGTTAAGGTAATGGTGAAGTAAGCAGGCCCGTTGGAGATTGAGGAGATCAAATGTCAGTTGTCAAAAATGCGATTGTTGGGTTTGTCGGTGAACGGATTGGGTCGGTTGCGCGTGTAGCTGCCGTCACCCCAATCGGGCAACACTTTCGCTTGATCGACCTCAAGTCGGAGGTCTTTCGAAAGACGGTCTGGAATCCGGGCGATAAGATCGGCATCATCGCTGGCGGCAAGCGGGTCTACACACCCATCTCCATCGATCCGTCTAGCGAGCAACTGCGGCTGCTGGCTTTCTTACACGGAGGAGGTCCCGGGTCTGACTGGGCAGCCTCCGTCGAGGTTTCGGACGAGTGCCATTTCATGGGGCCACGCTCCTCCTTGCCACTTTCGTCCATCACCGAACCAGCGGTCTTGTTTGGCGACGAGACCTCATTCGGGGTCGCGAGTGCGTTGCAGACTCATCTTGACACGGAAATCCGGTCGCGCTTCGTCTTTGAGGTGTCGTCGGTCCAAGAATCGCGCATGGCTCTCGACCTCTTAGGTATTCGAGAGACCTCGTTGATCGAGAGGCGCGCAGACGGATCTCACCTCCAAGAAGCGGCACGTTGTGTCGCGATGGCCATGACAGAACTCACGACAGCCGAACTTGTCCTCACAGGTCGTGGCCCGTTTATTCAGACAGTCCGAACGGAGCTTACTGCCCTCGGCATCGACCTGGCACGAAGTAAGGTGAAGGCCTATTGGGCGCCCGGCAAGACTGGATTGGACTAGAAACGGGCCCACCACATTGAATTCCACCAAGGAAACGCGTCACTAAGGAGAATGCCGCTATGGCGCCACCAAGCAAGAGTACGAAAATCTTCTACTGGGTTTTTACACTGCTGTTTGTCTTGCCGATGATAGGAACGGCAATTCCAGAGTTGTTTACCGCCTCCCCTGCATCTCTGCCCGTACTGCATCATCTGGGCTATCCATCCTATTTGGCGAAAATCATAGGTCTTGCAAAGTTGCTGGGCGCTGCGGCAGTTCTCTTTAATAAGCTCCCTCGTCTCAAGGAGTGGGCCTATGCAGGCTTTACCTTTGACTATCTTGGCGCCATTGCCTCCCATCTGTTTTCTGGCGACAAGAGAGAACCACTAATGCCGCTAGCCTTCCTTTTCATTTCAAGCGTCTCCTACATCCTCTGGAGAAGGTTGACTTCAAAGGTGAACAGCCGTGATGTCTAAAATGCAGGAGCCTACCGCAGTTGAGCAGGAAGAGCTCATCAGGAAATCTGAAGAGAACTGCGAGTCTCGCTTCCCTCCGCGGCATGCGACTGGAGGAATATGACAACTCTCGTTGCCACTGAAGAATACGCTTCAACAGCGCAAAGTCTCGAAGGCATAAGCACGGAAAATCTCTACACCGAATTGATCCGTCGTTTTGATGCTGTGCCGAATCGTGACGGACTCATTGACACCCCAAAGCGCGCGGCAAAGGCAATGCGATTCCTCACGGGCGGTATCGATCTTGACCCGCGCCAAATCTTGCAGAGCGCGCTCTTCGACGTCGATTACAACGAGATGGTCATCGTGCGGGATATTGAGATGTACTCCCTCTGTGAACATCACATGCTGCCATTTTTTGGCAAAGTTCACATCGGGTACGTTCCTCAAGGGAAGATCATCGGCTTGAGCAAGCTGCCCCGCATGGTCGATGCCATCGCACGGCGGTTGCAAGTCCAAGAACGGATCACACAGCAGATCGCTGATACGCTCTACGAGACGATCAAGCCCAGTGGTGTCGGGGTCGTAATCGAAGCACAGCACCTTTGCATGATGATGCGAGGAGTTGAAAAGCAGCATTCGCAGACGGTGACTTCTGCGTTGCTTGGATGCTTCAAAACGCAACCGACTCGTTCTGAGTTTCTTTCTTTAGCAACAAGTCACCGTCAGTAATACATGTCATGGTGAGCAACAGGCTGTGAGGGAGATCCGATATGAAATTGTTACTGCTGGGTGCAACAGGGTTAGTAGGCAGCCGAACGTTGGAACTCGCTCTTTCCAATCACGCCTTTTCTGCGGTGATTGCGCCTACACGGAAACCATTGGTCCCGAGCGAGAGGCTGGTCAATCCGACCACATCGCATCTTGAAGAGCTCATTCCAAACCTTATGTCAAACGAGCCAGACGCCGTCATCTGCACATTGGGGACGACCCAGGCAAAAGCGGGCTCGAAGGAAGCATTCCGTTACGTTGACTACGAACTACCCATGCTGTTCGGTAAAGCTGCACACTCTGCAGGTATAGAAACCTGCGCGCTTGTCAGTGCCATGGGCGCGTCTCCCAATTCTCGAAGTTTCTACTACAGGACCAAAGGAGAGGTGGAGAGAGATATCCAACAGATTGGCTTTAGATCCCTCACGATTTGCAGGCCTAGCCTGATTGCTGGAAAGCGAAATGAATCAAGAGCCGCGGAGGGCGCGGCGTTGACGCTTCTCCGCATCCTGGCTCCTGTCCTGCCGAAGAAGCTCCATGTGAATCCCGCAGAGGTTATCGCCTCTTCATTGCTTCAGGCAGTCACAGTTGCAAGAGTCGGATGCCATTGGATCTACTCCGCGGAAATGATTGATCGTGGGAGCAAAGTTCCTTAAATCTATGTTCCTATCTCTTGTCATTACTGCCTGAAGCCCGCAGAACGAACATCTTTCTGCAAAGTTTAGGTAATGAGAAACGCTCATAGCGGAAGCAATCGAGTGATCGAACATTATCGGTTGAAGGAACTGACCGAGGACGAACAGGGACGCAAGGCGCACTCGACACGAGCCGCTTACGAATGTTACCTAAACGTCTGGATTGTTCCTCGTTGGGGCAATCACCGGCTCCAGCAGGTGAAGTCTGTAGCCGTCGAGGAATGGCTGGGTAACATCGAGCGGGCCAGGGGAACCAAAGCGAAGATTCGGAACATTATGAGCGCTCTCTTCAGTCACGCAATGCGGTACGAGTGGACGGACAGAAATCCGATTCGCCTCGTTCGGCAAAGCGCGAAACGAGAGAAGATTCCCGATGTTCTCGAATTGCACGAACTCCAGACACTTCTCACCAAACTGGCCGTCAGGGAGCGCACGTTAGTATTGCTCGACGCTGCGACCGGATTGCGAGTGAGTGAACTTCTCGCTCTCAAGTGGGATGACATTGATTTTGAGAATCTGGAGATTCGCGTCACCGAATCCATCTGGCATCAGGTATTGGGTGTCTGCAAAACAGAGGCGTCAGCCAGACCCGTCCCGATGGACGAGTACATGGCAGAGGATCTTCTGCGTTGGAGAAAGACCTGCCCCTATCCGATGGAGTCCGATTGGGTCTTCGCTAGCCCGACCATGAAAGGCAAACAGCCCTACTGGCCGGACAACCTTATGAAGCGGTACATCAAGCCAGCGGCGAAAGCGGCTGGCATCCACAAGAACATCGGTTGGCACACCTTCCGCCACTCCTTCGGCACGTTGCTGAAGGCGAACGGGGAAGACGTGAAGACCGTCCAGGAGCTTTTACGACACGCCAACAGCAAGATCACGCTCGACGTTTATACGCAGGCCGTGAACTCGCACAAGCGTGCCGCACAGAGCAAGGTAGTTCAGATGATTGTGCCCGGCGTGGGCACAAAGAGGGATCAAACACGTACAGGTTCAGAAGCGTAATCGCTTATTGTGCCCGTAATGTGTCTGGATTTGCTTGTCACTTGGGGGTGCCATAGCTTCTAAGTCTTTTAGAATCTATGGCGGGGACGACGGGGCTCGAACCCGCGACCTCTGCCGTGACAGTTACGCTAACTGATTGCATCTAAATGATTTCATGGGCGTTGATGGCTAACTACAGCACCCTTGGGCATTCAAAAACACTGGGAAAACCGCGAATTCCGATTTTCAGCACCCTCGCCAGCACCCTCGGTTATTTTAGGCTGAAATGCCTCGACCTCTGCCGAGCAACGGCAGTGGTCTGAGGGAGGACCTCCTATTTCCCTGGGGGATCGTTGACCACTAAAAGAGCGTTTCCCTTGTTCTTGGGCCGGGTTGTGAATTGGGTGCCTCAGCCGCTTGGAAGAGTTGTCCTGCTCGCGGGCATCCGGTCGGCTGAACCTGAACACATTACATTGCTGTTATGAGCAACGAGGTGCGATCAGATTGCGGATCGAGACATGCTACCGGATATCTGTTGGTGGTCTTCGGTTGTTGTGATAATAATTCCGTGTCCTCATCTTGGCGCTGGATCGTGCCGTCTGGCAATTGACCTCCATCGTATAAGATCTCGAACTTGGCAATTCAGCAGCCTTGTCTATGCCCTTCGGCAGGTTAGGAGAAGCAATGGTTGATAGGAGCAGTTCGAAAACGAGCAAGTCAAGAGCCCCCTCCATATCGAAGGAGCAAGCTCAATCTGAAGGGAAGAAGCTGAACATTAGAACTCGGTCCGGCGAAGTCGTGGACGCTCTGACGGGCAACTCTGTGCCCGCTCGAGGAGATGAAAACCTGCTTGAAATCGAGAATGAGATTCGTCGCCTTGCTAGAGTCCACGTTGGTAGTGCCATCGATCGTCTCGCAGAACTGATAAAGTCTGAAGATCCCGACGTCGCTCTGCACGCATGTCGAATGATTTTAGATCATTCGCTTTTGCAATCCGAACCTTCTCAGCACTTCCATCCCGACGTGGATCGTGTGTCTGGATCGGGAAACTTTGATAGAGGCGGCATAGGAAATGACCGTCTTTTTGATGCCAAAGTCACGAGACGAGATCTTGCGGTGTTGAAGAAGCTTGGAATCGAGAGGTAAATACCTTGTCGGTTCATATTAATGTGTTGGGATCTGCGCGCTACACACCACCTGCCGCCCCCACGGCCAATTCGACACGTACGCGCGCTTTCCTTCGGACTTTTGTTGTAGACAGCCTCCTCTTAAAGCTCTGCTCGCGATGCAATATCAATTGCACGTATTGCTACTGGTTCCGCGATGGATCAGCATACTCGATGTCAAAACTGTTGACCCGAGATGCTGAGAAACTCCTATTGCGGCGGCTTGAACAGCACATCATTCGTTACCAACTGAAGCATTTTGCCATATGTTTCCACGGGGGCGAACCGCTGCTGTTCGGAAAACGACGCTTTGGCACACTCTGCTCTAGTCTCAGACGCTTACAGGAATCTCTCGCTTGCTCGATTGACTTGACTATTCAAACTAACGGAATCCTGATAGATGAAGAGTGGTGTAGCCTTTTTCGCTACTTCCGCGTAAGCCCCTCTCTCAGTTTGGATGGCCCAGGCGAGCTGCATGACCACAACCGTATAGACCATGTTGGGCGTGGTACTTATAGCCAGGTTGTAACTGCCCTTCATCTGCTTCAATCGGAGGGCTTCACGCCCGGAGTTTTGGCCGTATGTAATCCTGGCTCTTCAGCCGCGGATTTATGTAATCACTTTGTAAAAGACCTCAATGTTCGTTGGTTTGATGTGCTTTTCCCCGATGTAACGCACCACGACATCGTCAGGCCTGTGGCTTCGTATTTCAAGGATCTCTTTGACCGTTGGTATGACGATCTGAGGTATCAAGGCATCACTATTCGCGTTGCGGAAAACCTATTGCTTGGTGTCTTGGGCAGGCGATCTACAAGTGAAAGTCTTGGTTTGGGTCCTTTGACAACATTTGCTATTACGCCCGACGGTTCGTTTGAACTTTGCGATGTCTTTCACAGCGTCGGGCTAAACGCCGCCTGCGCGGGCTTGAATCTTGCCTCCAACAATCTCCAAGAGATTGTAACTTCGCCCCGGTGGGTGGAAGTTCTCAATGCATCTTTGGATTTGGCAGGAGTCTGCAAGCGGTGTCGATTCTACAGTGCCTGCGGCGGAGGCTACGTACCGAATCGGTGGTCCAATGAGATGCGCTACGACAACCCAAGCGCCTACTGTTCTGACCTTCAGGATATCTTTAGACACGTTTCGAACAGAGTCTTGTCATCCGGGTTGCCGCAAGTGACTGTGCCACCTCAGTTGGAACAAGCCACGCTATAATCAAGCGGCTAATTTCACGGTTGAAGCATTCAGAATCTGAGGTCAATGTGTGGGTACCACTACTAGGAGCCAAAAGGGAGCTGAAGCCTTTTAGGCATTGCGTCGATAGCTCGTTCTATCCGAAATCGGTCTCGCGGCGTGTGCTCACATGGCTGGCTGATGAGGTTAATTGGCGATACGGACGCACTGCCTTTTACGAACAATTTGCCATCCCCCTCATGGATGTAGAGATTCCGAAAGATCTCTTGCCAGCCTTCTCGCAAAGAAGTCTGGGGCTGCTTCGTCGTCAGGTTGAAAATCATTTCCAGACCGCCCTAGAGCCCAATGTGGACATTGCGGCTCTCAAATTTGTTCAAGGTCATGGCATAGGCGTTCATACTGATTTTGGCGAGGAGCCGGAAAGTCATCGTGTAGTTGTTCAATTGAATAGAGGAAGAATCGCCAGCCAAGGAGGTGAGTTGGTATTCCTGAGAACTCGCCGTGAGACAGATGTGGACTTAATCTTTAGTCAGGCCCACAATCTCGCGATTGCATTCGAAATTGGACCTAACTCCTATCACGCGTTATCCGAAGTTGAGTCCGGAGAATGCTACATGGTCGTGTATTCTTTTCGACCGCTCCCGAAAAGAGCATGAGCTATGACACGTAATGGAAGAACGTTACAGAGTGGGTTCCTGATGCGCCGGAAGCCCTTTCCCCACTTCATTGCTGATGAGTTCTTTACTAAGACTGAAAGTAAGATGTTATTAAAATGGCTAGAGACGTCCCAGGAGTGGAAGCAAACGGTCGGTTCTTACTTCGATTACGACCGCATATTGGTAGGAAGCGCAAAGCTGCCCGCGCCTGTTTCCCGGCTACTTAAATCCCGGTCAATTGAACGACTGAGGGAGCTAGTTGAAGAGCATTTCAAGAGAGAGATGAGCACAGGAGCGAGGATCATGGCTCATAGACTCAGGCCCGGTAACGGCATAGGCCTCCACACTGATGAGTCTGTTGTTGGCGTCGTTTTGAACATTTACCTCAATCGACATTGGGATGATGCGTATGGCGGTCACTTGGTTCTTTTCAATAGTAACAATGAGAGGGATGTGGCCTCGATTATCCGCCCCGAACATGGGAGAGCGGTCGCGTTGCTTGTAGATTCAAAATCATTTCATGCTGTAAGCGAGGTTTGTAAAGGACAACGTTTTGCAATCAGCTATTTTTTCCGTGCGCTTTAGCGAAGAACAGACCTTCGTGCGTATGGCAATCGACTTCGAGCAGACATACACATTGGAGGACACGTGCAAACATCAGTGGAAGAAGCCATCCTTGCTCAACTAAAATCCATCGCGGACTCTCTCGTGAAGATCCAACACTCTCTTGATGCGATTGCGCGACACAATAGAATTGGCGGTCGTGGCCCTATCAAGGTTCACAAGGAGTAATACTTGGAAAGCCAATATTTGATCACTCCTCTCTCGCGATGCCGTGAGTAAGGACCGCCGCGTCCGATGAGCAACGAGAACGCATTTACCGCACCTTAGCATTTTCCGCGAAACACCTGAGGTTGTTATTGTCAGCACCTCTCGGCACCCTTGTCCTTTTTGCCGGCCTTCGTAAATCGTTGATCGCTTGAGGAATGCTTACATGGAGATGCGTCGACCTCTGCAGAACCTCTGCAGCGAGATCGACCTGGGCAGACGTCTGCCAACACATGCGGGGCGATCGACTTTTGAGGGTGCGGAGGGTGCCCCGGCACCCTCCCATAGCTTCAACTGAAACCAGTCAGAGCACTTTATGAAATCGATTGTTTTCCAGCTTCCGTTGCTTCGTCTTCCGTAGCTTATCTGCGCAACATCCGAATCTCGCATTTACACGAAGCGCCTGAGCGCCCGCATAAGATCCTCAAAGCCAGGCTCCTCCGGAAAGGCAGCGACCCCGTCCTTGATTCGCTTGCGCCTGTTCTGCATGAAATCTTCTGTGCTCCCCGCGTAGACACCTGACCCAAGGTGGGTTACTTGATTGGCAAGCGCATCTACTATGAGCTGTCTCCGTTCGCCGATGAACGATCTAACGAGGTCTTTCGCAAAGCCCGGGTTGATGAAGATAAAGTTAGGGATCGCCTTGTCGATGAGGACAACCAAGTTGTGCACGCCCTGGTCGGTAGTGTTTGAAGCTGCGACAAGAACCTGATCGTATGCGGCAGTATCATATCCGGCGACAGCCCAGTAGAGCTCGGCAAGTTCCTCCACTGACTCGCTGGCCATGACCCGGTCGATGCAGTCCTTGGCCAGTTGGGCACGCTTCTCGGCGGGGACCCCGCCGAAGGAGATGCTCCCGCGAACCAGATCAAAGGTACGGTAACGACTCCGACCCGCGACTCGCGATTGGATAGACGTCTCGATCCGCTTGAGCAACAGGTCGTAGGTCTCGTCCGGAAACAGGTTCACGAAGACACTGAGGAATCGCGGAATGGCGGCCTGATCGTGGTCCCAGTCTTCTACTGGGAGAAACTCCATCACCACCGCTGCCGCTTCCTCGCGGGTCAGGCTTGTCAACGGGACCCCGTAGATCCCAAAGGCATCCACAAGGTCGGTGGCGATGAATTTATCCCCTTCGGCGTGAATCGACAGGGCAGCTTCTTTTAGACTCTGACGGAGCTCCGTGAACTTTCCCATGTAAGCAATCGCGTGGATAGCTCCACGTTTTGTTACGGGATCGGGGTAGCCCCCGTAGGCCTGGATTACAGCGATGTCCTGCTCGGTGGCATCCGCGAATACGCGAAGATTGTTCGCCGAGGCATGGATCACATGCACTGCACCAGCTTCGAGCGCCGAGAGAGCCCGCTGGCGAAACGCCGCTGGATCGGAAGCGTGGATCGATCCCATGACCGACGACAGTTGACCTACCATCTCGTCCAAGTGCGGATGGGTGATCAATTGGTCCGCCATCTCAGAGAGAAACTCGGGGCGATCAGCAAAGGCAAACATGAACCGGTGGAAGCCGCCGGTTGTCATTTGCAGTTCGAGGCAAGCGCGGGTCTGATCAATGGTAAACCGGGCCTGGCTGCCCGTCGATGCAATAAGGCGCTCTAAACTCGCGCGCCCCTTTTCCATCAATTTTGTAATGGACTCTTCCCAGCCTAGGTGGCTGAAGTCTGTTGAGAGGACCGGAAGTTCGTGTTCAGCGGTGCGGATTGCGTCGATCACCGCAACTTCGTCGTTTACGGCAATCGTGGCGAGTGCTTCAGATGCTGCCTGCCTGATGGACTCCGGGCAGTTGACGGCGGTAGCCGAACGAAGCGCATCGAAGATCGCCGCCCTGAGTTGTGGACTCGCAGTGCGCTCATAACGACCGATAAGCACCTGAAGGCAGCGCTGGCGTTCGTTGCCCTGCCATTCGTTCTCATGTTCGGTCGATGGGCGTCCCATCCGATTGAGATAGTTGTGCAGTAAGTGTTCCAGAATATCGACGGCGAGCACCGCGGGCCTGCCATCTTCTTCAAGTACGGATTCGAGAAAATCGATCGCGTTCTCCCGGACTGGTCCCACGGCCGCATAGTTGAGGCCAAAGCCCCCGAAGGACATGGTCATCTCATCCTGCCATTCGTTGAACTCCCCGTCTTTCTCTAGGATCTGCCGAATAATGGCGAACGGAGTGTACGCGGTCTTAAACGCGTCTGCGCGACGGGTGAGTCGTATCGCCTGCAGCAGCATGGCGAAGTTGAAGGAAGGGTTGCCGAATCGATGCCAGGACGACAGGCGTTTCAACACTCCTTTCGCGCCTGTGGCGCTTTCAGCGTCGCCTCCATGCCGCAGTGCCAGTTCCCATAGGGTGTCAATGGATTCTGTGGTCCAGTTCACATGATATGCCGTTGCTTCGAGCAGACCAGGAAGCACCGAAAGCACGTAATCTTGACCAACACGGTAGTGGCTCCCCTCCGATGTCGGATCGATTTTGATGGGATTGGCGATCGCGGTTCGAACCAGCCCTATGACATGGTCAGGCTGGTAAATTGCAGCGCCGGACAAATCAGTCAGAATGCTGTGACGAGCATATTCGTCACCCGAGCGGAACCGGTGATGGATGTCAGTCCATATCTCCCCCAGCAGATTGAGGCTGGCGTCGGCGACCTGCCCACGGCGCCAATCAAGCTCTGATAGATTCCGCATAAGGCTCTTCAAGAAAGGCCCGCCGAACGCTTCGTACACTTGATCCGCGTATCGCGTCGATCGTCCCCTGCTGTCAAGACAGCGAGCCTCGAGCAGGAAGTCCGAGAGTACGTCCGGAATGACTCGTGTCGGCTTCGACCGTGGTGTGATGACGCCAACGGTGACTAAGACATCGATCGTCGAGAAAATCTCATCAATCCGCCTGTCGAGCATCTTCTCCGCGGCCTCCCGAAATTCGGGTTTCTCGACGTCGATTGGCCCAAGCGCTGCGATGAGATCGAGGACGGGACGAGGTGGATCGATCGTGAACTTCGGTCCATTCAACTCCATCTCGTCGAGCAGGCTGCCAAAGATTGTGGACCGGAACTCCTGCAAGGTAGTCAGCGTAGATGGATCTATCTTCCGGCTGGCGATTAGTCTGCCCCCGGCGACGATGACCAGCGGACTGTTGCTTCCAATGACCGCGAGATGTTCAGCATAGTTACCGAATTCGTCCCCCAATACTTGCTCCGCGAGAGCGCGGCTCTGATCCTTGGTAAGGTCTTCCAGATCAGGCAATCGCAAGATCTTGCTGGTATTGATCTTCTTGTTGATTTGTTGAACCAGTCCTTCTTTACTCCCGGGACGGGTTGAGACGATCAGTTTGAGATTCTTGTTCGCCGTGGTGTCCTGAAGCAACTGCAGGGTTTTCCCGAAGTCGGGCTGACGGTGCGCATCGTCAACGATGACGAACTGGCAATCGGCGGGGATCTCTTTTTCTGAATCCCCGAGCCATAACGGTTCGTCCTTCAGGAAAATCACCTCCTTCGGCCTCGAGTTCGCCCAATCGAACAGGAGCTTACTCTTGCCGATACCGCCCTTGCCACTCAAGATGCATACGCGCTGTGTGGGATCTGCAGCGAAGTCATTGAGAGCGGAGATTTGCTCCTCGCGACCCAAAAGAGTCGTACCAAAATCCAGTATCTGAAAATGCCCAGTGGGGTTCTTCCCTGCGAAGTAGTCAGAGGTCGAGGCGAATGTGGTTCTGCCTCCAGGCCTGCCTTCAGATTCCCAATCTTCAAGTGCCAGAACGACAGCCAGGGCAAGGCTCTCCGGCGTAGTGAAGTAGACCCATGTGAACTGCTCTCCAACATGGGCTTTGAAGTCGTCGAGAGCCTTCTTCTTTATCGGATTGGTTTCCTCGTTGTGCCAGGAGGCGTTTCGTTGTCCCTTCTTCTTTTTCTGCTTCACAAACACGAGCGGTGTCTTTCCCATTTTCAGCACCTCGTCGTATTCAGCAGACGTGTAGGTAGCTCCAGAGCCGTCGGGGAGAAGGCTTCCTGCCTTGAAGCCGATCACGAGCAGCATCAGATCGGACTTGCGTAGGTATTTCAGGGCGGTGTCGGCAGGTGTCCTTGCGGAGGCTACAAAATCTTCCATCGCTAACGGAGGCATGCGCTTCTTGCGAAGCACCTCGAGGACCGCTTTGCGCTCGGGGACCAGGTCGATAAAGGTCGAACTAAGAAAAGGCGTCACGCAGTTACCCTTCGCACGAAACTGTGCCTGAGCCGGAGGGTGGCTATTCATGCAGTTTACAGGCTGCTCAATGTGTTTGAGGATTTGAGACGGTTCAGAGAGACCATCAACGTTCTCTACTTGGATAGTTAGGCTGATAGATGCCGCTGAGCGAATAATCGGCAATGCGCTTACCGACACCGGTTAGTACCGCTAAACCGACTTGTCGTCACCAATAACCCTGGCTCGTGTCTGCCCACCGCACGTCTTCCCTGCGTGGTCTCGGCACCCTTCCGCACCCCTGCAATCAATTCGAGAGGAACCAGAGCCGTCAGAATAAATAGTTTGCCCAGGATATGTGACTCAGACCTCTGCCGAACTCCGGCAGAGGTCTGCACGAAAGTTGCTTCTCGTGCGTAACGATATTGCGAGCCGCTGATACATTGAACCTGATGAAGAAGAACTCCAAGACACTGGCAAAGAACGCTAGGGCCACACCGCCGAGCCCCAGGGTGGTCGACTTCGATGAAGTCACGTTCGCTGAGATTTCCAAGCTGATCTCTGCCTCACGCGAACGTGCCCTCCAGTCGGTGAACACGGTTCTGATTGACCTCTACTGGAAGGTTGGCGAACACATCAGCCGCAAGATCGCTGCCGCGGAGTGGGGCGATGGCGTCGTATTGCAACTCGCACAATACATCGCTCGGACACAGCCAGGCTTGCGCGGGTTTACGCGCGATAACCTTTTCAGAATGAAGCAGTTTTACGAGACATATTGTGGTGAGGCAATTGTCGGGGCACTGGCCCGACAATTGCCGTGGACTCACAATTTGATCATCCTCGGGCGGAGCAAGCGGCCCGAGGAACGCGAGTTCTATCTTCGGATGGCAGTACAAGAACGATGGTCGAGCCGTCAGTTGGAACGGCAATTCAACGCAGCTTTCTTCGAACGAGCGGTGCTCTCGCCTGTAAAGGTCTCGCCCTCTGTCACAGAAACGCACCCGGAAGCGCAGGACGTTTTCAAGGATGCCTATGTTGTCGAGTTCCTTGGCTTGCCACAGGAACATACTGAGAACGAACTCCACCGTGGCTTACTTGTCCGGATGAAAGAATTTTTGTTGGAGCTTGGCCGTGACTTTTGCTTTATCGGTTCCGAGTTTCCGGTACAGGTCGGTACGCGCGACTTTGCATTGGACCTGCTTTTCTTTCATCGCGGTCTCAATTGCTTGGTAGCCTTTGAACTCAAGGTGACTGAGTTTGAGCCGGAATACCTCGGCAAGCTGAGCTTCTACCTGGAAGCGCTGGACCGCGATATACGCAAAGAGCACGAGCGTCCTTCCATCGGCGTCCTGCTCTGCGCCAGTAAGAGTGATGAAGTCGTCGAATATGCGCTCAGTCGCACCCTCTCCCCAGCCCTGATCGCCGAGTACCAGACACAGCTTCCTGATAAGAACCTGCTGCAGAGAAAACTACATGAGTTTTATATGGAGAACACCCACAAGGAAGCGCAGGTGGACGAATGGCTACGAGAAACGGAAGCTCCTGCCTACGACGCAAGCTCCAGAGACCCATCTCGCAATGTGTCTGTAGGCAAGGTGCGCTCTTCCCTCTTCAAGGCAAATAAAAAAGCGGTCACAAAGAAGCGCTAACGTTCCGCACGTCACCTTCGCGCACGCGCCGATGAGTAGCTCCTAAGAGGGTTAGAGCACTAGGCGTCGTGTCGGGAGGCTCCTGCTCCCCGCCTCGTCATTCCATTTTGGAATGACGGCCGCTCAAAAAGTCATTGGACGTTCGCGCGAACTGCCCTTAGTTTTGCGCCTAGCTGACAACACCAGGTCAGCGGAGGTGCAAAGATGCTCAGAATACGCCGTGCATTCCGATTGGAAAAGCCTCTCAATCGGTCGTCCAATTTCCCTGCCCAATGGTGGGCAGAACACTTCTCCAAACAAAAACTTCGCAGCGCAATTCATGTCATGGGGCCAACGCTGACAGCCCTGCTCTTTGCAGGCATTGGAAGCGGCGTTGCCCATGCCCAGGGAACGATGGATTTCTCCGGGGCGCAAACGCTGATGTCAACTTTCAAAACTTTCGCCATGTACGCTGGGGCCGTCATCTGCCTTGGCGGGCTCATTTTCGCGGGAATCCGCATGATGAGCGGGCGATTTCAAGACGCAATCCCAGGGCTTTTCGGCGCTCTTTTTGGCGCTGGAGTGCTCGGTTGGGGAGCCGGATGGATAGGCAGCCTGACCGGGCAGTCGATGTAGGAGGTGCATCGACATGGCCAAGCGGGGAGAGCCGTTACCGATCAATCAGGCGCTTAATAGGCCACGAGCCAAGCTCGGATTGGACCTCAGCGCATGGATGGCGATTGTTTTCGTCTGCGTAACGGTTTTCCTCGTTGGGTTTCGCCTGCTGGCGATGGTTGCCTTTCCCACGCTTGCCGTGAGTGCATGGCTCATCGTTCGCAAACACCCGAAGATGTTTCAACTGTGGGGCCTAAGCCTCAACCAGAAGTCCTATTATGACCCGCGCAAATACTGAGCAAGCCAAATTCGTTCCGTGGTTCGCCAAGGCCGGAGCCGCGTGCAGCATCGTTCCGATTGCACGCTTCATCGGCCCCAGCATCTTCGCCTTGAAAGGCGGCGGCTACGGATGCCTGTTTGCTCTCACCGGAATTGATGAAGAAGGATTGACCGACCAGGAACTTGAATCGCGGGTGCGCTCGATTGAAGGCGCATTGCGCGGCCTTCCCGAAGGTTCGTGCCTGTATCAGTACACCCGCGTCATGTCCGGCTATAAACTGCCGCGCCAACAGAACTATAGCAATCCTGTGACACAGGTATTCGTGGATGACCGTCTCGGCTTCCTTGCCAAGACCGCCGCCTTTCGGCGCGTTGATCTTCACTGGTGCCTCACGTTGGAGCCGCCCAAGCTGAAAGCATTCGACCGCAAGCCACAGGAGAACTCCGCCGACACATCGCGGATGCTGGTGGAACTTCAGAAGGCGGCAACAATTCTGGAAGGACATCTCGGCGGTTTGTTAGGACTCCGACCGCTGGATAAAAACAGCACATTCCGGTTCTTTTCGTATTTGTTCAACCTTGAAGAGTGGGCTTCGCAGGCGCAGCTCCGCGACGATAAGGGGGTAGACCGGCAGATCGTTAGCAATCCCGTCGCATGGCATAGCGATCATCTGCGCGTGGGCAAACGGTACGTGCAGATGTACTCCCTCAAGACGACGCCGGAGGCGTCGAGACCGTGCCTCTTCTCCGGCCTGCTATCACTGGACTGCGATAGCGTGCTGTGTTCGACATGGCGGCCCAAGTCCACCACTGCGGCCCGCAGCGAGATCGACGCGCAGGAGAAGTTCATCTCGTTTTTCAAAGTCGGTGTGCTGACCCGCGTGATGAGCGGGCGCGACACGGCTTCACTGGAAACAGGCGCAGGCGCGAAAGCCGCCAACAGCAGCGTCGATGACTTGAGCCTTGTCATCCGCGAACTGGATAAGAAAGCTCAGGGCGAATACTCACTCCGCTTGCTGCTCGCCGCCAACAGTGCGGAGCAGCTACGCGATGCCGCGCCCGCCGTGCATCGGATCTTCGTCGATGCGCGGGCGCAGGTGATCGAAGAGACGCTTGGCAATCTCTGTGCCTTCTATGCCATGTTCCCCGGCAATGGAAAGTTCAATGTCTTCCCAATGTGGCTCAGTGAAGAACACCACGCGCGTTTGTCCTCTGTGTTTGCGCCGCACATCGGCCACCCGCATTCCGAAGACCTGGATTCCGAATACCTCAACGTCTTCGAGACACGCACGCGGACGCCATTCTTTCAGGACGTGTATGTGGATGGTGTGCGTGTCTCGCTCATCATCGGTCCCACAGGTTCAGGCAAAAGCGTCATCGGTAATGCGACCGTTGCGATGGAGCAAAAATACGGCGGATTCACTTACATCTTCGACATCGGCGGCAGCTATGAAAGCGTAGTCGAATTGTATGGCGGTCGCGTTGACCGCATCGGCAAAGATGGCCCTCGCGTTGCGTTGTTCTCTCTGGAGCCGACCGAGAGCAATATCAAGTTCCTGTATTCGTTCATCAAGCTACTGCTGACTAACGGTGGCGCGGAACTGGAGCCGGAAGACGACGATGTGATCCACAAGGCCGTGCAGGACATTTACCTGCTCGACCCGGAAAACCGCCGCCTGTCCAATCTTTTCCTTCCCAAGAAGCTCGACCGCTATCTCTCGAAATGGGTTGGGCGAGGTGTGTACAGCGCCATTTTCGACAACGTAGAAGACAGCCTCTCGCTCTCGCGTGTGCAGTGCTTCGACTTCCAGGGCGTCAATAACGCGCAGTATGCCGACCTGATTGAACCGCTGATGGTATGGCTGCTACGGCGCATCAACGATGTGCTCTACGACCCCGCCAGTCTTGGCGTTCCCAAGCACATTTTGATCGGAGAAATTTTCTCTTCAATGAAGAATCGTCAGTTGCTCGAAGGCGCTCTTGCGTCCATCAAGACCGTCCGCAAGAATCTTGGCGGCGTCACGATGATTGGGCAGTCGGCAGAGGATTTGGGAGAGAACGCCGATTCCATCGTGAACTCCTGCACGTCGTTCTTGTTTTTGAAGGATGCGACCTTCAACCGCAAGCGGTATGCCGAGTTGTTCAAGATGACAGAACAGCAGCTCGCTCTCTTTGAGAGCTTGCAGGACCGCGAGGCGCTGTACATGCGCCGCGACGGACTCACCAAAGTTGTTCGCCTGAATCTCGACGGACGCAGCTATGCGACATTCTCCACCAAACCCAAAGACCGGGTACGCCGGTCGAAGCTGATTGCCAAGTACGGACTCACCGAGGGCATCACGCGGTTCGCCCAGGGCGAGTCTGCATAACCGAAAGGACCAGAGAAATGAGACTACCCAT
The DNA here is from genome assembly GCF_009765835.1 of Granulicella sp. L56. Taxonomy (NCBI): domain Bacteria; kingdom Pseudomonadati; phylum Acidobacteriota; class Terriglobia; order Terriglobales; family Acidobacteriaceae; genus Granulicella; species Granulicella sp. L56. The sequence continues at coordinate 194,774 of NZ_LMUS01000006.1, read as the reverse complement.
AATCATCTTCATCACCTGTGGACTTGCCTTTACTACCACCGCCGCCCTTGCCTCTGGCCCCGGTACTCCCGACGCAAAGCATCTCCAGCCCAATGCGCCACGCATTATCACCGTGTCCGAGGCAGACACGCCGCCTGTGGTCCGCGCCGGTTTGTTGCAATCGACGCTCATCCTGCTTCCAGACCAGGAGAAGGTTGCGAATGTCTTTGCCGGTGATACCGTGGATTGGGTCTTCGATGGCGGCCATGTCGCCAGCCGCTTCATCAGCATCAAGCCCAAACTGGCGAACAGCACAACGGACGTGCATATCGTCTCCGATCACGGCAACGAGTACACCTTACAGTTGCGCGAAGTCTCCGGCGACGACGATCCCCACTTCGATTCCAAAATCTTCATCGCCCCCGGCGACAAGGCCGCGAAAGATCGGCTGGCCGAGCTGCCCGTCTTCGTGCCCGCCGCCGAGCTGGACAAGGTGAAGCAGGAAGCGGCGGCAGCGCAGGCCGCGCAGGCCGCGACGCTGAAGACCGAGAAGTCGCAGGAAGAGGCATATCGCAGCCAGTATCCCGGCTCGCTGCACTTTGACTACACCTGGGATAAGTCGAAGGGCAAAGAGCTTGGGTTGCAGGCGATATGGCGCGATGACAAGTTCACGTATCTGCGCGGGCAATTCCAAGAGACGCCTGCCCTGTACGAAGTGAAGGATAAGAAACCTTCGCTCATCAATTTCGATTTCTCGAATGGTCTCTATACCGTCCCGAAGGAGCTTGATAACGGCTACCTCGCTATTGGCAAACAGAAGGTGGAGTTTCACCGTGCCGAGGAAGCGAGGTAGCCATGCCGGAAACAAACCAGAACGTCCCTGCTACCGTGCCGGAACAGCCGGAGTCAAAGCCGCCGCTCAGGAAGAGTATGCCGGTAGTGATTGCCCTGGTGGTCATCCTCGGACTTATCGGCATCGCCAACCTCTCCAGCCTGTTGAGCGGCAACAAGAAGAACGCTCCGGCCAGCGCTATGCCGATGCGTCCGGCTGCGCCCAACGCGCAACAGGTGAACAGCTTCGAGTCGCAGCAGCAGTTGCAGGCGCAACGGGATGCCGAGGCACGCCAGCATCAGCAAGAACTCAATGCCGCGCTCCAGCAGCTTCAGCAAACCGAGGGTGCTCCCGGCCCGGAGGCCCCAGGAGCACCACCGATGACCGCCGCGCAGCGTTCAGCGATCTACGGCGACAATCCGAACGCACCCGCGCATACCTCCGAGATGTCGCAAGCCCAGGCCGAGGCCAAGCAGAAACAACTTGCGAAAGAAAAGCAGCAGCAGGACGCCATCGACAGCGACACCGTAGCGATTGATTTTGAGCGCACCAGTCCGGCAGTCATGCCAGTGGCCGCGCAGGGGACGGCTGCTACCGCAGCCGGCGGCGCGGCTTCATCCAAACCAGTCACTACGGCGGCAAAGGCTGATGCTCAAAAGAACCCTCTGGCCGGATACGACTTCGATACCTACGATGGCCCTCTCTATCGCGTCTTCGAGGGAACGGTACTGGAAGGTGTCGTGACCAACCATATCGACGGCGGATTTAGCGGCCCGATCATGGTTTCGCTGACGACCGATCTGTACTCCCACGACCATCAACAGCTTCTCTTGCCGCAAGGGACGCGGTTGCTAGGGGACGTGCAGAGTGTGGGCAACGCCCAACAGAGAAAGATGTTCGTCACCTTCCATCGCGCTATCTGCCCCGATGGATTCTCTCTGGAGTTTTCCAAGTACATCGGCCTTGACCAGATTGGAACTACCGGCCTTGCCACCAAAGTAGACCACGGATATTTGCAGGCGTTCGCCGCCGCCGCCGCTATCGGTGGCCTTGGCGGTCTCGCACAGATCGGAAATGGCGGCAGTGTTCTTGATCCTTCCGTGCAGATTCGCAACGGCATCTCCGAACAGTCCGCCGTAGAGGGTGAACAGGTGCTCAACCACTTCCTGAATCGCCTGCCCATCATCACGCTCAAGGAAGGCTCGCGTGCCCGCGTGTACATCGGCACCGACCTGTTGATTCCGGCCTATGCGGAGCATCGCGTCGATCCCACGTTGTAGGAAAGGAGCATTTGCGATGAATGACCATTACGAACATTTGCTCCGCAAGTCGCGTGACGCCAAGCGCGGAGGGCATGACACATGGACCGTGCAGTCTACCGGCGAGAAAGTTGCCGTGGCGCTTGTCCTCAATCGTGCCGATTGGCTGGCCGAGGTTAACTACACAATTCCCGAGGCTATCGACCGCAGCGGCGCGGAGTGGGTTGCGGTGATTCCGCAGGTTGCCCGCCAGCTTGCAGAGGAGGAATGACAGCCATGCAGACAATTCCGCTCCATCGCTTCTATCAAGTTTCAGGAATCATCGCCGCCATTCTGCTCGCTCTCCTGTTCGTTGGGACAGCGACCGGCAGAAGCACTCTTACGTGGATTTACCTCCAGTCCACCGAGGCCATGACAAACGCAACATATATTAACCCATTTTCTCTGGACAGGTTGGACCCAACCTGCCCGCAGTGCATGTAGTTCAACCCAATCGCAGGAGGCTTTATGAAAGTCACACTGACCAACCGTCGTAAATGGCTCATCGGGGCAGGCGCGGCGTTGCTTCTCACGGCGACGCCTAGCTTCGCTCTGTTCGGCGTCGGAGATATTGTCTTCGACCCGACCAGCTACGCCTCGCTTGTCCAGCAGCTCACCACCATTCAGATGCAGTACAACATGCTCAAAAACAACATCACGCATTTCTCAGCGAAACAGCAGTGGCAGACAACGCTCCATGCTCTCGAAAACGTAAACGTCGCCAATATGTTCGGTGAGACAGCGGGTATGAGGATCGTGCTCAACAGCAATTCGCCGTCTGCCTCAAGCACAGCATGGAAGGCCGCGACCGTCACGATGAACGGCAGCGCCCCGACCTACCTGGCCAGCCAGTCTCTCGGTAGCTCGCGCACGTCGCAGCTTGCCTTGATTGAAACGTCCGATGCTGTATCGCCCGATTGCCTTACGGCTGTGGGCCAGTATCGGAGCGATCGGAGCACCAACGCGACGGCGAACAGCTCGCTACTCTCACAGCAGTTCGACGGCAGCGACAGCACCAATAGCGAAGTTCAACAACTCAATCTGTTGAATGCAGCAGAAGCGCAGAAGACGGCAGAGATGCAGTCGCAGGGCACGCTACAGGCTTACCTTGCGGCGCAGATAACGGTTGCCAACATGGAGCGCCGCAATGCTCACGTCGAAGACCTCAACACCGCCGTCTTCGTACAGCAGCAGCGTTCGGCCAACGACACCAGCGCCGCCAACGAGGGCAGCACCTGGGACAGCTACCTGCCATAACGGAGACTGCGATGTTGAAAGCGATCAATACCAAAATCCTGCTCGCCATCCTCGCGGCTCTCACCGCGATTGGTGGCGCGCTTACCTACCAGCGGCATGAGGCGGCGAAAGCCGCCGCTGCCGCCGCCAAAGCTGCGGCCATCCTTCAGCAACAGCAGAAGGAGAACGAGGAACGAAAGGCCGAGGATGAAGCGTTTCGGCAGCGGGTGGAAGCAGATAAGAAGAAGCACAACTCCGCCGGCGCGAACGAGGGCAAGACCTGGCAGAAGTACATCCCCTAAATGTGACCGAGGGAGAGTAACGATATGGTTTCTGTAGCGTTGTTAGCACAAGCATTGCCGAGCGCAAGTTCAGGCGTCGATTGGTTGTACCAGTTCACCAATAACCTCACCAACTTGACCACGCAGAACGGCGGTGCGCTCACTCAGCTTGGACTGACGGAGCTTGCGTGCATCTCTCTCTTTACCCTTATCAGCCTGGTCATCAACTGGAATACCACCAGCATGACCTTTCGCTTTCACGCCCAACCTGTCCACGCGGGCGATTTGGTCAATTTCCTCTTGCGGCTAATTATCTGCTGTTTGCTTGAGAACTATTGGGTAAATCCATTCCCCGGCGCGAGCTTCGGTATCAATCATTTCTTTTCCTACATCGCACAGGCGATGGTCGCTGCCTTCGATCAGAACTCGCTTGACACCCTGCTCCAGCTTTTCAAGACCGCTGGTGACAATACCGCGATGCCCTCTCTCATGGCTCCGGTTCAGATTCTTTGCTACTTCGTCGTGCAGGCGCTTCTCGGCATCTCATCCGCCATCCTTTTTGTGATTAATTGCAGCGCCTTCATCCTCTACGGAGTGACCGCCTTATTCGGGCCGATCTTCGTTCCGCTCTTAATGACAAAGACATTTCGTGCGAAGTTCTTTCACTTCCTTGATGTACTTATCAGCTTCGCCATGATTCGCGCCGTGGCCGCCGCATTCATCTTCGTTTGGGGTGGCTTTATGAACGCCTTTATCCAACAGACATTCAACGGAAATTACTCGATGGAGATGTGGCTTGCCAATCTCATTCCGTGCATCATGGTATTCGTCGCATTCATCGTGAACATGCTCTTTATTCCGAGCATGACACAAGCAATCTTCGGTGGGGCGGCGGGACTGGCAGGAAATATGGGTAACGCGGTGAGCAATGTCGTCTCGACACTCTTCATCGCGGGAGGAGCTGGATAAAAATGTTCAAGTATCAGGTTCACACGCTGGCAATGAGAAAAGCGGGTTTAGGTAGGCCGCTTGGCTGCCTGTTGCTGGTAATCCTTCTCGGCTGCGTCATCGCCGGATTGATCTATGCCGCCGTCGTTATCCACGCCGTCAACGAAAGGAGTCATCCACCCCATGTCCACGCACACAGTAGTCAATGACCAGCCGATATTGACGCCGGAACAGGCATTGCTCACGGATCAGATTGGCAACGAGGTCTATGCGTCGCATTACGCCGAGCGCAAAGCCTACCGCTTCATCCTCGCTTGTGGCACTGTTTTGCTGTGCGGCTCCATGTGGCTCAATTTCTCTCTTGCCCGCCGCCCGCTCGTCAATCGCTACATTCGTATTGATGAGATGGGCCGTGCTCAGGCCATCCAATACAGCGATTTGAACTACAGTCCACGCGAGGGCGAGATTCGCACCTACCTCACGGATTGGGCGAACTACCGCTACACAATCAGTCGCGACACCATCGCCAAGAAGTACCCGCTCAACTACTACTTTCTTTCTGGCAATCTCGCCTCGCAGTTGATGACGGAAGACAACCAGAACCACCTTGTCTCACAGGTCATCGGCGGGCAGATTGAGCAAAGCGACGTGGAGGTGAAGGATGTCACCATCACCGCCATGTCTCAGGAGACGGTACAGGGCGCAGTCATGGCCCGTGGCACGGCGCTCCTTGCCCTGGACAAGCTCTACTCCCCAAGCCATTCGAGGGAGCCGAGAACGGAGCATTGGATGCTCAGTATCACCTACTACCTCAATCCCAAACAGGTCAGCGATCAGGCCAAAATCTACCCGCAATATGAGTTCATCAATCCACTCGGTTTGACCATTACAGAGTTCCATGAAAACCGCGTCTCAGTCGATCCCGTTGCACCCGGCGCTCCCGCTGCTAGTCCAGCGGGAATCTCTGTGCCAACGGCGGGAGCAACGCGGTGAGCTTCGAGCTGATATTGCCGTTCTTCCCCGAGGAATTGCGGGCGCTCTTGCTCGATCCGTCGATCTCTGACCTGATGATTAACGGAACCACCGGCGTCTACGCTGATCGTGGCGGAGTGGTCGAGCATATTGCGCTTTCTACGCCGTACAGCAACGACCGCTTGCAGGCGGCGATTGAGCGTGTCGCCCGCCTGCTTGGACAAGACCTTACCAGCCAGAATCCCATCCTGAATACCCGTCTGCCGGACGGCTCCCGCGTTGCTGTCGTCGGCTCGCCATCTTCGATCAATGGCCCGACGTTCACCGTGCGGAAATTTAATCGCTGGTTCACGTCCGAGGAGCTGATTGCGTCGGGAAGCCTACCGGAGCAGATTCGGGATGCGGTTGTGGGCTTTATCGCAGAGAGGAAGAACGGCATTATCAGCGGCGGAACGGGTAGCGGGAAGACAACCCTGATGAAAGCCTTGCTGGATCATGTGCCGCTCAATGAACGGCTCATCGTGATCGAGCAGCCCGCCGAGCTAAAGATAACCCATCCCAATGCCGTTCGGTGGGAGACCGTCGAGGCCATCCCCGGCCAGGTTGCCGTGACGCCAAGCCAACTTGTGGCCGCTGCGCTGCGCCATCGTCCAGACCGCATCATCATGGGCGAAATACGCGATGAATGCGGGTACGACCTCTTGCAAGCGATGAATACAGGACACGGTGGAACGCTCTCGACCATTCACGCAAAGAGTGCTTGGGACGCCCTCAACCGGCTATCGGATCTCGCCTTGAGTGCGAGGCCCAATCTTAACCACTCTTTCATTCGTTCGGAGACGGCGGAAGCCATCGACTTTGTGCTGTATTGCGAGCGCGATCATGCGGGCCGACGCCGGGTGCGCGAGCTTATTGCCGTGAAGGGGTATAGCCATGCAGACCAGTCCTTCGAGACGGAGGATATCTACCGCGCGTCCTCTGCGGCAACGGCGGCATGAGTTGAGGATGAAACCGGAATCATTATGGTGCTTCTCACCCACAACACGAAGCCGAATCTTTCGACCGTAAAGTGTGCGCTTGAGCATGGCGCAGGCTGTCTGAAGGCGGTTGGTTTCGGCGCTGACTTGCGGCTCTTTACGGAGTCCTTGATGGGAGCAAGTGAACCCTGTTCGCCGGTACATAGCATCGCCAGGAAGCGAATGAGGAGGATTGTTCAGGCGGGTGCCTCCCGTATGTATCCCGCTTTCTGCACGGTCACGGCTTCGGGGTCAAACCGACGCCCGGCGGCAGGCTCGTTCTTCTGCTTCGGCTTACGCCGCCTTCGGTTACGGTTTCCATCTGTGACGGACCCTCCGTAAATGCAGAACTTCGGCCTTGGGAGTCGGACCCACTCGCTAGGTGTGACCCGAGCAGATCGGGAATTTCAAAACGGAGACACAATCATGTACCTGAACAAAGTAATCCTCATGGGCTTCCTCGGCGGCGACGCAGTTGTTCGCACCGGAAAAAATAACAAGCAGTTCACCACGCTCTCCCTTGCCACCAAGGAGTCCCGCAAGGACAAAGAGACCGGCAAGTACAACGAGCGCACCGAATGGCACAACCTCATCGTCTTCGGCAAGCTGGCCGAGTTCGCAGCCAAGCTCAAGAAGGGCGCTCACATCCAGATCGAGGGCAAGATTCAGCACTCCGAATACAAGGGTGTGAAGACCGACACGATCCTGGTGACTTCCATCCTCAAGCTCGACCGCGCAGAGCGGGTTGCCACCGACGATGAGTTCGATGAAACCTTCGACGAGGACGTGGCCGCATAGGCCATCTCCTCGTCACTGAAGCCCGGTGAAAGCCGGGCTTCTCTTCTGCTAAAACGCCCGCACGTTCGCGCTCGCAAGAGGTGTTGCTATGAGCCAGATCGCCGCCAGCTTCCTCAGACGTTGTTTTGCCCCGGAAGAGACCATTGCGATCCTGCTTCGCAGGCAGGATGCCGCAGCTCCCATGCAAAGAGTCGTGCAATTGGAGGGCGCGTTGGAAACACGGTATATGGCTTGGCTCTCCTATGAGAACCAACATGGCCGCAACAACATCTATGTCGCTGCCAATCCGCTTCGTCCTGGCAGCCGGAAACGTACCAAAGAGTGCATCGCTTCCGTGCGCCATCTATATATAGACATCGACACCGATGGAGATGCCCGGCTCGCCGTGCTGCGGGCATCGCAACTCGTGCCGCCCCCGACTTCGATTCTCTCAACATCCCCCGGCAAGTATCAGGTGCTTTGGCGAGTGGAAGGATTCGACTTTCCGCAGCAGGAACAGATGCTTAAGCTCCTCGCTATCGGCTTCGGCGCGGACATCGCTTGCACTGACTGCAACCGTGTCCTGCGTGTCCCCGGTTTCTTGAATCGGAAGTATGACCCAGCCTTCAAAGTAATGGTCGAATACCCCGATGATTCCATCTGGACTCCCGATGACTTTCAGCTTGACGCTGGCACGGCCGATGCCATGCTCTTCACTGCTACTTCGACGCCGCGTAAACCGCCATCGAAGCACAGCAATTCGGAGAGCGATTGGGCATGGGTTTCCGATCAGCTTGCTCACGGCAAAGATGCCGTCAAACTGACGCGAGAGCTGGCTTCGCGGCGCTCTGATAAGCCCAATCCTCTCTATTACGCGCAGCGCACCGTCGATGTCGCTTCGGCTCGCCTGTGGTTCATCGAAGGCATCCGCTTCGATGACGTAATCATCATGCTTGAATCACGCCGCCGCTTCGAGCTTCCCGCCGCACTTTGCTCCGCTCGTGCGCGGGAGATTGCGGCGACGGCAGAACGCATGATTGCCCGCAGAAAGACCGTCTGATTTCACCCTCAAAAGGAGAACGCAAATGCCACTCATCGAAGTCACCCAAATCCGCCGCGTAACAGCCCACGTCCGGTTCAATGAGCCGGTCGTTACGCAGATCAATCAATACGCGGCTTTCATCGGCGCAACGCCTGATGAAGTCATCAATAAAGGTCTCGAATATCTCTTCGACAAAGACCGTGATTTCGCAGCCTTTCGAGCCTCCGATAAATGCAAGGATGTGCCGGAGCTTCTGAAGGCCCGTCGCGCTAATGGAACGAAGGCTTCTCGCAGCGCAAAGAAGCCTTCGACCGGGGTGGAGCCAGCAGAAAACGAGGTGGTTCGGAGAGCATGATTATCCCTCTACATCCGTGGCAGTACCGGAGCGGTGCTTCGCACCGGGTGTATCTCGACACTCCACCCCTCATAGGGTCGTGCTGGAGCGCTATAAAGCGCTCTGAAATGCTTACGGCAAACAAAGGACTTGCAGTAGTCAGAGCGCTTTCGAGCGCCTTGGGGCGTTTCGGGGCGCTCTGACTTTTCGAGGAATTTCCGATGCACTTACTTGATGAAACGAAGCTTGCAGAGAAGGCCATCAAACGCGCTGGCTATCGCCTCAAGACAGCCGGAACGAAGCTCAATACAGAAGAGCTTGCAGCACTGGAAAAGCATTGCGGGGATATCGGCACGACGCCTGGCGAGCTTATCCGGAATCTCATTCTGACTGAGTTGGGTCGGACAGAGAACGGAGTCAGCGATCCGACGCTGATCGAGGTTTTGGGTGTTCGGCTCCTGCTTGTGAATGTCCTGCGACCGCTCGCCGCAGGACAGAATCTCTCGCTCGAAGCGTTCGACAAACTGCTTGACCAGATCAGTAATTTGAAACACGAGATGGCCGGAAAGCTCCTGGCCGAAGGAAGGAGATAAAGCAATGGCAAAGGCTACATGGGGTCGCAAAGAAACAATCATCTGGCCGCAGAACCGGCCCATCTATACCTATGGCGCGATCATTGCCGCCATCATTCTTACGCTCCTGTTCTTGTATGGCCGACTTCGGTTCATCGGTATGCCCTTGCAGCGGTTCTACACGCCGGTTTATGTGCGTACTTCGATATTCGGGTCGCTCAGTCGCACGCACCGCAGCCAGTACCGGATGCTTTTTCTGACGGGACGCGGCGTTAAGCCGAGTCCTGCCATGAATGATGATGTAGTGCGTGGTAAGACCGTGGAGCCGGGAGGCCGAATCATCCCTCTGGCGCTTTCCTCCGCTGCGCTCCAGCATGGGGAGGACTTGCTCTTTCGCGGCCCGGTGCGGAGCTACGTGGACGCCCGGTTGTGCGACTACCTCAAGGTATCCATCTATAAGGGTAACGATCTGTCCGCGATCTTAAAAGCTCCGCTACTTTGTGGCGCGGGACTCTTTCTGGTACTCCTGCCGTTCGCCGTCATCAAGGACGTGAAGCGCCAGAAATCACTCAAGTACGGACGGCGGCTGAAAGGTCCGGAACGGCTTACGCCGCAAGAGTTCAATCGCACGGTCAAAGGGAATGGCATCGGCTTCAAAAGCGATGGCATGAAAGAGATGATTCGGATTCCGGCGAAGGCCGAAGCACAGCACATGCAGATCATTGGGGATACCGGGGCCGGTAAGTCCGCGATGCTTTTTCAGGTGCTCCGGCAGGTGCGAGGCCGGGAAGATTCGGCCATCGTGTATGACCCGGCACGCGAGTTCGTGAAGCGATTTTACGACCCTACACGCGGTGATGTGATCCTCAATCCGCTAGACAAACGTTGCCCGTATTGGGGACCAGCCGAGGAGCTGCGCAGCCGCTCCGAAGCAAAGGCCCTGGCTGCGTCTCTCTTCCAGCCGCCGCAAGATCGCAAGGGCGAGTTTTTTATCGAATCGCCGCAGAAAATCTTTGCCTTTCTGATGGCCTATGGGCCGACGCCCGACGACCTGGTGCAGTGGATGTCGAACCCGGACGAGATCGACCGCCGACTGAAAGGCACCGAGCACGCACACCTGATCGACCCACGAGCACACCAGCAGCGGGCCGGGGTTCTTGGCTCGCTTGGATTGGTCGCGGATAGCCTGCGTTTGCTTCCCAAGAGAGAGGAAGGCAATGGCGCATGGACGGCAACGGAATGGGCTGAGAAGCGGCAGGGTTGGGTCTTCATTACCTCTCTGCCAGCCGAGCGCGAAGCCCTCCGGCCTTTGCAGAGTTTGTGGATTGACTGGCTGGTGTTGCGGCTGCTGAATGAGCCGACGAAAGACCAGAAGCGTGTCTGGTTTGTGATTGACGAGCTGGCGAGCTTGCAGAAGTTGCCGCAGCTTCATACGGCGATCACCGAGGGAAGGAAGGGACGGAATCCCGTAGTGCTTGGCTTCCAAGGGAAGGCGCAGCTTGAATACCTGTATGGGCATCTGGCGGAGGTGATGCTGTCCCAGCCCGCGACCAGCGTTTGGCTCACGACGAAGGAGCCGAACGCGGGTGAATGGGTGAGCAAATTCATCGGCAAGGTTGAGATTGAGCGGCTGCGCGAGACGCACTTTGATGGAACACGCGCGGGGCACAACTTCACCCTCGAAAGGCAGGTTGAGCCGCTGGTATTGGAGTCGGAAATCTCCGGCCTCCCCGATCTTCACGCCTTTATGAAATATCAGAATTATGTGACCTTCTTTTCGTTTCCATACTTCGATATGCCGGAGGTCGCCAAGCCGTTCGAGCTGCGCGAACGCACGGACGACAAGCTGCCTTACGATCCCAAAGCCGTGCGCGGCGGCAGGCCGGAGGCGGAACTGAAGCAGGAGCCGGAAGCCTCAGCTCCGGCCCCCGAACCCAATGAGCCTGCAACCTCAGAGGTGTTAGAGCCGGAGCTCTCTACCGCCCCCGATGCCCATGAAGAACAGAATGTGATTACTCACGGTTGAGGTGACGCCATGCTGAATATCTCGAAACCGCTCTCCGCAAGCCAGGCACAGACCTACCATGCCAAAGAGTTCACCGCTGCCGAGCAGAACTATTGGAAGCAGGGCGACACCATACAGGGGGAATGGCACGGCAAGCTGGCCGAGGACTTCGGCCTGTCGGGTGCTGTGGGAGCCGAGGAGTTTGCCCGCCTCTCCGAAGGCCAGCACCCGGAGTCCGGCAAGCAATTAGTTCTGCATCGCGTTGTCCATGAGTACAAAAACGCAGAGGGCAACATGGTCTCTCCCGTCGAGCATCGTGCAGGTTGGGACGCTACCTTTTCCGCGCCCAAGTCCATCTCTCTGACGGCACTTGTGGGCGGCGATGACCGGGTGCGCGAGGCGCACCGTGAGGCGGTCAATGTCGCCTTGAATGAACTGGAAAGATACACGCAGGCCCGCATCGGCGGTAATTCTCCCGCCGAGACCACCGGGAAGTTTGCAGCGGCCAAGTTCGAGCATGACACCGCCCGCCCGGTAGACGGCTACGCTGCACCGCAGCTCCATACTCATGTTGTGGTGTTCAATATGACCGAGCGCGATAACGGCAGGATGCGGGCGTTGCAGCCGCACTCGCTGTTTGAAAGCCAGCAGTTTGCTACCGCCGTCTATCAATCTCATCTCACCTACAAGCTGCGCTCTCTCGGTTATGAAATAGAACCCGGCAAGAGCGGCGCACCGGACATAAAAGGCTACACGCAGGATTATCTTGACGCCTCCAGCCCGCGCCGCCAGCAGATCGAAGAGGCTTTATCCCGTAGCGGTTTTACCGGGCCGGAGGCCGCACAGATTGCCGCGCATAACACCCGCGATAAGAAAGTCATCCTGTCTCCCGATCAAATCCTGGCCGCGCACAAACAGATTGCCGATGAGTTCGGCAATCAGGCCGATAGGGTGGTGTCCGAGGCGCGAGAGCGCAGGAAGGAACAGGCGCAGGAGCGACCGGAACAGGAGCGCCGCCAGCAGATACGCGAGGCCGTCACCTTCGCCCGCGATAAGAGCTTCGAGCGTGAGGCGGTCGTGGACGAACGGGCGCTTTATGTCGATGCGTTGCGCCGGGGCATGGGCCAGATGACCTACCCGGAGGTTCGCGCCAGCTTCGAGGCTCGTGTCGCTTCCGGCGAGTTCAAAGAGATTGCAGATGATGGCCCCAGGGCGGGACGCAGGTTCACGACGGCGGCGACCATCAAAGCCGAGAGTGAAATCGTCCAGAAGGTGCAGGACGGGCAGAGCCGCGCACCGCAGATCATGCCGATTGATTCCGCAGTCCCTCTTGCGGATTCTCACCCTCATTTCAATGCCGCCCAAAAGAGGGTTGTTGAGGAGGTTCTTACCTCACGCGATCGGATACAGGGATTGCAGGGGCGGGCAGGCAGTGGCAAAACTTCCGTGCTTTCTCTCATACGCGAAGGAGCCGAAAAGAATGGCTACGCCGTGGAAGGTTTTGCACCGACTTCGCGTGCCGCGAAGCAGCTCCGAGATACTGGAATCAAGGCGGACACGTTGCAACGCTTCCTGGCAGGCGGCGGCCTGCAGGCCGCCGGCGATCCTGCGAACAAGCATCTCTATATGGTCGATGAATCCTCGCTGGCATCGACGCAGCAGATGCGCGACTTTCTTCATAAGGTTGGTCCGCAGGACAAGGTTTTGTTGATTGGCGACACCCGCCAGCATCAGGGCGTCGATGCCGGAAAGCCTTTCGAGCAGCTACAGGAAGCGGGCATGAAGACCGCGCAGCTTGACCAGATCATGCGCCAGAAAGATCCCGCGCTACTCAAAGCCGTTGAGCACCTGTCCAACAATGAGACGGCCATCGGCGTCGAGATGCTTTCGCAGCAGGGACGAATTACAGAGATTGTTGACCCGCAGGAGCGCATCGCGGCTATCGCAAAGAGCTATGCCGAACGTCCCGAAAACACGCTCATCGTGTCGCCGGATAACGCTTCGCGCCGCGCCATCAATCAGGCCGTGCGGCAGGAGTTGCAGGCGCTTGGCTTCGTGGACTCGAAAGACCATTCCATGCGCGTGCTCGCGCCGCGCAATGATATGACAGGCGCGGACAGAGGGTGGGCCAGTCGTTATGAGCCCGGAGATGTCCTGCATTACACCCGTGGCAGCAAAGAGCATGACATCGAGAGTCGAAGCTACGCTCGCGTCGTCAGCACAAACCCGAAAGAGAATCTTGTCACCGTACAGAAGCAGGACGGCCAGCAAGTCACCTATGACCCATCGCGGCTGCGCGGCATCGCAGCCTACCGCGAGATCGAGCGCGAGTTTGCTTTAGGAGACAAAATACAATTTACAGCTCCGCAAAGGGATTTGCAGGTAGCCAATCGTGATCTCGGCATCATCCAGAGCATCGGGGGTGACGGAAAGATCAGCGTTCGCATGGATGGCACGAAAGACAGAATCGTGCGCTTCGATGCCGACCAGATGCGGCACTTCGATCATGGCTATGCCGTGACCTCGCACAGCTCTCAGGGTCTCACGTCGGAGCGCGTGCTGGTGAACATGGACACGGAAGTTCACCCGGAACTCGTCAACAGCCGCTTTGCCTATGTCTCCGTCTCACGGGCTTCGCATGATGCACAGATTTTCACGAACGACGAAGCCACGCTCGCCCAACGCCTAAGCCGGAATGTAACAAAGTTATCAGCGATTGAGTTAGGCAAGAGTCAGAATCCGGTAGCAAGTGTCGGCCTGGACCAGGCCCTGCCTTTGAGTAAGCCACCCGCCGCTGGCCTTGGATTAGCTCTCTGAATTTGTTTAATCTCATTCAAAACGCATGTGGCCTCAAGCTCCCTAGCGAATTACCTCGAACAACGTCCTTTCAAGAACAAGAATGCCGAGTCGGGCTTCCCATCCTGCACGATCAGCTTCTATTAGCCGTACAACAGTTGCAAACAAGATGATTCGGCCTTCCTGTGAAACTGCTCCTACTTCAGGAGTCGCGCCCAAAAGAATCGCGGCACGACGGTGCCTAAATCCCGCTTGGCTCAAGGCACAAGCGCCGACGGTTGATACTCCATAGCGAAGGTAGTCTGGGAAGCTGCGCACGGAGTTGGAGATAGTTCGGCCCTGCGATTCCAGAAGTTTTCCCAACAAGGCTACCCCTTGCTCTATAACGGTCTGTAACGCAAAGCCAATCGCTCCAGTTACTATTGCGAGGACATCATCAACTTCCGTTTGCGTCGATTCTGCAATTTGGACGTAGGAGTCGCTGGCAAGCCATCTGCGCACACAGAGAAAGAACGTTGCCCTAACTGTCTCTAGAGGAACATTCTGCTCCAGCCGATATGCTTTCCGAATGTCACTTTCCAAATTGCCGTATTCCCAGGCCCATTGCAGCATCACGTCTATGAATAGATCATCGAGGGGATTTTCCAATGTCTCCCAGCGCACGAATCGCGGTTCTAGATACAGCTGTACCTTATCCAACATGCGGAGCCGCGCTCCGGTCTCGCGAATCCATCCCAACTGGCCGGAAGTCCGGAGAGCAATAATACGTCCAGCTCGTAATCGAAACACAGTTCGCAAGAGTTCGCGCGATTCGGGTCCAGATTCTTGTGCCGCAAAGGTTCGATCGGAAATACCAATTGCCAACTGAATCAGCGCCTCTTCACCAATCTCTTCTGCGGCCAGATTGATCAATGTCGAGTCAATTCCGTCGACGAGCGCGTGTAAACCCGTGCTGTTTTCCAATACTTCATTCGTTAGGGTTACATTTTGAACTACTAGTGCATTTCGAAGCCGATCAAGAAGAGTGCGAAGCCCGCCTCTTACGTTCTCTCCAGGACTCTGTATGGCGACCCGTTCTACCAAAGGCCATTGTCTCTCGTTGGCACAAATAACTAGTCCCTTCGTATTTGAACCGGCTCTGCCAGCGCGTCCAACAAGGTTTTTAATATCTCGGGAAAGAAGAGGCTCGGCGACTCCAGCACTGCCGCGTCGCTCCACAGAGTACAGCACTAATGTCCGGATTGGGAGGTTGACTCCTTCGGCGAGTGTAGAGGTACAAATTGCCAGCCCTATCTGTTTGTTGCGAAGCATCTCCTCCAAGACTTCACGAGTCTCTTGTGGGATATCCCCGTGGTGTAGCACTACACCTGCGCCAAGCGAGCGGGTTCCGATCCACTCCGTCCCATACTCTCTTTGCAGATAGTCCACGGCCCTATTCACCTGAACCTGAGCAGCATAGGAGTTGGGCATCGGTAGTGTTAATGGATGAGCAACCTGCGCAATTAATTCTTCGGCAAGACCAACAGCTCCCGCATTCCCGCGCTTGTTGGCTGAGAAAACCACCGCTGAACCCATTGGAAGCGCTTTCCTGGCGGCGGCGATTGCTCGCGCTTTATAAGATTTGTAAGGATAGGTGTTCAAACGCTTAGTCACTTCGTTGAGGTATCTGAAGTCACTCGCGGACAGGAAGGCATTCACCGTAAATTGCACATCTTCCGGTAGATGAGGGTGCACCACCATATCAACGACAGCTTCGTTAGTCGCTTCACGAGGTTGAAGTACCGCGAATTCCGCCACCGCTGGCCGATAGTCGCTCACAACAATTGAATCCTGTGAGCCCCCCAGCCAAGCGTTAATTTCTTGTACGTTTGGCACGATCGCAGACACGAACACGAAACGCGGTGATCCCGTCTCACGAGTGCGGAGACGAGCCAACAGCAATTCGAGCCCAATGCCGCGAGATGGTTCGTCTAACAGATGGCCTTCGTCGCAAATGACCAGCGATATGCGCTGAAGAAATTGCTGATCTGCACTCAATAGGCCAGAAAGTGCTTCAGGAGTTGCAACAAGAAGTTGTGTTTCCTGCAGGGCACGTACTTCATTACCACTAGGCACCGTTCCGCCGTAAGCTGGTCGCGAGGAAATACCCATGTTGTTGAGGTGATGAACCAGGCTCCCTCGCAGTTCAGCTGCTAATGAACGGTACGGAACCAGCAGAATCGCAGCATCCAAAGGATGACGGCGAAGATGATCGTAAAGCAGAGTCTCGCAAAGCGTTGTTTTGCCTGACCCTGTCGGCATTTGCAAAGTGAAGCTTATGTCCCGATCCAGAAGCCCGGCGCGCACAGCCTGAATTTGAGAAGGAAAGAATTCCCAAGTATTCGGAGTTCGGGCTAGGAACGAATTGACGAGAGCATCCCAAAATCCGGGTGGTCGGAGAGGCAAAACTGCTCGAAGGTTTGCGGCAGCAAACCGCGCGAGTAGTTGCTGGTATAGACGGGCCGGAACCCACTCTTCGGGGCCTATGAGACGCGCGCTAGAGGCAACCAGTGCAGCCTGAGTGACGGCTGCAGTAATGAAGGCAGCGTCCCCCCTGTCCAATGCTGCCAATAACCCTGCAATCAATCCAGACACCGGAGCTGCCGTTCTGGCCAAAAGGTCATAGCAGGCCCTCGTTGTCCCGTCGTCAGGAAGCTGCTGCATACGCCTGATGCTCAGGTAAGCCGATGCTGGAAAACCTCCACAATAGAATGCCGCAGCAGCATAGAGGGCGGCTTCATTTCGGTTGATGAAAGAACGCACCAAGACGCGAGTGTCATCCTCTACAAACTGTGTGAAGGCATTTCCTAATCGCGCCCATTCGAACGACTCTGGCGCGTTTTCTTGCATTCTTTCGAATAGGTCCCCCACAAGCGAGATGTAGTAATCATCGGCGCGAGCCCGGATATAACTGAGCTCTAATGGAATTTCGGCCGCGCGGAAATATTCGAGATGCCGCACCGCATCTGCAGCTGAGATCCATCTCGATAGCGATGCTGTCATGGCTCCACGCTCACAGGTAGCGCCCACTGAGCAACAGAATTTCGCACATTCTCATAAACCGTCGTATATGTCTGGTGCAGATTCGGAACGGAGACGACAACTACAGCGCAACCCTCTGGAATATCTTGCGGTACGAGCGTCGCAAGCTCCGCATCGACCAGTCCGGAACAGATTATGGCAATCGCATGATGTTCGCGCGCATACTGAGGGTGTTCTGTGGCGTGGATGAAACGGTTCAGCTCCTGCACAGTAACGACACCGATATCTTCTCCAATCGCCCGATCCCTTAACCACACCAACGTTTTTGCCAATCGGCTCGTCCGATCATTCTGGCTTCCTGCCAAGGCGTCTGGGATTGGAGTTGAAGCTCCGTTAGTAGCTTTTGCCTTCACTTCGGCGCAAATCACGCGATCTTGATCGTTAGGGACGGGCCAGCTATGAAATACAAACTGGACGACATCAGAATATGGAGCTGCCTTTGTGCGAGTTTCTTTCAATCGCCACTTCTTCGGTCCGGCAGCGACAGTCGTACCCTCGCGTGAGGCTAGGAATATATAGGCGAGAATTTCCCCAAAGTCTCCAGACATTACCGGGCCGGGATCAGGTAGTTTGGAAGCGAGAATCTGGGCCGGCGCCAATTGTGTTGTCTGTGCCCGTTGAAGCAGGTAGGTATCAGTGGCATAACAACGTCGAACCGCGTCTTGAAGCAACCCTCCCCAAGAAGCAGCGTCTGTGACGGATACAGTCACGCGGGTGTAGTGCTGCTGCGGCTGAGTGACGAACCACGGAGACACCAAATTGTTTTGTAATCCTAGTTCAAGCATGCGTGTTTGACTCGGCAGAAAGTATTCAAAACTAAAGAGTAACCGACTCTTCTGCTGGAAAGGAGAAATCCTTCGCTTTTGTGCCCACTGCGTAATCCGGGCACCAGCTTGGCGGTACTGTTCCTATCGGGCAATGCCCCAAGACATAGAGCCCATTAATGAAAATCATGCGACCGCATATCTATCGGTCCAAAATCCAGCACACGAACAGAGGAAGCCTTCACGGAGACCACACTGTCCTGGTTCTGGAGCAAACCCTCGATCATCAGGAACTTTCCTCCCGTTACAGCCATCTGGTTTCGCTCATATACCTTCGGGTGAATAATCGCGTTTGAGATGCCGGTCTCATCCTCACCCCTGATAAAGATGAAACCGCTGGCTGTCCCCGGACGTTGCCGGGCGATGACAGCACCCGCGATCCGAACAAACGTCCCGTCCGGTACATCCTTCAAATCGGCAGCACGGACGTCGCCCGCTTGATCCATCTTCGCCCTGTGGTAGGACATGGGGTGCGGGCCGAAACCGATCAGTGGGGGCGTACCTTCGCCGTCATCACTGGTGAACCGAATGAACTCATGCAGCCGGTCCACGATCGCATGACGACTTTCTTGGAGCCGCGCGACTATGCGGAGTATCTGACTGCTTCGGAAAGACCGTCCCTGCATCTGCTCCGCATACTGCCTGCCGATGAGATGCGAGCCGCCCTGGTTGAGAAATCGAATATTACCAACCAACAGGTGAGCCTCTTTGATAGCCAGTAGCCGTTCAGTGCTAGACTTTGGCGCATGGCCGTAGACCTATTTAGCGCCGACTATTCTCGCCTTACCGACTCCGACCTCTATGCGGCTATTGAAGAATTCACTCGCCAAACTCTTCCGCAGAGTGATCGAACGCAGGAAGGATACACCGTCGATTTCAAGGAGAAATGGAGCGATAACGCCTTGAGAGTCGTCGCCGCCTTCGCCAATACCTTTGGGGGAGCCATTCTTATCGGTGTTTCCGAAGATGGTGGTCGAGCAAAGGATCTGGTAGGAGAGGAGTCTAAAGGAGACATAAAAACGCGGCTTGCCAGCTCTATTGCTGCAAATATCTCGCCGACCCCAAGTTTCGAGATCGCTGAATGTACGCTGCCAACACTACCGGATCGTCGTTTGGCGGTTATCCGAGTTCGCTCTACCAACAGGATCCACTTTCTCACCGCAAAGAACGCACCCGCCCCTGTATACGTTCGGAATGAAGATGAGGCTGTTCCTGCACGGGCACCCGAGTTGAGGAATCTGATCGAGCGCGAGCGCAACGCGGAGAATTCATCCCCGCAGTACATTGATACAGCTCGCCTCTTGAATCTGCTCCCCATCACAAAAGCTCAACAAAGCTGGGGTCGCAAAGAGCAGTCAGTGCCGTCTCAGCGTATTGCCGCACCTTCCGTTTTACGTCTTTGGGTAATCCCCGACCAGAGCTGTCGTGTGCCACTGGATTACGACACGGAACTGACGTTCCGCAACATTGTTTTCAGGACCTTCCCCAAGGATTCGTTTTTGGGAGACTCCCGCTGGGACTCGTCCGAGGAGATGATCCGTGATAGAAGCTTCGCCCGTATCGACTTTGCGCACCTTCAGCGCGACCTTCAGTCAAAATGGGTACTCACGAACGTGGGAGAGTTTGGCTACGCGACGATCCTCGCCGAGGATTATCCGCCTGGTGGCCCACTCTGGAGTCTGTCGGACCTGACCATCGAGCTTATTGCAGCGGTCACGACCGCTCATTCTCTTCTCACGCAGGTTGGCTACCTCGGGGATGCTTCAGTTCACTTCTTTGCCAATCCTGGTCAGGGCCGGCTGCATCAGGAGGGGGGGAAGCTACCGTTCATACGGCATACCTCCGAGAATCGACAACCGCCCGCCATCCAGTCGGGTGAGGTTGTCCCCAAATCTCCGAATTCATTGGTGCAACGTGACGTGAGCTGTTTCAGTCCATCCAACTTCCAGACCAGGACAGAGAGATTGGACACATTGATCGCTGACCTTCTTAACCAACTACTACGTGACCTGGGGTATAGTGCTGTCCTCACAAAGCTCCGTGAGTATGTCGCCTCGATTGCGCGATAGGAGCAAATGACGCCTCGGCAAGCCCGCTCGATTTTGCGGTGCGTGCGGCCAGGAACGAAGCCAGGAATCTTGGTGGAAGCGCATGCTGCATTTGGAAACGTAGGTACGCGTTTGTCCTATACTCGGTCATGCTTCCGCCGTGTATTTTCTGCGATAACCAATCCGGCAGCAGAGAACATCTGTGGCCGGATTGGATGCATCGTCTCATTACCTTTGCACCGATTAACAGGCAGGAAGGGAGCGGCCGTGTCCTCGTCGGACAAGATCCCGAAGTCACCATCAACACAATCTGCGGCACTTGCAACAACGGGTGGATGAGCCAACTTGAGCAGAAGAACGTCACGCGCCTCAAGGCCATGCTTCTCAATACGCCGATCACGCTTGATCGCGGTGGGATGAAGCTCCTGACGGAATGGGCGGTGAAGACCGCGATGGTTTCCGATTCCATCAAACCGCGCAACGATAATGAGAATTTCTTTACCCGTGAAGAACGCATTGCCTTGCGCGAAAGCCGCACGATTCCTGAGAGAACTAGAGTCTGGATCGGGTCCCTGACCGGCTCTCACCTCGGCTGTCATGGCACGGACTTTACGATCGTCGCCAACGGTGGAAAGACCCGGCTGGGGACAGGCAGCGTCAATACCATCTACGCGGGGCACTTCGCTGTGCAGATCGTAACGGAGCACTTACATGCGCCTTATGTCAGTGACCAGACATCGTTCATCGCGCCCCCGCCGACGATCTGCGATGAACGTCTGATCGAGATTTATCCGAGCTTGCCTAAAAAGGTGGAATGGCCGCAAGTACCATTCACCGACGATGGCGAAACCGGCATTGCGATGCTGATGGACCGATGGCGCACGGGTGAGCGGATCGGCAAAATCAGCAATGCCGTGCCACCCAACGCTTGACGGCCCGATGCCGGGGCAGTCGGCCAATCAACTGAATCGTCGCTCGTAGGGTGATCTCCGCATAGGCTCCCGTAGGGTTTAGACATGCAGCGCCGGTTCTGATGCGCGCTGGCTCGGCCAAACATGGACTAAATCAACGGGGCAATTCTCTGCTTTGACCGCAGCGCATAGTTTCGCCAGATTCTCCTGATTCCCATCCAGCGCAAACACGCAGGCTTCTTCGGCGCCTAGTCTTTTGGCAGCCGCCACTAACTTGTCAATTTCAGTTCGATTGAATTCACCCGCGTCTGTTTTCACTTCTCCAACGACGACCTTGCCATCCTTAATACATACCAAATCGACCTCTACGGCAGGGTCTTTGTCTTCGTAGCGCTCATAAAACTGTATGCCTGGGCTATAGATATAGCTATCTCTCGCTTGTTCTCGGAGCCTTGCCAACGCTAAGAGTAGAGCCACGGTGCCATGATGCGCTACGGCCCCGCGCACTAGGGAATTCGTTCGATAAATCCATTGCGTATCCACTGGAGTACGGACCTCCGCGCCGCAGCCATCGCAGGGATGTCTCTGCGCAAGGTTCGTAAGTTCTCGCCACAAGCGCGACCCGCAGTGGGAACACCTCGAAACAACCCCCTGCTGCAAAATACCGCGATCCACGAACCATTGCAGATTACGTTTCAAGTCCAGGTGAATCGCTTGTTCCTGCTCTTCTTCGGACATTTCCTCCGTGCTATTGAACTCTGGATTCTTTCCGTAAAATTCCTTCCGCTCCAACGCGAATTGCTCTTCCATGTATTTCAGCGTGATTTCCCCGTCCTGCGACTTCACATGCTGTAAAAGCCGCACGACATGGTTTGCAATCCTTTCAATACTGGCCTCATCTGCCACAGCAGAATCGAGTGTCCATCGCTCAGGATGCTTCTTGATCTTATTGGCCGCGACTCTTCTGAGATGCTCAATCTCCGCCCCAGCCAGCTCGTTGAACATTCGTCTCCAGAAGCGGGAATTGAAATACTGGCTTGCCGTCTGCAGCCCTTCAAACAAATCAATGACGCCTCGGCAATACTTCGCCTTGTCCGAGGGTGCGTGATCTTGATACGCGGGAGGAAGCTGTCGCCACTCTAAGTCGGCAGTGCGCCCGCTACGTGTGCCACAACCGATCGCTACCAAGAGCAAGTCGCGGTCGTCGGGAATCCGTATCCCGAGAGGCATCTGCCGCTGCACCTCAAAAGCCAGACCGCCGTGAAGAACAATCCTTCCGGGAAACTGCGAAAAAGCAAGAGCCACTCCGTTTCTGCGCGGTAGCTTGTAGGTCACTTCTTCATTACCGTAAAACGGATATTTGGACAGATATTGAATGCGAACATCCAGCATCCAACGTCCGTCGCCGTGAAAACGAAATGGGAGTGGTGGCGGATTCAGCAACCCTCCCTCTCGCGGAATTTGCTGGATGCTGGTCTGAATCTGGTCAGGGTCGCCGGACGCGATGTTGGGCAACCCATAGGAGATCGCATCGTTTGGCTGAAGCATGGGAAAGTCCCACGCTGCCCGTTGCACAAATCGAAAGACTGCGTCCAACGTTTTCACGCGATAGGGAGCACTCAGGTCTCGGAGTTCCTGTTCAGACAGCTCTCGTGAACTCCAGGTGACATACGGCGGATGTTGTCCATTCCGGTGAGTACATCTGCGCAAGAAGGCGAGAAGCGCGGGTTGAAGATCCGGATCGCTCAACTGGGCGGCCGGAAGGCAGATTGCCTTCCAAGCTGTTCGCCCGCCGGGATTCACCGTAAAGATATGGTTCCAATGTGCGATCCAGTCTTCGACGCCCTCCCCCACAAAGATTGCGTAGCCCGTCTCGTGTCCCTCACGACCGACGTTCAACGCGCAGCGTGCGGCGGCTAGATGGAAGGGAAAGACAACAGTGTTTGGCTGGGCCGCAGTCACAAGTTCGAGGAAAGACGCAAAGCTGCTTTCGCGAGTGAAACTCACTTGCGCGACACCTTCGGGAATTGGACGAGATCGCAGATCCTTGTGCAGTATCCCGAAATTCCGCGCGATCAACGGATCGGCCTGACTGCCCCCACGGTCCTCATAGGTAGCCAGAACCGGGTTGCGAAACCAATGCGGTCGTATTTCCAGAGGGATAAGGCTCTGCACTGGAACAAAATGGTCCAGATGGTGCGGCGAAAGATGCGGGTGATCGCCCTGGAGAAGGTATTCGGGATGTCTCTCAAGTCGGAGTGGATCAATCTCCGATTCGATCCGGTCGATCAGCGCTTGAGGAAGTGCTGTGTATGTATAGATGGAATCCGGGTCGTAGGTCAGTAACAGATTCCAGTAGGCAGGCGAAATGTCTCCGTGGATGACCGGAATAATGGGAAACAGCCGTCCTCCCCATACGCCAGTGGCAAACTCGAAGATGGCGTCGAGTAATGCAAGGGATGTTCCTGACGGGTCAATTAAGAAAGCGACGCGGAACTGTCGCGGTCGCAATGCCACATTCAGAAATTGACGCTCCACGTTCTCTTCAGCCATAGCATCAATGATACGGGCCTGACTTGCCGGGAGAGAGATTTTCTCTCTTCGCAGAGGATGCTCTGAACTATGCCGGGAAGAAGGCTCCTCCCGCACGGAAGCCGCTGAGACGGAGGACTGAGGTTATCAACGCTAGGCTATCCGCCCGCCTCGGGCTGCGCCTCTGCCTTCTTGCCATCGCCGTTTGCACCGTAGGTCTCTAAGCGGCTCTGAATCTCGTCCCCGGAATCCATGTGTCCATGCCGCTTGAGGAAGAACGAGACTGTGAGCAGGATGATCGTTGTGGCCGTTGTGGTCATCTCGTATATCTCAGCTTCGCTGTAGTTATTGGCAACCTCGTTCTTCACAAAACGTCGTCCAATTTGCTGCATTCCCCCGTGCGTATAGCTATTGAGGTGCTTCCATGTTCGATCTTTGAGCTTTTGGAAGAAACCTTCCATGCCGTAGGTGGTGTCGAGGACCGCCGCGATCTCCCCAAATCGCAAGTCAATCTCGTCCCGCTCATTGAATTTCTTTACCTCCGCGTCGGTCGCGGGCAGGTTAACCCAAAGTGCCCGATAGGAACCTTCGACGACGGGTCTCAAGAGCGCAGATGCAGATCCCACCATGTCGTGCATTACCAAGAGCAGAATCGATTCGTGATGCTCAATAAGCCATGAGATAAAACCGATAACAGTAAGGGTCCGCCCATCGGCAGGAAATCCGTGTTTGCCAAGAATGGGCTTCACAGACTGCATTGCCTTCTCACAGCGGATCAGATGTTCCCTAAGCTCATTCGACATGGGTGGCGAATCCTCATTCGATATTAGCTATCCTAGTAGAAGGGCCGAAGATCGAGTAGCCGCACTAGGTGAATTGCCCATTCGCATTATCGAGGAATACTGGCCCATCTTCCCAAATCACGTTGATACCAATAGCGTCGAGCCACTGTGTCAACGACGCATTCGGCTTGTGCGGCAGCAAGATTGCTTTGTTGCACTGGCCAATTTCGGCCTGAGCAATAAACGCATAGTCGAGTAGTTGCCCTACTGCCATGCGAACATACTCTCGTCTAGCCGAGCACTTTGCTTCGATCAAGTTCTGGCGGCCCTCTTCGTAGGCATCGCATTGGAGCCGATGGACCCGAAAGATACGCAGCGTACGATCTTGACGCTCGACCCAAAGGCGGTATCGTTCGACTAGAGCGGCTTCGAGTCTTTTCGCCTGCTTGACCGACTGCCGAGTTTTCACTTGGTAGTCAAGTTGCCCATCAGTTGATAGTGGGCCAAAGCTAACTTTATTTGTTCGGGGTACCGGTCGAGCGTCAGGTTGCGGATCGTCGGTTGAATTGAGCTTAGCATCCATCCAACGGCAGAGAATTTGGTGTTGAGCGTTCGACTCAGGGTGTAATCGATGCAATGCAGCCGCCTGATTGAGAGCCGCTAAGAGTGGGAGAGAAGCTGGCGGCCTACTCATGGGGACGAAGGGCTTGAGTTGGCGAAGCGATCCAAATGGTTCGTGGGGCACGAATCCGGCCAATCGAGTCCCGAACTTCCCGACTACCGTCCCGAAGCCGACGGTCTCCGGTTCACCACGGAATCGTCGAGCAATAAGGATTACGTCCCCAGACTCGATCCCTCGTGCGAATTTTGGACCGATCCGATGTCGCTCGTCATCAGGAAGCCAGCCCATGAACGCCGCTTTCCACCTCACACTCGCTTGTCGCCAGGCTCCAACAGTATGTGCATGAGACTGAACGTTAGGGGATACTACCCAATACTTTCGTGAAGACTCCATAAGGCTCGATCCTATTCACCCGCATGTTCTTTTACTAAGCTGCATTGAAAAGGCGCGATAGTCTCTTCCTGGCCATTCTCTCCTGCACCTCATGTTCCATTGCGAGCGCGATTGAGCGACGCAGAGTCTCAATCAGACTGTCCTTCCAACCGCATCCAACCACGAAGTCATCTGCTTCGTATTCCAGGACTTCATGATCGAAGGGCTCAATCGAACCATATCTTTTCCAGTTCCGCACCCGGTCGATAACATGACCCAATTCGTGCAAGATAATCGTCGGGAAGGCTATGCCGTCGGTGAGTCCCCACTGCAGTAATAGCGGAGACAGCGTGATGGAGTGCGCCCCTGCGGTGTGGGTTCGCCGAAACGATGCTGCCAACGCATTGTCCCGAAGCCATTCGACATCAAAGCTGACCTGCAAGCCTTGCGGCTTATGCTTCGCAACCAGTGCTTCAATCTCGTGTTCCTTCAGTAATGCTGAAAACTGATCCAGCTCGCTTTGCGTGACTTCGTTCTTTGTGACTTCTTCCATATCTCTCCTTGACCCGCGACTAGGTGTCGAGCACCAAATCCGCGATCAGCTTGCCCATGATGGATAGCGGCACAACGGCTTGTCCGCCAGCGAACGCCTCATGAAAGGCTTTCGATTCTTCTGATGAACAGAGAGTGCGGATGGGGTACACAATCCCATTGGTGGCGACGACACGACTCCTCGCCGGTTCGGTGCTGAACCAGACCTCAGATTGTCCATTGTTAATGCGTTTTGCCAGGAGCATTCGATCAGCCATATAGAAAGTCTACCCTCGCTGCGACCGCGTGCGCGTTCTTCGCTTCCCACCTATGGATTGCCTCTCACAACTCCCCTGACATGAGCCCTCAATGGAAGTCATGCGACCGGACATCAACCTCGCTGAGTTGTAGCACACGAACGGCAGACGCCTTCACAGAGATAACACCGTCCTGATTTTGAAGAACGCCTTCCACCATGAGGAACTTGCCTCGCGTTACGGCCACTCTGTTTTGCTCGTAGAGTTTGGGATGAATGATGGCATTCGAGATGCCTGTTTCATCTTCATTGCTCAGGAAGATAAAACCGCTTGCGGTGCCGGGACGCTGCCGTGCAATGACTGCCCCAGCCACCCGAACAAACGTCCCGTCAGGAATGGCCCTCAGATCAGCGGCACTCAGGACGCCGCTTTCGTTCATTTCCGTCCGGTGGTAGGCCATCGGATGCGGCCCGATGGTAAAGCCTGTGATGAAGAAGTCCGCCACCAACCGTTCATCTATGGTCATGCTCAGCAATGGTGACGAATCGTTGATTTCGTATTCGTCTGGTATGTTCTCAAAGAGCGGCCCTGCACTCTGTCCAGCACGTTCCGCCCGCCACAGTGCCGTGCGCCGGTCATGTTTCTTGCCCGTCCAGTTGAATGCGCCAGCCTTCGCCAACAACGCCAGCTCCGCTTTGCGTATGGCAGGCACGCGCCGCTTGAGATCATATTCCGATGCGAACGCTCCATTACTCACTCTTGCCTCAGCAATCGCACCTCCCATCTCCTGCCGCAGTCCCTTCACATAGCGGAGTCCAATTCGCAGTGCGAATGGATCGGTGTACTTTGTGCGCTCGACTTCACTCAGCGATTCAAGGGTGCAATTCCATTCGGAGTGCTGTACGTCGATGGGCAGAACCTTCAGGCCGTGACGCTTCGCGTCGTTGATGATCGTGGACGGTGAGTAGAATCCCATCGGCTGATTGTTCAGTAGAGCGCCGGTATAGGCAGCGAGATAGTGAAACTTCGTGTAGGCACTCGAATACGCAATCGACGCGAAGCTATGCGCGTGCGATTCGGGGAACATGAACTCTCGCACGGTCGAGAGTATCCGCAGAATCTCAACTTGCACATCCGGGGCGATGCCGTTAGCGGTCATGCCTGCAATCAGTCGTTCTCTCATCCTGGTGAGAATGGCATCTGATCGTTTGCCGCCCATCGCCTTACGCAGTTCTTCCGCCTCGCCTCCGGTCAGATTCGCAGCGACCATCCCCACCTTCATCACTTGTTCCTGAAAGAGAGGGACACCGAGCGTTCTGTGAAGGAACGGCTCGAAGGACGGATGCAGGTATGTGACCGGCTGCCTGCCCAACCGCCGCTCAATATACGGATTGACGAACTTGCCCGTCACTGGCCCAGGGCGGATGATGGCTACCTGCATGGACAGATCAGCGAAGCAGTTCGGCTTCGTGCGTGGTAGCGCGGACATCTGAGCGCGGCTCTCGATTTGAAACAGCCCAACGGTATCCGCTTTCTGGATGCCCTCATACACTTCGGCATCCTGCGGCAGTTGGGCATAGTCGAGCGTCTTTCCGTAATGCTTCGGCACCAGCCCCCGGCAATCCGCGAGCACAGCCAACATGCCGAGGCCGAGCAGATCGACCTTGATAATCTTCATGTCCGAGCAATCGTCTTTGTCCCACTGGACGACGGTGCGGCCCGGCATGGAGGCACGTTCAATCGGCACGACCGAATCAAGGTGTCCCTGACAGATCACCATGCCGCCGGAGTGTTGACTGAGATTGCGGGGAAGGTTCTGCATTCGCCCGCACAGCTCCAGATACTTCCGAATGCGAGCATTCCGCATATCGAAGCCCGCTGCGTGAAAGGTGTTCTCCAGCGTATCGCTTGGCCCCTTCCACTCCCATGCGCTGACCAATCCAGAGAGCCGTCCAGCCGTCTCTTTATCGAAGCCAAGCGCCTTGCCCGCTTCGCGGGACGCGGAGCGGCTACGGTAGGTCGTGACATTCGCAGTCATGGCCGCCCCCAATTTTCCGTATCGCTGATAGACGTACTGGATAGCCCGCTCGCGGTCGGTCACGCTTGGTAAGTCAAGATCAATGTCTGGCCACTCGCCCCGCTCCTCCGATAAGAACCTCTCAAAGAGCAGGTCCAGACCGACCGAATCGACGATGGTAATTTCGAGCGCATAGCAAACGACGCTATTTGCGGCGGAACCGCGGCCTTGAATGAGAATGCCATTGTCCTTGCAATAACGCACGATGTCCCAAACGATCAGGAAGTATCCCGCCAGCCCCAACGTCTCAATCAGTTTCAATTCGCGCTCTGCCTGCTTGACGGCTTTGGCGTAGAGCGCAGCATCATTCTTCGGCAGATAGCGGTTGCGGATGCCTTCCTCTACCCGCTTGCGGAGAAACGAGTCCATCGTCTGCCCATCCGGTACGGGATATGCCGGGAACTCATAGCCGAGGCCGGTAAACTCGAATTGCAGGCGCGTGGACAGCTCTCGCGTATTCGAGATTGCATCGGGGTAGTCGTAGAAAAGTTGCCGCATCTCGCGTGCGGAACGGAGATGCCGCTCCGCATTCGTCGTCAGCAACCGGCCCGCGGTATCAAGTGTCGTCCCATGACGGATGCAGGTGAAGAGATCGAGGATTTCACGCTCATACTGCGTTGTATAGTTCACGCCACCCGTAGCCAGCAGCGGCAGGTTCAGCGACCGTGCAATGCGAATCGCCGCACGGTTGCGGTGTTCTTCCTCACGGTCGAAGTGGCGTTGTATCTCGACATAGACATTCTTCTGGCCGAAGAGACGTATCAGCCGTTCGACGCTCTCTTGCGCGGCGTCATAGCCACCGCTTATTAACGCAGCGGCCAGCGGCCCCTCACCTCCACCTGTGAGACACACTAAGCCTTCGCCAAACTCCTCAAAGTCGCTGGTGAGCGCAGCACCTTCGGCCTTCGTGTTCTCGCACAGCTTGAAACGGGTGATGAGGCGGCAGAGATTTTTGTAGCCGGTGCGTGACTCGGCCAAAAGCGGCAGCCGCACAGGTTCGGTGGGATGCTGGTGCGGCAGGTACGATGCAGGCCGCATTCGCTGTCCCATATCGCTTACGCCAATCTCTGCGCCGATATGCGCCCGTACACCGCGCCTTTGGCCTTCCATGTGAAAGCGCGGCGCACCGTAGACACCGTTGCGATCCAACAGAGCCATCGCGGGCATCTCCATCGCGGCGGCCTCTTGCATCAGGAACTCGGGCATCGAAGCGCCTTCGAGGAAGCTGAACGCGGAGCGTGCGTGCAGTTCGATGTACTCAGTCATACGTCCCCTGCACATACCAGCAGCGAGAGCGAGGATCGAAGGCAATGCGGCAGACACGCTCTGCGGTCTCAGTCTTCAGCCGAACGTCCCACTCTTCGCGGCACCAGTTGGCTTCCGACCACCACTGCCCGCTGACCCGCCACGGCCCCGCGATCTCACGAACGGCGTATCGCTGCCCGTCCCAAAAGACTTGCGTGGGCCTGTTGTCTGCAAGAACGACGCCGACCGCTTGTGGAGGCCGGGAGACGCGCAAAGCCGTAGGCACCGACAGGGTTTGCTTTTCGCTCTTTGCCGGCGGGGGAGGTGCGAACGGAACCATGCGGAACGCATTCGGTCTGGTATCGTCTTTCAGCTCCACCGAACCCACACGTTCATCGCCCAGGAGTTTTTTCAAATGCGCCAACGTGACCTCCAATCGTCCCGGCTCCGGCGCTTGAGGCAGAAACAAGCCATGCTGTGCGCGATACGGCGCGGCAGACTGCGCGTGCAGTTCGAGGTGAAGAATCGCGGCGCTTGGCGGATGCGTCTCCAGATCAAGTTGCAGCAGTTTGAGCAATGTCAGTTTGTCCTGAAGCGGCAACGCAGGCCGGACGATACGCTCATGTCGCTTATTGCCATCGAGATGCAGCACAACGCGCAACGAAGCAATCGCAAGCGCCTTTTCCTTCACCCGCTCCAACAATGTGTCTGTCATACGAGAGAGCAGAAAAAGCAGCGGCTCCAGCACCTCTACCGGATGGTCCAGCTCCATGTGCTCGCTCAGTCCATCCTCGAAGCTCGGCTCTATCGGAAACATCAGATGAGGCCATTCGCCACGGGCGAGCGCATGGAGTTTCTTGCCCGCCTGACCGATACGTGCAATCAGGTCAGTTTCAAGGAGCGCAGCCAACTCCCCGCAGGTGCGGACGCCCCACGTATGCAATGTCTCTTCATGCTCCGGCTCCAGGGGCAGCACACGCACAGGAAGATCCCGCAATGCCTCTCTCTCGCAGCCCGACGCTGCAACCGAGACGCCAGCTTTGCCCAATGCAAGGCAGACCGCCGCATGGAAGTTTTCCGCGACGGCTACGTTCGCAAGGAAGCCAACAGCCATCGTGTGCCGCCTGAGTCTGGCCGCGAGTTGTGTCGCGTCGTCGTACAGACGATTCATGCCCTCGATGTCGAGCGCATAAGTGCCGGGAGATATTTCGATGTGCTCGATGCGTGGAGAGAAGAGGCACACGACGTTATGAAGGATTGTGTGCGCCGAGGCTTCGTCCGCTGGCGTCCGCGAGAGCGCCGTGACTTCAGGGAACGATTCTGCCTGCAGGCGCGTCATGCCTGCCTCGACTCCTAAAACGCGTGCGGCTTTGTTCGCAGCGATCACGAACTCTGCCGGTGGCTCACCATCGAGCAGCGCAAAAGGCCGTTTCCGCAACTCCGGGCGCGGATGCGCCGCCGCCTGTGCATAGAAGTTCGGAGGATGGAGGACGGCATACATCATCGCACCCGCGACCACAGCGTTTCGGCGTGCCATGCCGCACGCAGGGGTGGTTTCTTCTGAAGGAAGACAGAGCTTTCGTTGCGGTTCCTTTCTCGGATCAGCGTGTATTGCTGATGCTCAAAGAGCGCCGTCTCCCCGTTGCTGCTGAAAGAGCGAACGCTGGCCGGTTCGCAACGTAAAGCGAGAGCGGCACAACTATGAGCGCAGGGCGCTTGCGAAAGAAAGATGAGCGCGGTGCGGGCCTGCTCCGCCGCAAGGCGAAAGCGATACCACGTCGCCAGAGGAATACGCATGGTGTGTTGTGGAAGCACATCGCTCATATCGAGGACGATGGCTCCGAAGCCTCCGGCCTGAAGGAGTAAATCGGTCGCCTTCAATGCCTGTTCGAGTCGTGGCCACGGTTTGTCTGTGAGCTTCTGTCTGCGCTCTGTCGAGGTGCGGAGCCAGAGCAGTCGCTTCAGCTCCACACCCGCCGCCGCCGCCGACTCGGGCGAGAGCGTATCGCTGACATCGACCCAGGCACAGGCAGCACCGGATTGTGTAATGGCGGCGATGGCCGATAGACCAAACGAGGTTCTACCCGCCGATGCCGCGCCTGCTATCTCGGTGATGCCGCCGCGTGGAATGCCGCCGTCCAGCACCGTATCGACCTCCGCAATGCGGGTCGCAAACACCTCCGGGGCCTGCTTGATCTTGAGCGTCAGTGCAGCAGGCACCCGGTTTGCCAGTGTTGTTTCGATCTGAAGGCGAATTGCAGCGGACGAAGGCATAGAAGTGTATTCGCCTTATGTTCGCCTATGCGTACCGGGGTCTGTCAATAGCACTTGACCTGTTACTTGTGCAGGAAACTTCTAAGCTATTGCAGCGATATGAGTTAGTTTTATTAGGACTCTCGATCGGAATACACTAGGTTGATGTGTGGCCGCTACCGTCGCAAATCCGACAAGCAACGCATCGCGGATGCCTTCGATGTCAGCGCGAGTCTCGAAGAACTCGACCTTGCACCAGAGGACGACATTGCGCCCGGCTCCGTGCAGCCGGTCGTCTCCATCAGTCCCAAAGGCGAACGCCGGATCGAACTCATGCGCTGGGGGTTCAAGCTGCCCAGCCGTCTGCTATTCAATACCCGCTCCGAAAACGTCATGACATCGAAATTCTGGAAAGAACGCTTCGAGCAGCGCCGGTGCATAGTCCCTGCCTCTGCTTTCATTGAATGGCAGCAAGTATCAAAGGGCCAAAAGAAACCGAAATACGAGATCAGCGTGCCAGGACGAGACATCATCGGCTTCGCAGGTCTTTGGGCGCCATGGAAGAACCCGAAGACAGAACAATGGGAAGATACGTTTTCAGTCTTCACCACCGATCCAAACGCCAAGATGCAGCCCATCCATGATCGCCAGCCGGTCATCCTTGAGCCTCGTGATTACGAAGAATGGCTCACGCCCACAGAGCGACCACCAGTGCATCTGCTCCGAGTGCTTCCGGCCGAGGAGACCGAACTGCATCTTGTCAGTCCTGTTTCCATCGAGCCGCCATGCGATGTTCCAGCCCAAGGGGGCCTGTTCGGCTAAATCTCTGCGATACTGGGTCTCCCCAAATGAACGATCAGAACGTGTCTCTACAACAATTCGTTGATGCCTACCGAACCCACAAAATTCCGCCACCTCATTTTCTTTTAATCGGTGCTGATGAAGCTCGTCGTTTGGACGTGGCCGAAGAGTTCGCACAGCACGTAGGCGTCAGGTTCACCAAAGTCGATGCTGCGAGGATTGCTGCACAGGGCGACCTCACCCTCGCCCTAACGGCAGGCGGCGTCGTATACATAAGCAACATTCAATCGCTGAAGAAGCCATTCGTCGAAAAGCTTGAACACGACCTGCCTCACGGTGAATATGAAGTTGTCATCGGCTTAGGTCCATCCGCTCGAAACCACAAGATGGATATATCTACGACGACTCTGATTGGTTCGTGCCAAAGCAAATACGAATGTCCCGCCCCGTTGCTGCGCGTTATCGAAAACGTCTTCGCGGTTGAGCCAGCCACGACCGAGGGCCTTATCGAGCTGCTTGAGGAGACAGCGTGGAAGGACCAGATTGCCCTCGACCGCGATGCGTCTGAGCTTGTGGTCAGCATTAGCGGCGGTCGCACCGACACAATGCTTTACCAATTTCGGCGGCTATGTGGCGTCATCGATCAAATCAAAACCACCAACCGCCCCCAGATAACAAAAGAGGAAATGCTGATTGCTTTCGCCCGTCTGCGTATTAAGGCCCCGAGTGCCACGAGACCAAGCGCCATTTCCAGCATCCATGCTTTATCCGGTCAGGAATTCGAACACGTCATCAAGGAGCTGCTCACTGTAATGGGCTTCCAGGCCGAAATGACGGCCACAACAGGAGACGGCGGCATTGATCTCATCGCCACACTCGACAAACCGTTCATCGGTGGCCGGTATCTCTTTCAGTGCAAAAGATACAGCGACGGGAACATGGTGGGGGCTTCGGAGGTCAGGGACTTCTACGGGGCGGTTATGGCCGATAGAGCCATCAAAGGGATATTCATCACCACATCAGACTTCACTAATCAGGCCAAAGAGTTCGCAACACAGTCGGGGCTTGAACTAATCAACATGCCGAAGTTGATTCAACTTTTAGAGGAATGCGGCCTGATGAAGTACGATCTGGCATCAGGATCAAAGGCGAATGATCGATAACGAGATATAGCCATGGCGCGAAAGGCCGCACCGAAGAATGACCAAACGGATGTGCTGATGAAGAGCGCACGCCGATGTGCATTGTGTTTCTATCTGGTGGGCGACTTGACTGAAAGCGCGGCCAGCTTGCTCACATCGATCAAGATCATTCCAACAGCACAGAGGTTAGAGGAGCGTTCTAACAGATGGAAGGCTTAGGGTAAAGAATCGAAGAGATCTTTAGTGCGCACGGATAGCGCGCCAGCCAGTTTAACGATGTTTTCCAGAGCAACGTTGCGCTCACCTCGCTCCACACCACCCACGTAGTTGCGGTGCAGACCGGCCCGCTCCGCCAACTCTTCTTGAGAATAGCCGCGCTCTTCGCGCAATGCGCGGATGGCCATTCCAAAGAGAGATTTAGTCGAAGGCTTGGGCACTTCACAATGCTTCGTCCTTGACCACTATGAGTCTACACACGATGAGTGTGATAATCTCCAAAAATCGAGGCCGCATAGAAGAAGCCAAGATTTCCCAGGTACGGTCGATCTTGGTTTGGGCAAGTTGAGGCAGAACAGTGGTTCGACCCGCATTGCGATCCTGAACTTAGAACGCGCGGTCTTCTCCCATTGACCTACCAGGTCAATAAAGTGGAACCAGAAAGGAACTCAAAATGATGGTCTGTAAAGAATTCGTAGGGAAAGTCGTGAGTAACTTCACCATCTATGAGGACACGATCGACGGCCCGGAAATCTGCATCGAGTTTTCCGATGGCACCGTGTTCTCTTCCTGTTTGAAAACTTCCACCGCACTGGAAGCCAAGGTGACGCGCAACGAAGGTGGGCATCCCCGTCTTCTCAAGGATTACTCCACGCTCTCTGTGTCTCGCTAAAACATCGCGCTGAGTTGCGGGAGGGTCTCCTCCCGCGCTGCGACCGCTTTGCGTTCTCCGCTTCCCACCTCTGCGGCCTGTTCCTGCCGCAACGCGACCCTGAAAAATCATGTGTGCTGACGCGCACGCATAAGGAAGACAAGCCTCGCTAAGGGGCGCTGCCCCGATCGCGCGGCGCAAGGAGCTTCCCCAATCTTCCGCGCTTCGCTTGTGCAGACCTCCGCTGCGCTCCGTCCTTTCCGCTCCAGCTAAAGCCTCCGCTCCAAGGATGGGGAGACCCCTCCCCGTTGCGCCTTGCTACCCCCGCCTTCGCCAGGAGGCGTTCGGCATGTACATGCCGCGTTTCAACGCGGACGTGCAAAAGCAAAAGCCGACCAAAGGAGCAGACGCCATGAGCAACACAGCCACCACCAGCAACAACAACCAGCCCAAGACGGCGAAAGAAGTAGTCGCCGCCAACGTTCAGAGCCTCATCGAGCAGCTAGAGGCAGGACACAGCGATGCACTCACGGCTTATCTGAACGCGATGAGCCGCTTTCACAACTACAGCCTCGGCAACATTCTCGAAATCGCACGACAGCGCCCGGACGCGATGAGAGTAGCCGGGTTCTGGAAGTGGAAGGAGCTTGGCCGCAGCGTCAAGAAGGGCGAGAAGGGCATCCGCATCCTTGCTCCCATCATCGGCGTTCGCCGCAAGAAAGACGAGGAAGCTAACAAGGACATTACCAAACAGAACACGGCGGTATTGGTGGGGTTCCGTTCCGCCTATGTCTTCGATGTTTCGCAGACCGAAGGCGCGGAACTTCCCGAGTTGCGGGAGATCAGCGGCGACGTGGGCGAGAACCGGGATAAGCTGATTGCCTTTATCGAGCAGCAGGGCATCGAGCTTGTCTTTACCGAGCGCATCGCCCCGGCACTCGGCATGAGCTACGGCGGACGCATCGCCATCCTGCCCGGTCAGGCGAAGGCCGAAGAGTTCAGCACGCTTGTTCACGAGTTGGCGCATGAGATGTTGCACAAGGCCGAGCGGCGAACAGCAACGACGAAGACGGTACGCGAGACGGAGGCCGAAGCTATCGCCTTTGTCATCGGCAAAGCCGTAGGACTCGAAACCGGAACCGCATCCGCCGATTACATCCAGCTTTATCACGGCAACGCTTCACTGTTGGCCGAAAGTCTAGAAGTGATTCAGCAGACCTCCGCTGTCATCCTTGCCGCCTTGGAATCGTCCGCAACCGCGACGATGGCCGATGCAGAACTGGCGAAGGTGGCGTGATGCAGACCATCCTTCAAATCATCCAGAAGGCCGGAGGGTGGCACCCCGGCCTCTACCTCAAGATCGACAACCCGCCCTACATGGAGCTTGTCATCGAAGCGATGGACGAGTCCGGCCCGATGGGACTTCCTTCTATCTCCGTTTGTCACTATGGCGAACAGAACGGCGATGCTATGCGCGACCCGGAGATGTGCTTTGAGCTTGGCCTTGCCGGGGGAGCGCATCTCTCCGCGTTCTACTACCGCAACGATTATGCCGGTGTGGAGCAGTGGAGCCGGAATATCGTGCGCGGCAACTATGTCCACCTGATTGCTTTGCACGAGCAGCACCAGCGTTTCGCAAAGTCATGGGACAACAACCTGCGATTGCAGGGTTTCGCAGAGGCTTTTACGGACAAGTGCATTCGCGGCTAGTCCGCTCCACCTTGGAGCGGTGTGCCCGACGTGTGCCGCTCCGTGACCTTCACCCTCAACCGCTCGAAAGGAGCCTGTCATCATGGAAACCACCGTCATCAACGCCACCGAATACCGCAACGTGTCTCTTGCTCTGTTGAATGAGTCGAAGACCAACCCTCGACGCACCTTCGAGGAAACCGCTTTGAAGGAATTGGCGGAATCAATCCGTGCCCAGGGCGTTCTCTCTCCCTTGCTTGTCCGGCCTCTCACCGAGAACGGTTTCGAGATTGTCGCCGGAGCGCGGCGGTATCGCGCCGCGCAGATGGCCGAAGTTCCGACCGTGCCCGTTCGCATCGTCAATCTCTCCGATGCTCAGGCCGTCGAAATGTCCATCGTTGAAAACCTGCAACGGAAAGACGTTCACCCGCTCGAAGAAGCGCAGGGCTTCCGCGCCTTGCTGGACTTGGAGGAACCAAAGTACAGCATCGAGCAGATCGCCGCGAAGGTGGGCAAGAGTGCCGTCTTCGTGGCTTCGAGGTTGAAATTGACTGACCTCGTTCCGGCAGCGGTTGATGCGTTCTATGCCGATGAGATCGGCGTAGGACACGCGGTTTTACTGTCGAAGCTACCGGCTGACCAACAGGAACCCGCTCTCAAGGCATGTTTCAAGGAGGTATACAACAATGGAGCATCGAAGCCAGCGCGTATCCTGCTGCCCGTTCGCAACCTGCAATTCTGGATTGACAGCAATATCCTGCTAGTCCTCAAAGATGCGCCGTTCAACAAGCGGGATGCCGAGCTTGTTCCCGCCGCTGGGAGGTGTGCCGACTGCCCCAAGCGTACAGGCCACAACAAACTGCTGTTCGGCGATGACCTCGGCAGGCAGGGCGACCGCTGCACCGACCCCGGATGCTACGGCGCTAAGGTATCGGCGCATGTTGCCAAAACCATCGCCGCGAAACCGGAGCTGGTACAGATCAGCACCGCCTACGGTGGACAGAAAGAAGGTAGCCCTGTATTGCCGCGCAACACGTACACCGCCATTCGGGACGACAAGCCGAAGTCGAAGGACGATGCGAAGCGGCCTGAGTACAAGGCGTGCAAGTTCACTACTGAGGCCATCATCACCGAAGGCTCAGATGTCGGCACCATCCATAAGGTGTGCGCGAACCCGTCCTGCCCTGTCCACCATCCGAAGCAGCAAACCAGCCGCAACGATGAGAAGTGGAAGGCGGAGCAGGAGAAGCAGCGGAAGGAGCAGGCCGTCGCCAATGCGACCGGCCTTCGCGTCCTCGCCGCCATCGGCACCGCCGTCCCGGTTCGCCTCATGAAACGTGACCTGCTGTTCATCCTTGAGAAGCTGGTCAGCCTCATGGACGAGAACCGCATGGAGATGCTGGCGCGGCAGTATGGCATCCGGCAGAAGCGCGACGACGGAGGCATTGCAAAGACGTTCAGTGCGTTCCTTCGCCGCGCCGATGAAGGCACGCTCTCCCGGCTGCTGGTAGAGTCGAGCATCCTTCTGGCGGCCTCGCGCG
This sequence comes from Granulicella sp. L56, assembly GCF_009765835.1. NCBI lineage: Bacteria > Pseudomonadati > Acidobacteriota > Terriglobia > Terriglobales > Acidobacteriaceae > Granulicella > Granulicella sp. L56. The sequence goes on along the minus strand of NZ_LMUS01000006.1, from coordinate 157,110 downwards.
GCAACCCAGCGTCCATCCTCAAGGCTGCCGCCACCGTCTACAAAGTGGATACCGAAGCCATATCTGCCAAGGTGCGGAAGGAGTTCACTGCGAAGGAAAAGATAAAGAAGACGGCACAGCCCGCCGCGAACGCCGCAAAGAGAGTGGCATAGCTCTCCATTCATCGAGGGGCGGCGCTTCGCCGTCCCTCGTTTCTTGCGCCCAAATCGCGCAGGGAGAACCCGTGCTGGTTTCTCCCTGAACCCTCTGCCCGCCTGGGTCCGGCCTTCGCTCGCCGGCTGCGCGGCAGGAGTCAAGTTCCTCCTCCTGCACCTTTCCCTCAATTAAAGAGAACGGCTAGATTAAGCTGCCAAGAAAGACGTTGAAATAGCGCGGAACCGATTGAGTGCGTCTTGCAGAGCGACGGCAAAGAATTGGCAGCGCAGCTTGAAAACGCAGCCGATATCAAGTATTATCGATCTTGCCGAAAATAGAGTAGCGGGATGGTATCTCCCGCGGTCATCCCTCAGATGATCTCTTCACAGCCACGGCGCAACCTGACCAACAGTCGGGAATGCGCATAACGTGGCTGTTTTCGCGTTCACGGTGCATCCCGACGAGAAGGATGTGCGCGTGGCCATCTCGAAACAGAATATTCTCCTTAGCGCCCTGCTCTGGACTAGCACGGGTCTTTTCCTCATTGAGGCAGGCGTAGTGATTGCATCGCTCGCAAACATATGTGTGAACCGCGTCCTGAGATGTGCGCTGGATTTGGCGGTCGTTGCACGACGAGTGAAAAGCATCGGGCGTCGACCTGTCGCAACCATTACGTTTCTTGTGGTGATCGCTACGACGGGTTTCGCTAGCGCATCGGATACGACAAGCACTTCGGATCAGGCGAAACCTGATGACAATTTGCCCTTCTTGCTTTTAGTCGATAACCGCGCTACCTTCGCCTATCAATCCACCGCAACACAACCAGGCGTCACCAACAAGACGGCCAAGCAGATTTTCGAGTTTTCTCATGTTGATATCTGGCGCTACGGCACGAATCTTGTCATCGTCGATTTGCTGAAATCAGATCATGCGGACCCGGCAGCTCCTTGTCTTTCGCCGACTGGTCCAACGACAGGCTGTTCGGGCGCTGCGGAAATCTATGGTTTCTTCCGAAGCACTTTGGGCTTCAATGAAATCCTTGGCACAACAACATTCTCCAAGAGACCATTGCGTGACGTCTCGCTCCTAATCGGTGGTGATGTGCAAAGGGAAGATCGTTATTCGAGCGCTTACAAACATGATGTTGTCGCTGGACTGCAGTTCGCATTCGACTTGCCCTACAAAGGCTTCCTAAATGTCAGTCCTCTCTACTACAAGGAAGCAAATCACAACGCTTACGCGCAATGCGATGTCGGTGGCATTCGGGGTGTGACTTGTCTCGCTGATGGCGATATCGCGTACACAGGCACCTGGGCAGTTGAGACTTCGTACTACATGGACCTCGATTTTCTGCCAGCGAAAATGCAATATTTTGGTGTTCGCGGCCGCGCCAATTTCTATGGTCCGAAAGGCGGAGAGAATTCACCTCTGCCTAACAACCCGACAAAAACTGAGATCGATAGCGAGCCGGTCCGTCTGATTTTCGATTCCGGTAAGGCGTTCTGGGGCCCGAAGCGCACACATAGGCTCGACGTGTGGGTCGCGTATCGATATTGGAAAAACAAGTATGGCTTCGACCACAATGCCAGCCCGGTCTGCATGGGCCTGGGCGCGGGATCCTGCGTGGAGAAGTCGTTTTATCCAGGCATCACCGTTAAGTTCTAGATCGACCCAAGGACCAGGAACGAGGCCCTTCGATCAATCTGGGAGCCTCCACTGGTTACAACCGCGTTTGTGCAGACCATGCACCTTATAACCGTTACACCTCAGGTGAATCATGCTTAGCAACAATAAATGGCTCGTGCTGGTCATCGTTTCGACCGCTCTCTTTCTCATCAGCATTGACATGACTGTGCTGTATATCGCTTTACCGCGGCTGACCCACGATCTTGCCGCCGACAGCAGTCAAAAACTTTGGATCGTCGACACATTTCCGCTTGTCATGGCGGGTCTGCTTCCAACTATGGGTGTGCTTGGCGACCGGATTGGGCATCGCCGAGTCTTTCTCTGGGGGCTGACTGCTTTTGCCTCTGCTTCTCTGATTGCGGCTTACGCCCCTTCTTCGAGCGTCCTAATCGCGGCGCGGGCCTTTCTTGGTGTGGGCGCATCCATGATGATGCCAGCGACGCTTTCTCTTCTGCGGCTGACATTTACTACCGACAGAGAACGCGGGCAAGCAATCGGTATCTGGGCTGCTGTCTTTTCAGGCGGTGTTGCAATCGGCCCGCTGATCGGTGGAGCTTTACTCAGCCATTTCTGGTGGGGTTCGGTCTTCCTGATTAACGTGCCCGTGGTCGTAATGGCACTTATCTTTACTCCATTCGTAGTGCCCGCTGGAAAGGGGAACCCAGATCGGCGGCTCGACCTTCTAAACTCACTACTCGCCATGGTCGCAATGGTTAGCCTGGTCTATGCGCTGATGGAGGTCGCAAGACCGGGAGCAAAATTGCTCGGAGCCACTTTCGCGGGTGTCATCGGCATGACGGTTATGGTCATCTTCGTGAGGCGGCAGAACCGTTCCCCAACCCCGATGATTGACTTCTCGCTATTCGGCAACGGATGCTTCACAGCCGGTGTATTGACAGCGATGACCGGAACCTTGGCTGGTGCAGGCGTACAGCTTGCGCTCACGCAGCGGTTACAGCTTGTAAGCGGGTATTCGGCGTTTCATGCGGCCCTGTTCATGCTGCCAATCTCGATCTCGGCATTTGTCGCAGGTTCCCTCAATGGGTTCGTGCTCCACAAGCTCGGCGTCGGTCGGGCACTCTGGACAAGTCTCATCGTGTCTGCGGTCGGCCTGATCGGCTACGCTGTCTTCCGTAACAGCAGCGCTGTCGAGCAAGTCGCAAGCTTTGTCATCTTGGGATTTGGCGTAGGTGTAGGTTCAGCGATGGCCTCAACCGCCATCATGATCAACGCTCCAGAAGATAAAGCCGGCATGGCCGGCGCCATCGAAGGCGTCGCCTACGAACTCGGCGGTGTGCTTGGCATTACCATCCTCGGTAGCATTCTGTCTTTTACCTATACGAAGGCTCTCGTACTGCCGCAGGGAGTCCCCGCCCCAGCGCTTGCCAGGGACAGCCTCGATCAGGCACTGCTGCTCGCCCAACACTTGTCTGGTGATGCAGCGATGAAATTGATTGCTCAGGCTAAGACGGCGTTCGACATTGCCTTCGTAACCGTCTTTGTCGCTGGCACCGCGATCATGCTGCTGATGGCCGCAGTGATCGCCCGAATCATCAGCCGGGCGAAAACACCTGATCCTTCTCCCGCTGAGGTTGAACTGAGGTTCGGTCATGACAGAGAATACAAATAAGCAAGGGATGACGTTGATTCACTTCCACGTATGCGTCCACTGCGGCAGCGTATTTCGCCGGGAAGAATTTGAAGGGCGGCCACATACAACGGGAATTTATCTCTGCCCGAAGTGCGGAATCGAGGGGCCACTGAATATTGAAATCCGCGAAATAGACACATCCGAAGCTGAACCACGAGCCGATCAATGATTCAGCCTGTGAGTGGCAGCCTGCCCTGTGTCCTTTGACCGATGCCGCCAAATTTCTTGCCTGCGGCTTTGACAAACTCATTTACAAGCCGAGACTTGCTATCCACATGTACCGCGAGGCTCGTGATGAGACGAAGACGATCTTCCGTTAGAGGGCGCATGGTAAGGCCATCGCGGGCGATTCTCCAGGCGGCAACTCGTGAAAGGAATGCCAACCCGCCATGCTCACGAACCAGCTCCGATGCCTCCTCGGGGCTCGTGAAATGGTAAACATCGGAAGGATGCACCCCTCTATCTGAAGCTACGGAATGAATCGCGTCGTAGAGATGAACGTTTGCGTGTTGCCCAAGAATGATCCAGTTGCGGGTTTTCATCTGCTCCAGACGAATTTCACGATGCCCGGCAAGATCATCATCCATCGTCATAACGATGTAGTAGGGATTGTTCGTGATGTTCATCACGCTCAGCTTCGGCTTTGGGGGAATGCCGGTTATCAGGGCAAGATCAAGTGTCCCCACCATCACCTGCTGCGCAAGTTCGTGTGAAAAATTGCTCCACAGCTTAATTTTGAGATCCGGAAAGAGCGGAAGCCGGATGGATAGGAGTGCCGAGACCAAGAACGGATCGGTATAGGACGACTTGCCGATGTTCAGAACATCGAGAGGTCCATCCAGGACTGCTCGCGCAGACAAGATGGACCTTTCGGCGTGAACGATGACTTCTTTCGCCTCGGCTATAAACACCCGGCCCGCGTCGGTTAACTCTGCCGCTTGATGATTATGCCGAAAGACCTGAAAACCGATCTCGCGCTCCAATTTCAGAATCTGCTTGCTGAGCGCGGACTGGCTCATATTCAGCCTGTCCGCAGCCCGTGAGAAGTGCAATTCCTCCGCAAGCACGATAGCGGCTTGCAGCAATCGAATCTCCGGTAAGACCATGCCTATCCTCCAGGCCGTGGATTCTGGGAAGGACAGCAAACACTTCAATACGGATAAAATCATCCGCTCAATGCAGGTAATTGTAATCCTCAATCGCGTCCATTGGCAGCGAGATGAGAGCGCGCAAGAGGCACCGTCATTCCAAAAAGGAATGACGGTCGCTCAAAATTTCATTGGACGCGAGGCGTAGAGCCAAACATGATGACTCTGAGTTGCAACGCTAAACAAGCGACCGGGATGGGAGCTGTGGTTCAACCCCAAACCGGGCGTGAGGGAAGCAAAGTTGCGGCTTCGGAGTCGAACCTATGGAACATCATCTTCTGGATGCTCAGGAGGCCGCTCAGATTCTTCGGATGGACAAGCGGACGCTGGTTCGTTGGGCGCGTATCGGCTACGTTCCCGCGCACCCGCTAGGCGAGGGAAAACGGAAGCTGTGGCGGTTTCGTGAGCACGAACTATTGGCGTGGGTCGAGGCAAGAGAAACAGAGAAAAAACGGCCACCGGCGAGTACCATAAATATAGCCATCAGCGCTCATGCAAGGAGAACAGCATGAGCCGTTTCCAACAAGGAAGTCTTTTGAAACAGAAGCGCAAAAGCGGGCCGGACGTATGGGTGTTTCGCTGGTATGACGACACCAACGGTACACGCAAGTACAAAAAGCGCGTTCTCGGCAAAGTGACAGATATGCCACTACGCCGGGATGCGGAAAAGGCCGTGGCCGACTTTCGCGCCAACATCAACGTCGAGGTAAGAGTCCCACAAACGGTCTCCGAACTCGCAGCCCACTATCGGAAACACGAACTGACAGCCGATAAAAAAGCCTTCGCAACGATTGAGTCAACGTCGATCTATCTATCGAATCACGTTGTTCCCAAATGGGGTAATGCTTCGTTATCGGATGTTCGTACCGTGGAAGTCGAGCAGTGGTTACACTCTCTGCCTTACGCTCCAGCAACACGAAGCAAGATCCGCAACATTATGTCGGCGTTGTTCAATCATGGCATCCGGCATGAATGGATACATCGGAATCCTATCACCAAAGTCCGGGCCTCTGCCAAACGGCTACGGGAACCGGACGTGCTCTCGCCCGCTGAGTTGTCGGCGTTGATTGCGGAGCTGCCGCTCCGTGAAAAGGCGATGGTGATGGTGGCGGGCAGCACAGGACTACGGCGCTCCGAACTCATCGCGCTGACATGGAGAGATATCGACCCGCTGTTGATTCAGGTCAATGTCCTTCGCTCCTGTGTTCGGAATCACTTCGGAGACACGAAAACCGAAGCCAGCCGTAGGCCGGTCCCGTTGCATTCATCCGTGGTCGAATGCCTGAATGAGTGGCGTAAGGAGTCCAAGCATAACGGCGATGACGACTTCCTCTTTCCATCAAATCGGAAAGAGGGGAAACAGCCGATTACGCCCGACATGGTGCTCAAGAAAGTCATCCGTCCGGCTCTGCTGCGGGCGAAGATCATCGGCAAGGTGATCGGATGGCACAGCTTCCGGCACTCTCTGGCAACCAACCTGAGAGCGTCTGGTGCGGACCTGAAGACAGCCCAGGAACTCCTGCGTCACGCAAACTCTCGGATCACGCTCGACATCTACACGCGAGCAATCTCCGAGACGAAACGGGATGCCAACAACAAAGTGATGGAGATGGTGATTGAAGCCGGAAAGGCAAGAATTTCAGCACCCTCGCCAGCACCCTCGCAACGGGAACCGTTGATGCTGGAAGGCAGCAAAAAAGGTGCCGGAATCTCTCAGCACCCTTCAGCACCCTCGCGGGGAATAACTAAGATTGTCACTGTGCCATAAACCATTTATTTTCTTAGGTTTATGGCGGGGACGACGGGGCTCGAACCCGCGACCTCTGCCGTGACAGGGCAGCGCTCTAACCAACTGAGCTACGTCCCCACGAGTCTTTTCAGACACTTGGATATACGTCACATAGAATCAGAGAGTTCGCAGCTTTCGGTCTGTTTGCTCTGTTCTACCGCTTCATTGCTTTGAGCCTACTTTTTGACCATTTTGGATACCAACTGGCCGTCAAAAGCTCCAACGCAACGATATAAATGAGTTTATCAGATGAAGGCTAGTTTTGGTGTCCATCTTCTCCTCTTCTCGGTCAGAAATGTGAACCTACATCAAGCATCGACCTTTGAGGAGATCAGGCAATGACACAAACGGCTCTCGATCAGGCCGTGCGCAATAAGCTACTGTGCGATTTATGGCTGTTAGATATGGTGAAGAGTGTTAAGTAAAAGCCCAATTACCCATGCGGGTGTGGCGTACTCGATGGCGTTGTAAGTTTGGTGCAGAGGTTGAGGCATGGGTAAAAAACATGCTGCCCGCAATCAGCGCTAAAGCAGCAGAAGGACTAACACTGCTCCAATCGCGTTTGCTCCACAGAGGATGAGCCAGATAGTGTTCTCCCATCGTTGCACGCCGGCACGCTTAATATTGCCACTCGCCAACTGTGTTTCCCATCCGAACTGCTTCGCCATTTGAGAAGCTGCTTCAATTCTGAGAATGTAGCTGGCCAGTTTGAAGACTTTATGCCTCAAAACACGGGTCTGAAGAAAAAAGCAAAACGAAAGCCACAAGGGGACGAAAAAGCCAATATATGAGAGGTTCGCTTGTGGTGAGACTGCCTTTGGCCGTGAAAGCAGCCATGCCATATGGCTCCCGATGACAAAATTGCATAGCGAAGATAATCGCCTATGTCCTTAATTACCAACTCAATTTCTCGACGCAGAGCACCATATTCGGCCAGGAGAAATGCTTCTGCGCTGATTTGACATGGAGGCGATTCCTCCGAATCAGTACGATGGAGTTCTTTGGCGGGATCGTTCATCGATGGCATTCACGTCTCCTTTATTGGACCGCTCTAAATAGAAAGATCGTTATCACAGAGACTGAAAATCGGGGTCCGTGCCCGGTCTAAATCCCCTACGCTGGTAGCCTTCCTTCAGTAGCTTCCGATTGAACCTTGAGAACGTCTCTATAACGTCGTCCTTGGTGCCAAGAAACTCATCGCCCCGACTTGTCTCCAGACGGTATTTGATCTCTCCACTTATCTGCCGCTGTCGTTCGGGCACTCCCGTGCAGTACTTGTCCCATAGTGCCTCACCGGTCGCGACATCAAGTGCAATATCCAGGGAGCGGATGACTTCAAGAAGCTCTTCCAGTCGTCGGAAGTCCAGGTTGAGCCCTGGTACGCCGAGGGTGGAGGGGAGTTCATGCGCCAGGTAATTGACGGACGCATGGGCAATATTGGCAGCATCCGTGATGACGTTTCCGAACATTCTCGGAAGGCCTGCATTGACCCTGAGAGAGTGGGCAACTGCGCACAAGGACGAATTCATCACCGCCGCCAAGAGTACAAAGTAACGCGAACAAGGGTAAGAATCGCCGAGTCATCGGCAGGCTCTCTGTCGTAGTGGAGAGCCTGCCCTGGCGCTGGACTACTCGGGGTGCCGTGGAGCATCGTTTCGCGACACTCGATATCAGGAGATGTATTTGGGGCAGGGGAACTCGACAGATGCTTAGTCGATGCTCGCGTCTTTTTACGTATCTACTCCCAAGGAAGAACTCCGGTATGATCGGCCCATTCCTGCCATTGGGACGCCATGCGATTGAGGCGTTCCGGGTCTTTCGCAGCCAGGTCATTCAGTTCAGTGCGATCTGAGACTAAATTGTAAAGTGACCATGACCCCTTAAAGCGAGAAATAATTTTCCAGTCCCCGTCACGGAATGCGCGATTTCCAGAGTGTTCCCAAAAGAGCTTTCTTGACGACTGTCTCTTTCGGCCAAGCACTAAGGGCCATAAATCTTCCCCAGCCAAGGGAACGGCTGGCTGGCTTTTAAAATTTCAGGATATGTTCCTCCAGCTAGCCGAAGCAACGTCGGATGAAGATCCATCACATGTGCCGGTGTGTGCTCCAGAGCATTTTCCCGCGAGACATATTTGGGGGACCATGCGATCAGCGGCGTAGCGATTCCTCCTTCATCGGTGTAGTGCTTGAACATCTGAATGGGTGTATCCGAAAGATTAGCCCACGGAGTTCGATAACTCGTAAAGGACTTCGGGCCTCCGGGTTGAGAGTCTTCTGGATTTTCCTGAGCACCTTTGCCTATTTTCTCTTCGGCAGATGCCCGTTATCCGAAAGAAAGAGAACGATGGTATTTTCGAGTTAATGGTTTTTCTCTAATGACTGATTGCATCCGACCTTGGTTCGGAGCTGGGGATTGACTTGGATATCCATACCGGGCGTGTAGCCCTCAAGTCGAAAGGTTGCTAGTACGCTGTTTTCTTCCAGAATGCCCGGCGGCATGATTAGCAGATCGTGCACGCTCACGCCACGCAGAAGAACCGAGAATTGAGGATTGAAGTGGTAAGGCCAAGCACCAACGATGTGCAACGTTCGATGTCGATCCTTGCGTGCTAGGTCGTTCAAGATGCCAAGCGAACGATTTAGGCTCTCCATGATCTCCCCTGGTGGCATAGACGGCGAGATATTGTATGGCTGAATCTTTTCAATGGCATTTTGCAAGTCTTGCGGCAAGTATGAAAGCCTGCGTTTTGCTTGTTTCTGGAATTCTATTAGATCGGCGCAGATAGGAAATTCTAACTTTTGCTCATCTGGAGGCGGATTCTTGCCAGTCGCATAGATAACCGCTTGGTAAATGCAAGTATCTAGGGCGGATCGGAGCTGGTATAGATGCTCACCAAGAAGCAAAGAAAACTCATCCGGGATTGCTCCGACGCCGACTACTTCAATCCTTCCGTGTCCAGTGCGCGCACCGAACTTAACCCGAATTCCAAAAAAGTGTTCGGCAGGAATCCCATTCCAAATATGGGCGAGAGATCTGCCATGTTCGATGGCCCTATCTAGCCGTAGTCGACTGACCGCAAATGGCTTCATCGAAGGCAAGCATAGCAGCTTCACTGAGACAAGTACGTTACTGTCGAGCTTTTAAGTGTGTCCCCATAATTCTCCCCATAACCGAAGAAAATCCCCTCATCACTAAGGAGCTAACTCATTGATATTATTGGTGGACGCGGTAGGGATCGAACCTACGACCAGTCGATTAAGAGTCGGAAAATGGGGGTATTGCAGGGGGTTGCAATACGCTGCACAGGAATGAAATAAGTCCATTTATGTCAATGAGTTGTATACTTATTCTATGGCGCAGACAGTTGCAGTGAATCGCAGCAAATACGAAGACAAACAGCCACTAAAACAGCCACCAAACACTTCTGATGGACAGCCGTCGAAACGTGGCAGACAGGCTCCGAAGCCCCTTCGTGGCGTCTTCGAGCACCCCCCTGATAGCGGCATTTGGTGGGTCAACTACTACGTTGACGGAAAACGTCACCGCGAGAAAGTAGGAACCCGCAAAGCGGCTTCCGACCTCTACAGCAAGCGCAAGAACGACGCGCGAATGGGCGTTAAGCTCCCCGACTCGCTCAAGGCCAAGAGAGCTGTCTTATTTGAGGAGCTTGCCAAGGACGCGATGGAGTACAGCAAGGCCCACAAAAAGAGCCACCGTGGGGACATCTCGAATCTGAGCAGTTTGCTCCCCGTATTTGGCAAGATGAAGGCCGAAGAGATCACCCCTCAGACCATCTCGGCATACTTCAGCACACGAACTGATCTCAAGCCAGCGAGCATCAACAGATATCGCTCCACCATGTCGATGATCTTCGCGGAGGGTATACGGAACGGAAAAGTGACCGCGAACCCTGCTCGACTGGTTCGCCTTCGAAAAGAGAACAATGCCCGCCTTAGATTTATCACGTTTGAAGAGGAGGCGCAGATTCGGAGCATCATCCGAAGGCGTTGCCCAGTCCACGAACCCGACTTTACGGTCGCGGTAGAGACGGGCATGCGGCTTTCTGAGCAGCACTCCTTAGAATGGCCCGATGTGCATTTGAATCGCCAACAAATTCAGCTTGTCGCTACGAAGAACGGATCGAGCCGCGTGGTAATCTTGAGCAAAGAGGCGGTTGAGGCATTAAGGGTATGCCAAGCCAGACGAGTGCCGCACACGCCAAGAGTTTTCCTGACTCGGTACGGTGAGCCAATGGAGAACCCAAGGGCATGGTTCCGTCTAGTCATGGAAGATGCCATAAAGCAGAACAAACAACTTGTTGACGTGACTTGGCATGTCTTCCGCCACACATACATCTCTCGCCTGGTGATGGCTGGGGTAGACATCAGAACCGTTCAGGAATTGGCCGGTCACAAAGACATCAGCATGACGACTCGTTACGCCCACCTGTCACCAGATCACAAGCTGAGTGCGGTGGCCAAGTTGAGTTCTTTCCGTGAACAGAGCCAGGCAAGATCTCAAAGCGTTTAGAAAAATGCGGGATTCTCATGGGCAAAGTGGAAAGGTGAAATCCAAAATTCTATTGATCATTCAATGCTTGTCTTTCAACGGTGGCCAATGCTATCTGATTTTTCGAACTTGAAGCTCCCGAGCCATACGTGATTCGATCTTTTGACGGCTATTGTTGCTTCGTCAGTAGACATCTGCAGCCTAACTTCCTGGATCTCTCAACCGAGTGTGACGTCGATGGCACCGCCACCGTGCTACTAAAGTCCGTTTGCAGAAAACCGGCAGGCAAAAACGCATTCACACGCAAATTGTGAATGACGCTTCGGATACCGCGCCGGGCACTTTTGCAAGACAAAAGATTTGAAAATTGGGAATACGGCATTGAGCTTCTTTTAGGGTTGGGCTCTCGCCGCTACGCCGTGCATCTCAGACCTAAAAAAGATCTTGCGCGACCCTGTCCTCGGCAGATGAGGAGACCACTGCTCCCGTCGCAAAATCTAACCAATGATCGACGGCCGCTCACCGGTTTTACTCGGGAGTTCTATGGCCGATCCGAGATCAGCTCGAATCGGCCATCAAGACAGCGAGTTATCTGTTTAGAAAGAAACTTTCACCGCAAACTGAAGTTGTCTTCCCGTACTGTCTACCGTGCTTGTGATTTGACCGAAGGTAGTGGCCCCTGCTGTTGAATTCGGCGCATTGAAGATCGTGTTGTTCCACAGCTTGAAAGCTTCAGCCCGGAACTCCACATTGCCGCCTTCGCCAAAAGACTTCACGGGGAAGTTTTTGGACAGTGTCGCATCCCAGCGATTCTGGAAGGGTGCTCTGAAGACACCGATTTCAGGCTTTCCAATCATTCGTCCGCCACTAGCACCAATGGGATAGGTGCCTGACCCAGGCGTACCCTGAGGCGTCGTAGAACCGATCGTGGTATTCGCGAGGAGGGGCTGTACTGTTGCCGCAGCAAAGTTCAAATACTGAATTGCACCCGTTGAGGCGTTGTAATTGCTCTGTGGCGATCCTGGCTGCCGCAACGCTCCGGTAACAAGACCATATCCGGATGTTCCCGTGAGAGAAGTCGAGCCAATGGTCTGGATGACCGTTCCCGGAAGTCCATCCTGATAGGTGGTAATTCCTGAAAGAGACCAGTGGCCCAGGGCGGCGTCAAGCACATGATGGCTTCGAAACCCGGGAAGGTCCCAGACGTAGGTTACTACGAGACGGTTGGGAACATCCTGCTCCGAAGTTCCCTTGTTCAATCCGAGGAGGAACTGGTTTCCAACCGATCCTCCACCGAATGTCCCGGGGCCATTGCTGTTTCCTGCGGGGAAGTTATCTATGCTCTTGGAATGGGTGTAAGCCGTTTTGATCAGGAAACCGCGGCTCAGTTGATGGGTGACAGTCACAAGAAGGGCGTTGTAAGACGAGAACGCTTCGTTGATGAGGGTGGCGTAGCTCGTTGACAGGATTCCGGCGATGGGTACGCGCGACTCACGATTTGCTGAGGTATTGGTCGTGAGTCCGAAGCGCCCCGGAGAAGTAGCGTTTATAAAGAGAGCATTGTTGGGGTTCTGTCCTGCAGACTGACGAACACCGTTAGTCTCGAGATAACCAACCGCTAAAGTCCAGTCGCGTGCGAAGGCATACTGGGCAGTGAGGTTGAAGTTTTCTGAGTACGGCATCCTATTGTTGCGTTGGACGCTATACACCGATGGCGAGATCCCAGCGACCAAGCCGGTGCCTGGGTCTGTGAGGTACTGGGGAGCGCCTGAGGCTGTTACCCCGATCTGCGTCTTGAACGTGGGGAAGATTGGGAAAGCGGAGGGCAACGGCAAGGTTGGAGTGGGATTCCCTAGGCCGGTTACCGTTCCGGTATTGGTGCCACCGATACCGGTTACTGTTCCGACCTGGTAGTTGGACTGCGTTGCGTTTTGATTGAAGGGTATGTTGTTGACGAGTTGAGACTGTTCGTCGTCGGCCGACTGGTAATAGAGTCCGAACCCGCCATGCACGGCTAGTTTACCGTTCCCAAACACGTCATAGGCAAAGCCGACACGCGGGGAGAAGTTGCCATTGTTCTCCCCGAGAGTCGTGGCAGAGACGCCGTTCTTTCCTGCAAGCAAAAAGCCTTGTTGCAGGCCTGCGCCGCCGGACTCCAGTGTAGCCGTAGATAGCAAGGAGGGATCAAAGTTTGCCAGGAAGTTATGCGTCTCTGTCGGGTTCCCGAGATGGTCGTAACGAACACCCAGATTCAAGGTCAGGCGTCGCGTGAAACGATAGTCGTCTTGTAAGAAAGCACCAAGATCGGTCGCCCGGATGTGATAGTTCTGTTCGCCGCTGGTGCCCGTGGTCTGGTAAGGGGCGCCAATCAGGAAGTCTCGGAAGGCAGTATCCTGCTTGGTATTGGTTGGCTTGCCGTATAGGATGTCCGCAAAGTATGGCTGGAATTGAATCGTACCGCCCGCGTTGGTCTGGGGGGATTCATTGAACTGCTCCCAGATGGATTCGAAGCCGAATCGCAGGGTGTTTTTGTTCAAGTCCAAGGAAGCAGTGTCGCGGAAATTGATTGCCGCTGTGTGCTGACGACGGCCGATGTTACCTCCGTAGCCGAACACGCCCAGCGAGGTGTCACTGAAGCTGAAGGCCGGCAGCAGGTTGTAGTAGCTGGAGTTGAAGCGTGTCATGCCCACATCTGAAAGCTCGACACCCCGACCGTAAGCTTCGATGTCACGCTTCTCCCAGTTGAATCCGTAGACGGCTTCATTCACGAGCTTGCTGCTGAAAGTATGCGTATCGATGATGGACAGATTCTTGTTGGCAAGCGGGTAATCGTATGCTTGTCCGGGGCTGCCGCCCAGGCCGGAAGGGTTGATGAAGATACCGTCGTTGTAGAAGTATGCGACAGCCAGATGATTGTCGTGACCGGCGATGGTGAAGTCATGATCAAGGCGTGAGCTCACCTGATTCGTATTAAGAATCACTGCGCCGGAAGCTGCGTAGGAACCGTAAGTGCCTAACGTGCCGGTGCCGCTAGGCAAAAGCGGTCTGCCTAGAGGGCCCGGCGCGTTGATCAGCTTTAGAGCGACCGGATCAATTGCGCCCACAGGAACGCCGAACGCTGCCGCGAGGCTGGCAGCATCGCGCGTTGCGGGCAAGACAGGAAGGTTGCCCGTAGACAGACCAGTGGAGCCGTTCTTTTGGCGCGTACCTTCATAGTTCACGAAGAAGAAAGTCTTATGTAGCAATGGCACTGGGCCGCCGAAGGATCCGCCAAACTGGTTCTGAAGCATTACAGGGGGCGTGTTTTTCTGGTTTTTGATGAGTTGCTGGGCCTTGAGAAAATAATCATTTGCGTTGAGAACCGTGTTTCGAAAGAAGTCATAGACCGTGCCGTGGTAATTACTCGTGCCAGAGCGCGTAACCAAATTGATGCTGCCGCCCGAGCCATAAGCCGAGGTCGCATCGTAAAGACTGGTCTGGGTGCGGAACTCCTGAACTGCATCGGGAGAGGGAATCGGAATCGACCCGGCCGAGAGGGTGTGGAACTCCACGCTCGTGGATTCAATGCCGTTCAGCTTGTAGTCATTGGCTGTTGCACGCTGACCGGCGACGTAAACAGCATTGCCGCCTTGCGCGATGGTCGAAGCGGGGGAGTCAAAGTTTTCGTAGACGCCTGCATCTGTTGCTGCAAGATCGAATACGTTACGCGAAGGCAGTGGCAGCGCGGTGATCACGCGCGTTCCGACTACCTCTCCTAGCGTTGCATTCGTTGTGTTGACCTGCTGTGCTCCTCCGCTCACGGTGACCTGCTCAGTCACCGAACCTACTTGGAGCTTGATGTTGAGAACCGTATTTTCCGTAACGCGGACGGAAAGGTTGGTCGCGGTGTAACGACTAAAGCCTGAAGTTTCTATCGTCACTTCATAGCCCGATGCCGGCGGCAATACGGGGAATACATATGTTCCCTCAGAGTTGCTGGTTGCTGTTTTCTCCAAACGCAAAGAATGATTTGTCAGTTTGACTTCGGCGTGTGTGACGACCTTGCCGCTCGGATCAGTGACAAGGCCCTGAATCGCGCCTGTTGATGCAGTAACTTGAGCAGGAAGGAGTGAGGGGAACAGCGCAACACCCAGAAAAAGAAGAAGAAAAGCAAAGGCACGTTTTCCGTGTAAATACCGCATTTTGAGGCTCTCCTAAAGGCGAGTTGGTCCGCGGAGAACCGACGCGCGAGTTAGCGGACCCTGTTGAAGACATGGCTTTAGACACAGCGCCATCTCTTTTCAGACAGGATGCAGATATGAAGTTGTAATGTGGGGAAGATGCCGCTTGAGCAACAAAAAACCCGCGCCTAGGTGGCTGACGGGTGTACTTCGCTTGACCTAATTTCCTAAGTGGTTAAGGCTAGCGCACGTTCACATCTCCGTCAGCGAGTGCTGAGGAGAGACAACAATATTGTCCGAAACGTGTCGTGGTGCTTGGCATAGGGGCAACTGTAACAAAGGCAAATTGAAACGTCAACACGTGATGTTCTACTTGCCGAACGATTAGCGGCTATCGGCTTCGGATATTTCTAGAGGGGCACTCTGTAGTCACGATATTGGGAAGAATGCATGCGTGATATCAGCTCGTTGTCGTGGGAATGGAGTTGCACTCCCTCTCAATCTCGGTTATCGTCACCTTACTGATGTCGCGAGTCGATCAAGTCCGTCGTTGTTGTTGCCTGTAGCTCTTCCGTCCCGAAGATGCTTTGGCCGTCACGTCTGTACTTGGACTAAGCCGATATATCTCTATCAAAAATGAGCGCAACGCTTTGATTCGGGAAACCGTTTCGTCAAGCTCTGCTTCGCTAGAAATGCCTTCTTTACCCGCAATCGGGAACCGCAGGTATTTAGCAAGTAGGAATGGCACGAATCCTTTTCGCCGCTTTGAAGCGACAGATGCAGAGCTGAGTGGTAACGAAATGAGCAAGAACGCCGTAGGCGGACTTCCGCTATTCCGGATCTACGCACCCACGCAACTTACTAAGGAGTTGATCGATGTCAACAGCTACAGTGATTCATACAGATTCGGTATTCGAGTCGGAGCTGGCTTCCAAGGTGGGAGAGCCGCGTTTTCAGCCATGGGCGGCCTGGGAAAGATTTTTGTTTCGCACGGGAACGATCTTTGTAATCCAGATGATCGCGCCAATTCGGCTTCAGAACCTGAAAGGTATGGTCCGGTTCACTCCAGGCGGTAATTTTGTTGGTCCGGTTGGCATTCACTATCTGACGCCGACTGGCGAAAGCGGACGCTGGGGGCTTGGAGGTTTCGTTAACTGGGGCATATCGCTGTTGATCGCGTTGGCTATCGCTGGAATCTGGACCTGGTTGGCGAGGAACAGCAGACGTAAGGAATATACGGTCGCATATTACTGGCTCAGCCTGTTCGTGAGGTACTGGACGGCAGTGAGTCTTCTTCACTACGGATACGTAAAGGTCTATCCAAACCAGATGCCGTTTCCGTCGTTTGCCAATGCCCATACTGCAGCTGGAGATATCGCGCCTTATCGCTATTGGTGGGCGATCGTTGGCCTGTCGACGTGGTACCAAATATCGCTTGGCGTAACGGAAGTGTTTGTGGGAACGCTCTTGTTCTTTCGGCGTACCCTGGCCCTTGGATCTCTTCTGACTCTGGGCGTTGTAGCGAGTGTGGCTTATGGAAACTTTGCGTATGACGGCGGCGTGCACGTTCTTGCCACGGAAATTGCCTTGTTTGCCGGCTTCCTGCTTCTGCCATACCTGCGTGATACTTACCGATTACTTATCAAGAGGGAAGATGTTGTTCCTTCCTACTACCATCCTGTATTTCGAGTGAAGTGGCAGAGGTATGCCTTCACTGGCTTCAAGTACGTCGCATGGGCGCTTCTTATTCCGGTGTCGTTCTACAACAACAATCATCACTACCTCTATACGAACCAAAGCAAGGAGCCGCGCGCCCCCGGACTTAGCGGAGCAAAAGGCTATTACAACGTCACTGAGTTCAAGCTTGATGGCAAGGACGTGCCTTACTCTCCACTTGATCCAGTGCGATGGCATGATGCGACGTTTGAGGATTATCCGACGTTTACCTTCAAGGTGGACAAGCCGCTTCCTATCCGCCTTGAAAATGGTGGGCAGGGAACTTGGGATGCGCAGAAACGGTACGAACTCGCAGGTTATTCCGGTGGTAGAACCTATCTACACTACGCGCTCGACGAAGCGAATCAAACACTCACGGTGCAGGACAAAAACGCGGATGCTTCCACTCGCAACGCTGACGATGCTCGGGGTACCCCCGCGCTTCTAGATTCGTTTTTCAAGCGGGATACGGGCGCCGATGCGAAGCTTAAGCCAGATCATAAGCAGGGTGCAGGTGGCGGGCGTGGCGGAAAGGGCGCGAATCGAAAGGACGTTCAGAAACTGGTATGGCACTACACGCGTCCTTCGCCTACGCGCGTCATTCTTACGGGCAACACCTTTGATGGCCACGAGTTCTATGCTGTCCTGGATCGTCTCGATGAGAATCAGGCAATTCACATCTCGTCG
Organism: Granulicella sp. L56; assembly: GCF_009765835.1. Taxonomy (NCBI): domain Bacteria; kingdom Pseudomonadati; phylum Acidobacteriota; class Terriglobia; order Terriglobales; family Acidobacteriaceae; genus Granulicella; species Granulicella sp. L56. The sequence goes on along the minus strand of NZ_LMUS01000006.1, from coordinate 139,629 downwards.
CCCGTTCAGGGGGAACCTCTGATCTATGGATTGCCATTCAGCCGCAGATATCCGGTGACACCGGCGAGTTTCGACGGCACAGCTGATTCGGCTAACCAGGAGCAAGCGGTGAATCGGCCTTAACGCCAAGCGTGGCCGATCCGTTAGTTCATTCAAACCCCATCTGAAGGAGTCATTCTTGAAATTCAATCGTCGGAAGTATCTTAAGGCCGGCCTCTTGACGGCACTAAGCAGCTCACTTCCTTTTCCCAGGGTAAAGGCAGAAGAAACGGCTGCTCCTGCCGCGGATGGCGCGCAGCATGACGGTATCGTTGACTGGCATACGCACTGGTTTGCGCCTTCGGAACTCGCGCTCCTGAAGAAGCGAAAAGAGGCTCCGCGCTTGGTGGAAGAGAGTGGTGATCGCTACATCCTTACGCCGAGCAACGCTACGGGTTTGGGCGGAAAGTTCCATGTTCTCGAAAGACACACAAATCTCGAAAGCCGTATTCCTTATCTCAAGAAGAATGGCGTCAAGCGGCAGATTATTTCGTACACCATTCCCATTGGTTACGACTCTGTTGTTTCTGCCCCAGAGATGAAGGAGCTTCTGCGTGGCTTTAATGACGACCTTGCTGCCGTTGTGCGGAAGCACCCGGATGTTTATTCAGGTCTTGCCGGGCTGACAACGACAGACGTCGCCTGGTCGGCTCAGGAGCTAGAGCGGACGCATCGTGAACATGGTTTCTATGGTGGTTCGCTGCCGCTCAATGCGTTTGCCACGGTGGAGGGAGCTAGGCATCTGGCACCCATCTTCGAGGTTGCACAGAAGCAGAAGAGCCATCTGCTCATTCATCGTGGAGCAGCAAGCCCGGATATTCCAGGTCAACCGACTTACGTAGTTCCGAAAGATAACGAGCCCGCACGCCGAGGCCTGCAGACGGACTCGCAGTTAGCGGCGGGCGCCATCACGCTCGGTCTTAGCGATTTCCTTGACGCTTATCCTGACGTAACGGTGCAGGTAATTATGCTTGGCGGTTTTATTCCGTATCTTGCGGAAGAGATACGGGAGGCAACGCAAAGAGACAATACTCCCGATCCGCTCCAGCGACTTCGCCGCATCTATTTCGATCCTGGCCCATACTCGGTTCTGCAACGTTCGGTCGAACTTGCCGCGGAAACCTTCGGCTCGGACAGGATACTTTTTGGTTCCGACTATGGTCCTGCACCGGCGCTGGAGCCAGCCATCAGCAAGATTGGCGGATCAAGCCGATTGACGGCAGAAGATAAGCGCAACATATTCTCAGCCAACGCGAAGCAGCTATTGGCTAGACACGGCATCGCTAGTTAGCGCTGCTTCTTCAAGCCTTCACCACAAACAATCAAGACAGAAGATAGGAGTGATATGAATAAGCAAATAAAAGCCGGAGGAAGTCTTCTTGCTCTCGGAGTTTCCGTTCTCGCGTTCGTCATACCTGCACGTGCGACAGAACCTGGTCTACAGCCTGGAGCTGCGGCGCCGGGGTTCACTTTGAAGAACCAGGACGGGAAAGCGGAGACGCTGAAATCACTTGCGGGGCCGAACGGGCTGCTGGTGTTGTTCAGCCGCTCTGCGGACTGGTGTGGTCTTTGCAAGTCTCAATTGCTCGATCTGGAATCGGCCCGCGATGTTTTCAAGGCCAAGGGAATCAATATTGCTTCGATCACGTATGACTCGCCCGAGGTCCTGAAAGCCTTCGCGACGCGGCGTGACATCCACTTCAGCCTGTTGTCTGATCCAGACTCGGCGACGATCAAGGCTTTCGGCGTGCTCAATCCGGAGGCCAAGGGCTCACAGGCGGGGATCGCGATTCCGAATTATTTCCTGATCAGCCCTGAGGGAAAGATTCTCAATCGCTTTCCTGAAGGGCAGCCTGAACAAAGAGCCACGGCAAGTTATCTGTTTGAATCTGTCTTTGGTTCCGGAACTGCGAGGCCTTCCACCATCGCTGTCGTGCCAGAGACTCCTCATCTGCATGTCAAGCTCTCTCAGTCCGACATCTCCGTAGCGCCGGGCTCTCGTACACGGCTCACGATTACGCTGGATGCAGGCAAGGGAGAGCACCTGTACGCGCCGGGTGCGGAGGCTTTTGGCTACCACCCCATTAAGCTCACCCTTGACCCATCAGATCTTTATCAGTCGAGTCCGGTTGCGTACCGCTCTTCGACTATCCTCGAGTTCGCAAGCCTGAAAGAGAAAGTCCCGGTCTTCGAAACTGGCACACAGATTAGCCAAGATGTGTGGGCAGTCGGCGGAGCAAAGAACAGTGCCGTGTTTACGGAGAATCCGGACCTGACGATTCATGGGGTACTTGAGTATCAGGTATGCACGAAGACAACCTGCTTTGCGCCCGCGAAGAAACAAGTCTCCTGGAAGTTGCGGGTTTTGCCTGGGAACTTCGATCGCGTCCGCGTGGCCGAAGCTCTGCAGAGAAAGTAGTGAAGGAATAGAGTCGCTGGTCTTCGCCTCATCCGCGGAAGGTAAGTTTGCGGGAGGCGAAGGCCAGTGACTGTGTGTAGACCTAGTGAACGTGAGACTCGGGCTGAACGGCATGTTGGTCTGCCGAGGCGGGAGCAGCGACGTAGCCGGAAACACCTGTAGCTTTGAGTCCTAGAACAGAAGGCGTCCGGTTTGGAGTACGCAACAGTTCCTGTTGGAAGGCGGCTGCGGCTGCGGCCTTCTGGCCCACTTGGGATAGAAGCTCCGCGTAGAGCTCGGTTGCGGGCTTGATGGGGTCTGGTGGACCGGATGGCGCGTGCAATGCGAGCTCAAGCGTGGATGCTTCCTTCGCAGTTGCGAGAGCTTTCTCCGCATGGTCTTGTTGCGACTCGATTGCAGCATCGATCTCTCTCTGCATGATGATGAGGGGCTTCGCCGAATAGGCCGCGTCACCCTTCTGCACAGTTTGAGAGAGTGTCAGCAGGGCCGCGGAAGCTTGTCTGGCAAGGTCAAAGTTCTTGGTGTGCGCCGCACTGTAACCAACGATGAAGAGCCAGGGCCCTGTTGGTTTGAACCCTTCAGGAGTCAGAGGCAGGTCGACCCACTTTTGTGTTTCGAGAACCTGGCGTGCCCACATGTTGAGGTAACCCTGTGTGACGCCCGCGTTGTCTGGGTTACGTAGAACGGCTGCATGAGCGGCTTCGAGGTTCGCCTTGGCGTCATCATAGTTGCCGAGCATGAGGTTGGCGTACTGTAGCCATGAGAGCGTGTGAAAGTCTTCACGACCCTCGGAGACATGAAGACGCTTCACGATGCCGATAGCAGAGGCATACGCCGCGGTGTTGGACTCGCGAACGTCATCCCATAGCCCGAGCTGGACGAAGATGTGAGATGGCATATGGAGCGCATGTGGCGCGTCAGGAGCGATCTTTGCATAGCGTCGGGCCGCGGGGAGAGCAAGTATCGCGAGATCCGGATCATCAAATGCGTGAATGATGAAGTGGGCCGCGCCAGGATGGTTCGGATTTCGTGAAAAGATGTCGAGAGCAATCGAAGCTGCCAGAGCTTGACGGCGGTATCCCGTGTCGCTGGGGCGCACGGTTCCAAGTAGAGAAAGCGAATAGAGGATGGATATTTCATCATCTTCGGGCCAGTGTGTATGTAACTGCGCCATGGCGTCGGAGTAGGCAATGTCGCGTGCGAGTTTATCGCCTGGCGCATTGAATAGCTTCTCCTGCGCTTCAAGAAGCGCTCGTTCTTTCGGTGTACCGGCTTTTGCAAATCTTTCTTCCGGCGTCGGAGCGAGGCGTTTTAGAACTGCCTGCGCCGCGGGCAGATCCTGCTGTGCCCACAGAGGATGATTGAAGCTCATGGCCTCTCCCCAGTAGGCAAGCGCAAACCTGGGATCGGCTTTCTCTGCGTTGCGAAAAGCGACGGCAGCTTCGTCGAAGGCAAAGCTATGAAGATCCTTTACGCCTTCCAGGAAATAGGGTTGAGCTTGGGGATTGGCGGAGGTAGGAAAGGTGATGTTGCCAAGATTCTGTGCGTTCAGCGATCCCGTCAGAGTGCCGAAGCTGAAAAGGGTTAGCAAAGTAAATCGGGGAAGACGTGTCAAAGGACTCTCCTGGAGTAAACAAACGATTTGCCCGCGCAATGATGCGCCTGCTGGAAATTGATTTCAAGGGAAATTGTTGGGCGACAGCGACCTGGTGGTTGCTCGTAAAGACAGCGCCAGAAGGCGTTTCGCCGCGCTGCACCACGGGTAGTCTCGTCAGAAAGGGAAATGGGAACTAACGACAACAGAAGCGTAGCGATGACGCATCGCAGAAAATGAACGCGCACAGACCGCGAAGAGATAGGTTTCGCATTGTGGTGGAAGTCGATATGCCATTCATTCTTGCTGAAGATAGAGACACGCTTGTCGAAAGTCAACTCGCAGATAAATTGCTTCTATTTGCGGAGAGCGTCAAGCGCGCTATCTATCTGCGATATTGCGAGAAATACTTGCAAACATGCAGCGCTTGCGGTAATGTTGCACCTATTCATGCGTTTTTCCAACCCAGTACGTCGCGGTTGTTGTCGATAGAGCTTCTCTCTGAAGCTGCTACGACCCTCACGTTTTGCGTGAAGTGAAGCAGGCGAATCCCCCTCAAAAATAGTGTTTAGTTCAGCCATCGGTATTCGTGGTTGGCTCTTCAGCACATACCCTCAATCTCTGCCGCAGCTTTCGTCGCGCGGCCATGGAGTTTTATCTTGTCCAATTCATCTGACTACACGCGCGCCAATGACCATTTCAGCGATAACATTCCAGATTTTCCCATTACGGAAGTGCTCGACAGCGGACCGCATATGGAGTGGAGTCCGTTCAAGAAGATCGCCTTCCGGATTAGCGCCATCTTTTTCGCACTGGCTTTCGCGGCCCCGTTGGATCGGAAGTTCTGGCGAGAGCTATTTCATACCAACTTCCTGCACTTTCAGGACCTCTTCCGACTGACGGCGGCTATTCCGCAATACTTTTACGCTCCCAAATGGGGTTTCGCCAGCTTCCGAAATCTCTATCTACTGCTGCTGATCGCTGCGCTGGGAGCTGCACTTTGGAGCTATCTGGATCGCCGCCGGAAACAATACGACGATCTCTACTACTGGCTCCGGGTGATCTTGCGGTACAGGCTGGCGATCGGTCTTATTGGGTATGGCCTTCTGCAGCTCTTTCCTTCGCAGTTCCCTAAAGCAACGCTCAGTGATCTCCACACGAATTACGGAGATTATTTGCAGTGGAAGCTTTACTACCTGACGAACGGCGTAGCGCACGCCGGCTATGAGCAGGCAATCGGATTGCTTGAGGTTCTTGGGGGTGCGCTGCTTTTGTGGCAAACCACAGCTACCATCGGCGCCATCATCTCGGCGTCGTTGCTCTTCAATATCGTTTTGGCGAACATCGCCTATCAGCTCGGCGATCATGTGTACGCGCTGCTTCTGCTTCTCGCCACGTCTTTCCTGTTGGCGCATGATACTGAGCGGCTCAGCAACCTGCTGATCTTTCAACGCCCTGCGAAAGCCGATCATTTCAGACCCACGCTACCCAGCGTTCGAGCGCAGAAGCTGCGACTGATAGGCAAGTTCGCTGTGGTCGTTTTTCTTGGCTTCTACGCCGTGTCAGTCTCCTACGGCTTTTTCCGTTCCAACTGGCCCCTACCGGATACGAAGGGCACACTAAAAGATGCTGCGGGTTACTACAACGTTCGTGAGTTTGAGGTGAATGGCCGCGCCATTCCGTACTCGCTCACTGATCCGGTGCGTTGGCAAAACGTGGTCTTTGAAAAATGGAACACGATCAGCATTCGCAGCAACCGGCCTTTGCCGATTGAAGTGGCAAATCCCGTGATCGCTTATGGGGAAGACCAGCGGAAGTATGAGTTTGCCGGCAACGGAGGACGCAGATTCTATAGCTACTCAAGCGATTCTGCAAACGGAACGATTCAGCTCCAGGGAAAGAATGATCCGCATGAGCATATTGGTTTCCAGTACAAGTATCAGCCCGGTGGGTCTCTCTTGCTTACGGGTGTTGACGAGAACGGAAATGCACTACGCGTAGTGCTCGAAAAGATCGACAAGAAGTATCTCCTCATACTCGGTCGTCGAAATCCGCTCACCATTTACTAGGAAGCAACGAACTCGAACTCGAACGAATTTCGTAAGGAGTCAAGATGGCTACGATCACCGTTACTGCCCCGCCGCAGAGCTTGCAGTCCCAGGAAGCTCAAGAGCTGGCACGTCAAAGGTTTGCTCCGTGGACCGCGTGGCAACGAGTATTGTTTCGTGTTGCTCTGTTGTTCACGGCTCAACTGACGTTGCCTTTTAAAGGGCAGTTCTATCAACGTCTTGTCCAGATTCGCCAATTGCACGATATCTATGGCGTCGCAGGTTCAGGTGGCGGGATCGCGTACGTAACTCCTGCAGGAGAGAGCGCACGCTGGGGCCTTGGCAGCTTCACGAACTGGGGCATCGCATTGCTTATTGCGATTGCGCTCGCCGGAATCTGGACCTGGTTTGCGAGAAATAGCAAGCGGAAGGAATACACCGTCGCCTACTATTGGCTGAACTTTTTGCTACGGTATTGGGTCGCCTTCAACATTCTGCACTACGGCTATCTGAAGGTCTATCCGGACCAGATGCCTTATCCATCGATATCGAATCTCCATACGCTAATTGGGGAAACAGCTGCATATCGATATTATTGGGCGATCATTGGCCTTTCGACCTGGTACCAGATCGTTCTCGGCTGTGTTGAAGTGCTTGCGGGTAGCCTCCTGTTCTTCAGGAGGACGGCAGCGTTAGGTGCACTTCTGAATCTGGGAATTCTTTACAACGTTGCGCATGCCAACTTTGCGTATGACGGCGGTGTTCATCTCTTGAGCGCTGAGATTTCACTGCTAGCAGGCTTGCTACTGGTGCAATACATACCGGATATCTACCGCCTCCTGATCAAGAAGGAGGATATCGTTCCGAGCTACTATCACCCTGTTTTCAAGGTAAACTGGCAGCGCTATACCTATAACGGAATCAAGTATGCCGCATGGATTCTCTTTATTCCGCTCTATTTCTATAGCGACATCCATCACTATCTGTGGACGAATGCGAGCAAAGAACCCAGAGCCGAAGGTTTGAAGGGGACAAAAGGCTATTACACCGTTACGGAATTCAAGCTCAACGGTAAAGAGCTTCCGTATTCCCCTCTGGATCCGGTGCGCTGGCACGATGTGACGTTTGAAGACTACCCCACGATTACCTACAAGGTGGACAAGCCTCTCCCAATACGCCTGGAGAACGGTGGTCCTGCGACGAAGGACGCAGAGAAGCACTACGAACTCGCCGGATTCGCGGGAGGTAGAACGTATCTTCACTACGACCTGGACGAGGCGAACCAGACCCTCACAGTGCAGGACAAGAACGCGGACGTTCGGTCCCGAGATCCAAACATGGTGCTGGGCGCACCTCCTGCAAAGAAGAGCTCAGACGATGCTGGGGCCGACTCGGCATCTTCAGATAAAAATAAAAAGGGTCGTGGCGGAAGGGGTGGTAAAAAACAGGACGTAGTGAAATATGTCTGGCACTATAGCCGGCCTTCCGATTCGCGCATCATCCTGACAGGAAGCACTCCGGATAAGCAAGAGTTCTATGCTGTCCTGGATCGTGTCCAGGAGAATCAGGCAATCCACGTTGACTCTCCCATCCAGGGTGAGCCGCTCGTCTACAGCAGGCAATTCGGACGTAGATTTCCCGTTCGTCCGAAGAGCTTCGACGGCACGACAGATACGCCAAATCGCGACCAGGACAAGCAGTAGGTCTTTGCATTGCTAACGCTAACGTAGAAGAGAGCATGAGCCCGCGAAGCCAAATCTTCGCGGGACTTTGCATGACGGATGGCAGGTTTGAATCGAATGGCAGGAAATCTCGAAGGGGCCGTAGTCGTAGGAGCGGGCCCGAACGGCCTGGCTGCGGCCATCACTCTACAGCGAGCAGGAGTGCAGGTTCGGTTATTGGAAGGGCGATCCACGGTTGGTGGAGGCATGCGCACTGCGTCTCTTACGCTGCCGGGGTTTCACCACGACGTGTGTTCCGCGGTTCATCCTATGGCGGTGTTGTCGCCGTTCTTCCAAACGCTTCCTCTCGAACGTTATGGTCTGCAGTTCATCGATCCTCCGGTGCTGGCGGCTCATCCTTTCGATGATGGCAGTGCAGCGCAGCTTCTGCAGTCTTTCGATCGGACTGCGGAGCTTTTGGGGAGAGATGGCGATGTCTATAGACGATTAGTTGGCAGCTTATTGCCCTTATGGCCCGTGATTGCTGACGATGTACTGGGGCCGCTGGGGCTGCCATCGCATCCAATCGATCTTGCACGGTTCGGGCTGAAGGCGTTGTCGCCGGCTACGTTGCTCGCAAAGCTATATCACTCGGAACACGGCAAAGGTTTGTTTGCGGGGATGGCCGCACATTCTATGCAGCCGCTTTCTAGCTTCTCCACCTCTGCTATTGCGCTTGTACTTTCTGTGGCGGGACATCTTCGCGGTTGGCCAATCCCACGAGGAGGTTCGCAATCCATTGCGGATGCGATGGCTAGCTATTTCCTCGATCTTGGCGGTGTTATCGAAACGGATGTCCAGGTAACCACTCTTGCCGAGTTGCCGAAGCGGCATGTAGTTCTACTTGATTTAGGACCGCGGCAATTAATCGCGGTCGCAGGAAAAGATCTGGCCCCCGGTTATCTCAGACAGCTGGGCCGCTTCAAGTATGGTCCGGGCGTCTTCAAGATGGATTGGGCTCTTGCTGGCCCCATTCCGTTTACTGCTGACGCTTGTCTCCATGCGGGAACCGTTCACATTGGAGGAACGTTTGCGGAGGTTGCGACTTCTGAGGAGGATGCTAACCGTGGTCGAATTTCCGAAAAGCCATTTGTTTTACTCGCGCAGCAGAGCCGCTTTGACCGGACGCGAGCTCCTGACGGGAAAGAGACAGCCTGGGCCTACTGCCATGTTCCCAATGGCTCGACAGTGGATATGACCGAAGCGATCGAGCGTCAGATAGAACGCTTCGCGCCGGGCTTTCGAGATCTCATTTTGGCGCGACACACGATGCAGCCAATCGAGATGGAGAGGTATAACCCGAATTACATCGGAGGAGACATCAATGGCGGCGCGATGAATCTTGCTCAAATATTCGCTCGCCCGGTAGCGAGGATATCGCCCTACAAGACCTCACTGGAGGGAGTGTATCTTTGCTCTGCCTCAACGCCCCCAGGTGGCGGCGTTCATGGGCATTGTGGGTATCATGCCGCACGCCAGGCTTTGAAGGATCACTTTCCCGACCATGCCGGGAAAGTGATCGCCTCTTAGCGCTAACTCTTCTCGAAGATCAGCTTCGCATTGCCTGAAAAGATCAGATCTTTCTCCCGAGTGCTTATCTGCGTTTGTTCGACAGCTTCGACGTAAGGAATGATCGAACTCTGCGGACCGTTGTCAGACCCGAATACGATTCGGTCGGCGCCGAATACTTTGGCCGTATGCGCGATGTTTTGGGGCCCTCGGCCAAACTGGCCGGTGTCGTAATACAAGCGTCGCAACCTTTGCGTTGTATCTTTCTGGCCCGCTGCTTCTTGCGCAAACTGGATTTGCTCCGCGACGAAGGGAATTGAGCCACCAATCATGGCAATCTGAACCGTCACGTCAGGATAGGCATCGAGGAAGTCAGAGAGTGCCAGAGTGATGACGCCTGCTGCAAGGTGTGTGCTGCTTATCAACGCGGCCCTGGCGATCGTGTCATCTCCCGGAACTGGCTTAGGTCGCTCATTCGGACCATCCGAGGAAGCAAGTCCAAAGTAGCTGTTGGTTGCGCCTACCTCTGGCGTTTCACTTGGCACGTTCGCGCTGGAAAGTCCACGGTGAATGAAAATGTGGCTTCGATGCTTTTGTGCCACGGCGAATATTGGAGCAAGGAATTGAGCTCCTGCGAGGCTAATAAAAGCGTCGAGTGGCAGAGTTCCACCGGAAAGTCCAAGCTCTGCGTGCGCACGCTCGAGTTCCGCAGCTGCGGCGACCGGCTCCGCGGTGGGCAAGGTTGCTAATCCGGAGAAACGGTTCGGGTATTTCTTCACGACATTCGCAAGGTCATTGTTTTGGGCACGCCAAAATGGTCTTGCCTCCTCGGTAGAGAGCTGGCCATCGTAGGTTGCACCCGTCCAGGAGAGAACCTGTCGCTGCACGCCGGCTTCATCCAGGTGGCGGAGACGTGCGTCAATATCGAACCATGATGAGGATTGCGGACGTTCTTTGCCCGTTGCATGCGTGCCCCTGTTGATGAGAATCAATTCGCCTTTCTCGTTGGTTGTGTAGAAAGGAGCCGTAGTGCGTTTCTTCAGCAGCTCTACGACCGTGGGGCCGGTCCAGTGAGCATGTGTATCGATAATGCCTTTGCGTGTTGTTGTGGAAGGCTGAACTGGTTCTTTGGCGCTTGTAGTGAGAGGTGCGAGAGTGGCGGCGGCAGCGCTTAGCGCCGCGGATTGCAAAAAATTTCTGCGTGTCGACATAGTCTTCCCTTGGGGGTTTTTCATTTGCTGAATGGATCAGGGGCAGGAGCTATACGAATCTGTATCAATGGAGATGCCGCGACCTGCTGGGACGCAGCTATTCCACACTCGTATTTCCTGATTGGAGAGAGAAAGTGCTAGCGACAACAACGTGAATCCAAGGCGAGGCGAAAGATGCAGAGCCTTTGGGGGCTTATGCTCTTGTCGGGATTCACTCGGCTTGGAATGTTGTTCTTCATGGCAGCAGTCTTCAAAAGACTATTCCTCGGAAGTTACGGAAAAAACGCTGGGTCGTCAAGTCAGCGCGTTAATTTATAGTCCGTTAACGTTTCGGAGCTTGGATTGTCTTGTGAAGCTACCAAGCTTCGTGATAAACACAGATATACCAATGCGCGACAACTCACAATTCGTGTTTGCTTGTCCTATGCCCGGGCGCTGTTGTAGCTAGCGCCGGCACCGGTAATACCCCACCCTTACCTTCATCCTACATTTCATGGCCACCCACGGTGGTTGTGTCTCTCTCACCTTGGCCTTCGCCTGGTGTTAAAGGAGTTCTTTATGCCGGCTACTTCTCGCCGTTTCTCACTCGATACCTGGGCTGTTGTGCTGTCCCTCGCGCTGGTCCTTCTTGTCCGTTTCGGAATTCTAAAAGTGGTGCCCTGGTAGTCCTTGGAGAACGTTATGTCCGCCTCAAACAACATCTCACTTCCGCAAACATCTTCTGTCCGCTCGGGTTGGCTCGGCCTGATTCCCGGCATTCTGCTCCTGGCTGTCGTCGGCTATGCCGGCAAGTTCATTGAGCAGTTCATCTCACGCTATGGCAAGGCGCACCATCTCATTTTGCCCAACATCGAATATGTCTTGTGGGCCATTCTGATCGGGCTGATCATTGCCAACACTATCGGCGTGCCGGAAGGCTTCCGTCGCGGTGTAGCTACCTATGAGTTCTGGCTCAAAACGGGCATTGTCCTGTTGGGTTCGCGCTTCATTCTTGGTGATATCGCCAAGTTGGGCGGAATATCGTTGGCACTAGTTTTTCTGGAGATCATCCTGGCGCTCACGTTCATGACCTATCTCGGGCGGGCGTTCAAACTCGGGCCCAAACTGGTAACACTTCTTGCGGTGGGATCTTCGGTTTGCGGCGTCTCGGCAATCATTGCGACGCAGGGTGCTATCGAGGCGGATGAAGAAGACTCTTCCTACGCCATCGCCGCAATTCTGGCGCTCGGCGCGATCTCGCTCTTTCTCTTTCCGATTGTCGGTCATGCGTTACACATGTCGGACCGAGCCTACGGTGTTTGGACCGGGCTTGCCGTGGACAACACTGCAGAGACCGCGGCAGCGGGTGCACTTTACTCTGACGCCGCGGGCAAAATTGCGGTGCTCACGAAGACTTGCCGAAATGCGCTTATCGGCTTCGTCGTTCTTGGTTATGCCATTTATTGGGCATCGAAGGGGCAGGCTACTGGCATTCAGAACAAGGGAGCATTCCTTTGGCAGAAGTTTCCTAAGTTTGTGCTTGGTTTCTTGATCGTTTCCGGGTTGGCAACTGTTGGCTTCTTTAGCAAGCCGCAACTCCTGGCTGTAGGAAACCTCTCACGTTGGGCATTCCTGCTTACCTTTGCGGGAGTTGGTCTAAGGACCAGCTTTCGTGATCTGAGCAAGCAGGGAATCCGTCCATTCCTCGTGGGCGCCATCGGGGAAGTGGTGATCGCTGTCATCACGCTCGGACTCGTATACGGGGCGGATAAGACGTTTCAACTTTGAGGTCGCTCCAAAGCCCTCGTGAATCTAGCCCACGAGGGCTTTCATGGTTCAGGCCTTGGCGTGACAATAAACAGAAGTGAGTTTTCTGTGCCGACCGTTATCCTTTAAAAGGCTGAGTACAGCCTGTCCACAGGAATTGATGAGATGCCAGAACAAGCCCTTCCGATCGCGATCTATTATGAACAGCCGAATTGGTTCAAGCCGCTCTTTGCCGAACTCAACCGGCGCGGCACGCCATATGTAAAGCTCTTTGCTCCCGAGCACGCATACTCGCCCGCCGAGCATCCGGAGAAGCTGTATTCGCTGGTCTTCAACCGCATGAGCCCGTCGGCCTGGAACCGTGGTCATGGAGATCAGATTTCTGCACCGGCGGCTTTCTAGAGCATTTGGAAAGTCGGGGTGTCCGAGTCATCAACGGCGTGCGTGCGTTCCGGTCTGAGCTTTCCAAGGCGGGTCAGCTCAGCCTGATGGAGGAGCTTGAGCTGCCGTATCCGAAGGCACGTGTCATCCACCGCGCAGAGCAAGCTCCGGCGGCCAGCGAAGCCCAAACGGAGGTCGCTCGCATCACCGACGTAAAGCAAAGTGCCCGCGGATATAGCAATTACCGACAGTGGATTGCCGGTTCTCAACTTGAGCAGAAGGTGTCACTGGAGGATTACTCCGTTTCGAGCCGAGGCTTGCGCTCTGGCTTTGTTGGCACGGCATCTAGGGTACGAGAACGTCTCCAAGAATTCGCCGCTGTAGGGGTCGATCTCGTGTTGTCGTCCAGTCCTCAGGCGGAAGAAATGGAACGTTTTGCCGCCGAGATCATTCAGCCTTCTTAGGCGATCGAGATACACCGGAATGCGGATGTCTGTGTAGCCTAAGGCAGGCCGATCGCGGTCTTGAGCAGCTGTGGAGGTACCCTCCTCTCAAGCGTCCGTCAAGGCGCTTTGCCCGCTGCGCGGCGCACAACAACGCGCGGCCCTGACGGACGCCTCCGCTCCGGGTAGTGCGCTGCTATGAGAAGAATGTCTTCTTCTCATGTGCACAAACACATGAAAGAGCAACCGCGGTGGAGAGTAGCGGAGCGGCGAAGACGAGAATCAAATCGCTAGGTTCGAAAGCATTCGAGCAAGGGCCGGAACGCCTATCGCTACGGTGTTTGAATCGATGGGATATGGTTCAAGTCCCGAGTTCACGACGAACTGTTTGGCGGGTTTCAGGTCTTGACAAGCGATATAGAAGCCCTTCTCAGGGCGACCCGATAGGCTCCGTTTCACCTCGATTGCCCACAGTCCGTGTCCGGGAATTTCCAGCAAGAGATCGATCTCGGCTCCGGCTGCTGTCCGGTAAAAACTGGCGACGGTGCGCTCAGGCGCGGCGGCCAACAGATTGTCGATAACGAAGCCTTCCCAAGAGGAACCCGACACTGGATGTCCGGCGAGATCGTTGAAAGTTTTCAGACCCAACAGTGCGTGTACCAGACCACTATCCCTGATATAGACCTTGGGTGATTTCACCAAACGTTTTCCTGCATTGTTATGGAATGGTTGGAGTCGTCTGACGAGCAGCAGATCGGAAAGCAAGTCGATATAGCGTTGTACGGTGGGAGCGGTGATTTGAAGCGCAGATGCCAGACGAGATGCGTTCAGCAGAGTCCCTTGCCCATGCGCGAGCATGGTCCAGAGGCGTTCAAGTACACCCGTCGGCACACGTGGCCCGAATAGGGGAACGTCCCGCTCCAGATATGTCCGGATAAAGTCGTCGCGCCATCGCAGGCTCACCGTGTCGTTTGGAGCGAGATAGCTGCCGGGGAGGCCGCCTCGTGTCCAAAGTTGGAGGAGCGTTGATTCATCGGCAGGCAGCTCTAATACGTTGAACGGACCCATATTGATGTAGGAAATTCGTCCAGCAAGGCTCTCGCTCGACTGCCGCAGCAAATCAATCGAGGCCGACCCCAGAATCAGAAATCGACCTTTACCGTGACCCGTTCTGCGTCCCTGATCAATGATGCCCCGGAGGGAGCTGAAAAGTTCCGGGACGCGATGGATTTCATCGAGGACGACTAGGCTATTCTCGTACTGCCGAAGGAAGAGAGCTGGCTCTGCGAGTTTGTCTCGATCCTCCCGAGTTTCAAGGTCGAGGTAGAGTGACCCTGGACGCTTGTCTGCGATCTCTCTGGCCAGAGTTGTTTTACCGACCTGACGCGGCCCGATGATAGCGACAGCGGCTTGCTCAGCGAGAGAGTGTTCAATGGATGAAGAAACTGACCGATCAATCATCCTTGCATAATAAAACATCCTCTTTCAATTTGCATGGTTCCGTGGAAACCTAAATCTTCCCTAATCTGCGTTTTTGGGGCTGCGCGCAGAGATGTAGAAGAGCTACGCTGCTTCGCAGCGGGTATAAGCTGACACGTCATCCCCAATGGGGAACTGCAAAGTAACCCTCAGTTCACGATTGCTAACGTCTGTCTTTTCAGTTATTTGAGTTTTAGCGTTTCCAACTGTAAACGGCGATATTTGGACGAGGTTCTGAGCAACGGTGGCATTCGCAGAAACCGGTGGTGCGATGGAAGCATCCAAGCGCTTCAAGAGACTATCTGTTCCAGGTGGCAAATCGAATGACCTCCGCTAACGACAAGCCGCAAGAAACTGCTATGCCGTCGCCATCTACCGTCTCGGTAAATGAGACCTCCCGTGCAAAATCCATTGCCACGCGCCTTACCGACGCGGAGTTCGGTGAGGTTGAGGCAGCAGCCGCTTACGCCGGTAAGAAGGTGGCGGAATGGCTACGCGAGGCGGCACTCGCGCACGCACGCGCCGATGCTGGCGCAGAAGAGCAAACCGATCCTATCTTGCTGGCGGAGATCATGGGGATGCGCTCGCTGATGCTGAATCTGTTTGCCAGGGCGTCGGAAGGCCCATTGAGCACCGAAGATTTACGCAAGATTTCCGCCTATTCGGACTCTGTCAAGGAGCAGAAGGCGCAAGATTACATGGCACAGAGGCGTCGCCGGAACAGTCTCAGAAACACGAATGAGCCGTGATGAAACTCTCGCGCATTCGCTTTGCCTTTCCCTGGCGGACCGCATTGATCCTGGCTCTCGTTCCATGCCTTCCATTGCTCGGCTTCTGGGCATGGTTGCGGTGGGAGGTCCCGCCGCTCCAGCGTTATTATCTGGCGGCATATTGGCACAGTTCCGAAGATGCAAATCAGCCCGATGCCAGGACTCAAGTCCAATGGCTCATGAAGACCGGTCTCGGACGAAAGAGACAGTGGCTACTTGCCTCCGATGTTGCCGAGGGAAGCCAGAGTGGTCTCCCTTTGGAACTCTCGTCTTTTGCTGTGCAACAAGGATGGACGGGGATAGAGCGGACTTCCATAGAGAGCATGGGCTCCTCCGAGTTGGAGGACACTCTACAAAAGTATTTCTATGACGGCGAAAGTTTCCGCCGACTCGCAAATGAACCGTTGCTCTATGGTGTTGCAGCTTGGTTGATCGTCGCCTATTTGGCAATCGTGATGAGAGGGGACATCGGGTACGAATGGAGACAGTTTCGACGCGCGGTTACGGAGCCCCAATGGTCATCCAATTACGAAAGGGATTGGCCCGAGAATCGTGACGGAATTGTTGCTCGAATTCAGTCGCGCATTGCCCACTGGATTAGTGAGCAAAAGACAGAGTTTGAGTGGCCAAGTTTTGGGCCTGCAATCAGTCGCAGATTCGGTCTTAAGAAGTTGCCAAATCCAGAAACGCTTTGTGAGAGTGACCGACCGACATCGACTCAAGTTCGCGGCGAGGTTTCTACTGCACCGCAACTCGCTACTCCACCCCCTTCTCACTCCCCAAAACCGCCGTCTCAGCGACGTACTATCTTCCCCGGATCGTCTTCATCGGATGCCGCCCACTTGCAATCCAAACCGTGGGACGAGTCGGAATGGATTGATTAACGAAGTGACTTCCGATGTCTCAGTGTCTTCAAGAGCAAATCGCGCATCAACTTGGCATCTCTTCGCTCAACGGCAAGGAGTGGGTGACGCCTCCGAGTTAACTCATCTATAGCGGCTACCTGAGGAGAGCGAGGGGCAGCCTCGTTTTAGCGTCGAATTACATTCGTTAGAACTCAAGATAAGGTGTGCTCTCGGACTGCTCTCAAGCAACGTTTCGAGTTATCCATTGAGTCAACTTTAGCTCTTGCGATGGTCTAGTAATTGTCACTGCAATCTGTGCGCTTTCACTCTAGTTATCGCTGCGCTAAAGGCAGAATAACCAATAACCATAAGGGTTTTCGCGATCATGCGTCGAAAAAATACTTGGCAATAAAGACCCATTTATCAACAAATCTCGGCTACGATGTGAATCAAGACAGTAACTAGCTGCTGTCTCAAGGGCCGAGGTATGTTGACGATCTCTAAATCGCTATCTGCTGGACAAGCACGGACGTATCACGCACGCGAGTTCACGTCCGAACGACAGAGCTATTGGAGCCGCGATCAGCAAGGGCATAGCGAGTGGCAAGGAAGTCTCGCGAAGGAGTGGGGCTTACGTGGCGACGTAGGGCCTGAAGAGTTTGCTCGCTTGAGCGAAGGACGGCACCCAGCGAACGATGCGCAGCTCGTCAAGCATCAGCCAGCCAAGACCTATGACAATCGCTACGGCAAACAGATCACTAGTTCAGAGCATCGTGCAGGGTGGGATGCAACGTTCTCCGCTCCCAAGTCCGTTTCTCTTACGGCCCTTGTGGGTGGTGATAATCATGTGCGTGAAGCGCATCGCGAAAGTGTTCGCGTGGCATTGCATGAGTTGGAGCGGTATACACAGGCGCGCATTGGTAATGTCCATGCGCCGGAGACAACGGGCAAGTTCGTCGCCGCGACCTTTGAGCATGACACCGCGCGTCCTGTGGATGGCTATGCCGCGCCACAGCTCCATACTCACGCGGTCGTTTTCAATGTAACCGAGCGTGACAATGGGGAGACGCGCGCATTGCAAGAGCGCAGTCTCTTCCAGTCGCAACAGTATGCAACAACCGTGTACCGCTCCGAGCTTGCGATGAAGCTACAAGGCCTCGGATATGAGATCGAACGCGGGAAGCATGGCCAGCCCGAGATCAAGGGTTATTCGCAAGAGTATCTGGAGGCATCGAGTCCGCGTCGTGTGCAGATCAAGGAACACCTCCAAGAGATCGGTAGAGAGGGCGCAGGCGCGGCACAGGTTGCTGCGCATCGCACCCGAGACAGCAAGGAGCTTCATTCGCCCGAAGAAGTGTTGCAACAACACCGTGACCTCGCCGCGCGGTTCGGCCATCAGGCAGATCTTGTCGTCGCAAAGGCACACGCCCAGCGACATGAAGTGCAGTCGGAGAAGACGGCGCAACAGTCGGTGACGTATTCACGCAATCATGTCTTTGAACGCTCTGCTGTTCAGGACGAACGCTCGATCCTGCAAGCGGCACTAGACCGCAGCATGGGACAGGTCTCTCACAGCCAAGTGCGCCAGGAGTTTGAGCAGCGGGTGATGAGGGGCGAGTTCCGAGCTATCGCCCGGTCAGATGGGCGAGCAGCGCCACAATATACGACCGCTGAAATGATGCGGATGGAGCGGGAAATCATCAGTAACATGCAGCGCGGCAATCAGCGCGGTTATGACGATCCAATGTTGGTTTCGCCGCAGTTGCGCATATGGACAGAGGATCGCCATCCTGAGTTGAATCGCTCGCAACGCCAAGCGGTTGATGAGATATTCCTGAGTCGCGAGAAGATTACGGGCTTGGATGGTGTTGCCGGTGCAGGTAAGACAACGACGCTAGCCGTTGTCCGCGAGGGTGCCGAGGCACAGGGCTACAGGGTGGAAGGATTCGCGCCGACTTCTCGCGCGGCCAATAAGCTTGCTGAAGCCGGCATGGAGACCTCGACTCTGCAGCACCACCTTGCGAAAGGGACGCAGCCCGACATTGGAGAGAGGCGCTTATATGTACTCGATGAATCCTCGCTTGCGTCCACGCGTCAGATGCACGACTTCATCGAGCGTCTTCATCGGAATGATCGGGTGCTGTTGGTAGGAGACAGTCGCCAACATGAGGCCGTGGAGGCGGGCCGTCCGTTCGCACAGCTCCAGGAAGCAGGGATGCGAACGGCCACGTTGAATGACATCGTTCGGCAGCGCGATCCGGAATTGAAGCAGGTAGTCGAACAGTTGGCACGCGGGCAAGTAGGTGCAGCCGTCGAGAGTCTTGACCAGCAGGGCCGAGTGCACCAAGTGAAAGGACACGATGAACGTATTGCTGCAATTGCGACGGAGTACGCCAAGTCTCCCAGCGGCACACTCGTCGTTTCGCCCGACAATCATTCCCGTAGCGAGATCAATCAGCGGATACATGACGAGCTGCAATCGCGTGGACTTGTGAAGAGGCAAGAGCATTCCGTGCGGACGCTCGTGCAGCGTCAGGAGATGACAGGTGCGGACCGCAGTTGGGCACAGCAGTACAAGGTTGATGACATCTTGCGGTACTCGCGCACATCGAAGGAGACCGGCATCGAGAAGGGCGAATACACTCGCGTCCTTGCTGTGAATCCGCAGGAGAACAAACTTACCGTCGTGCGCGCAAACGCGGAACAGGTTTCCTACGACCCTCGGCGTCAGAGCGGCGTCTCGGTCTATCGAGAACAAGAAAAGAAATTCTCGGTTGGTGATCGCATTCAGTTCACAGCGCCTAGTCAAGAACTGAAGATTGCCAATCGTGACTTGGGGACTGTAGAGAGCATCGGGCGGGATGGAGCGATGCGGTTGCGGTTGGATGATGAGCGCGGAGTCGATTTGAATCCGCAACGCCACCCTCATCTTGACCACGGATACGCCGTAACGAGTTACTCAAGCCAAGGCCAGACTGCGGAGCGTGTGTTGGTGAACGTAGACACGGAGCTTGCTGCGAAAGACCTGCTCAACAGCCGCATGGCCTATGTGTCGATTTCGCGGGGCCAATTTGACGCGCAGATATTTACGGACAGTCTAGAAAAGTTGCCAAAGGCGTTAGGACAGGATGTTTCGCACCACAGTGCCTACAAGCCGGAACAAGCTGTTGGCTTAGCTGAGCCGAAGGTTGTGACGCCGAAGCATGAAGTCGAGGTGAGTATAGGGTACGGATTGAGCCTTTAAAGAATGGATACGCTGTGAGGTCTCGAAATAGAGCACTCAGGCTTGTGGGATGAGTTCGAGAACGGCTATGAAAGCTTTGGAATGGGAGGTTGAGCTATGGCGGCAGAGCATGTCATTGACTTCGACAGAGGGACAGGCAAGTCATTAATACGGGAAGACGCTGGTTCGCAATTTGAAGTTCATCGCCGGAAACCTCCGCAACGCGCTACTGTGGCGACTGAAGACAAGCTGCTGGTGAGCCGCGAAGAGGCCGCGCAGCTTCTTTCCATCAGCCAACGTGCGCTGGACTATCTCGTGGCGTCGAAGCGACTGCCTACGCGGAGGATCGGGGGCCGCGTCCTAATTCCGATGGCGGACCTACGGAAGTATGCTCGCTGCGACCATCCCGAGCGAATCGTGAGTTGAAATGCAGTAAGCAAAATTGGCGCGCGCGATAGTCCCAGCTTCCACGGCTTATACTGTTGACTTCGGCTGACTCACGACCCCAATATGCCACCTTCCGCTTTTACGACGATCATCGCTATAGTGTCACTCGTACTGTCTGTGACCACAGCCTGGCTTACGCTTTTCCGACGTGGCACGGTAAAGATGACTCAGCCGACAGTAATCTTCTTTGGCCCAGACACTCCAAAGTCGGAATTCAAACGTGCGTTGCCCAAAGTCTTCTTGCGTACTCTTCTGTTTGCAACCTCTAAGCGTGGCCGCATCATTGAAAGTCTTCATGTCGCTCTCTCACGGAGCGAGACACGGCAAAATTTCAACATCTGGGTCTACGGGAACGACCATCTGGTACGTGGAAGCGGTCTTTTCGTCGGCGAAGCAGGAGTTGAGGCTAACCATCATTTCTTGACGCCGCACGATGCCCATTCGTTTGAATTCACTGCTGGGCAATATCAACTTGAGGTATTTGCTCGATTGCTCGGTGATGCAAACCAAATCCGGCTTTTTTCGCAGACATTGACCATCACGAATGAGTTGGCCGCTGCACTCACAGAACCCAAAGCGGGCATCTATTTCGACTGGGGCCCAGATTCCGCATCTTATGTGCCTTATGTAGAGAAGCGTCCATCCCGCCCCGATCCAGAAGATTTCTTGAAAGTCCTGCATGGTCTTGTTGGAGAAGTACAGCGATGAAACACATTTGATAGACGTGATCGGCTGGCGAGCCGCCCTGATCGAATCCTCATAAACCCGCCTACCGTTAGCAATGGATCATTGGCTATAAACAACTCATGAGGAACTAACCTCTACTGCGTCTGATGCTCTTTTCAAGAACGCACAGCCTGCTATCCTTCGCTGTGAAAGGAGGGTAGGTATGCTCACCGCAATAATTTTCTGCACTGGCTGCGATCATTGCATCTGCAGGCGCCATATTTCTCACCAAGCAAAAGGAACGCGAAGCGCTCTGGCGAGCAAAGAAGTTAGCCTACTATGAAGAATTCATTGGGGCATGTAGCGGAATAGTAGGGGAAACTCCATCGTCCGAGGCACAAATCCGTTTTGCTAGCGCGATTAACAATCTCCACTTAATTGGCTCAAGAGGTGTCATTAAGGCGCTACACGACTTCTGCGATGAGATCGCCGCCTCGAATCCACACAAGACGAAAGAGCGCCACGATGTGCTCTGGTCTCTTTTAGTGTGGGAGATAAGAGCCGATTTAGGTGAACCGCCCACAAGTTCCCCCACTGCTTTCCGCGCTGTTCTGTGGGCTTCCGGGACTCGTCCTGAACAGACTAGTCATAACCCAGACATTTCGCCCAGTTCTGATGGTTCATCGTGCAAAACGCGTCAAAGTTCATGAAGGATGCGCGGCCTTATACTTCAAGACGATATTCTGCTAGCGGCTCACGTCATGCTAAACGCGGAAGTGCTGTCGCCGAGATCACTTCCCCCAAGCCGAATTGTCACCAATCTGACCTGGTGAGAACACTGGCATACCTAGTCCGATCTAAGTTCATTCAACCGCCGAATGCTCCTTGATTGCACCCCTGCGGCCCTCTTGCTCTGGTCACCAGTTCGCTTCGCGACACTTGATGTCCTGACGCCTCGACGCTTTCAAATATCTCAAGAATTCAGCAGTGATGTGAACCGACTGCCCGTAAACGTCGTGGCCATTCGGTTTTATAACATGGGAGTGACCTAGACGGTTGCCGCTGAAATCCGCTCTGTGTTCCTCCCAGACGGGGACTCAAATCATCGAATCATTACTGACGACGACTGACGTTCAGGACAAAACTGCCTATTGAAGGCTTTATCGCAGGTTTATTTGCCCCGGGTATGCGGACGCCTTCACTAAGCGACTGAGCGTCGAGAGGGGAACGATAGACAAAGCAAGCCCTAGACTTCACGAGTCATTCAGGTATATGATATTTGCATAGACAGTTTTCATTCAAAAATGTCTTGTTTTAATGACATTAATGGAAGGAAGACAAATGAATAACAAGTCTCTGAACAAAAACGATACCGTGGTCGCGAGCGGCGGTGCTGAATTTCCTAAGCATTCTCTGAAAGCCGCTATTCGCGTCGCGCAAGCGCTTGAAAACAAGAACAGCGGCAATCCGATGCCCCCCACTGACGTCGCAATAGCCATTGAGAAGAGCCCTGGGAGCTCGGATTTTAGAATGCTTCTCTCGTCATCGATCAAGTACGGACTTACGACCGGAAGCTTCAACCAATCCAAGATCACGCTAACCGAACTATCGAGAGACATAGTCGCGCCGACTTCAGACGGGAGCAAGAACAAGGCTCTCCTGAGGTCAGCGTTCATGCCGTCACTCTTTCAAAGCATTTTCGCTTCTTACAAAGGGAAGAAAGTTCCCGACATGCAGTTTTTTCAAAATGCGCTGGTGCGGGACTTCGGCGTCTCGAAGGATCAGGCAGCTCGATGCGCTGCTATTTTTTATGAAAACGCGGAATACCTCGGGCTAATCCGCCAAGCCACGACCGGTAAGTGGTTGGCTTCCGAGCCATCTGTGACCGAACAGGACGAGCAGAGCGAAGCAGACGGGGCGGCCATAGGCGAAAGGGGCAACGCCAGCCAAACGGGAGAGGACTCTCAGCAGCAATCGCAGGTAGAACAGAGAACACCGCCAGCTGCCAAGAATGCAATATTCATCGGGCACGGAAAGAACCGCACACCACTTGAGCAACTTGAAAAATTCCTGATTGAGTACAAGATTCCGAACAAGGTGGTCGTCGATGAGCCGAATAAGGGACGCCCAATATCGCAAAAGGTGGCGGATTCTATGAATGAATGCGGAGCGGCGATCATCATATTCACGGCTGATGAGGAGTTCAAGGACCTGAATGGCCAAACCATCTTCCGGCCTAGCGAGAACGCCATCTTCGAACTAGGGGCGGCCAGCGCCCTATACGGCTCCCGCGTCATCATCTTCAAGGAAGCCGGCGTAACTTTCCCCACAAATTTCCGAGACATTGGTTACATCGAATTTGAAAAGAACCGGCTGGATGCGAAGGTCAGCGAACTGTTCCGCGAGTTAATCGCGTTCAAACTGATCACGGTGACGGTCGCGTAAGGTCGAAGGCAAGGCGAACGAAGAGAACAGGCCATTGGCTGCAAAAAGCAAATTCGCGCAACTTGAGAAACGGATCGACGACCTGTGCTCCTTTTGCGAAAGGGTGGCCCTTCGCGCGCTCCTGTTCACGTGCTTCATCTATGAGGCCGGCAAATTTGTTGTCTGGGTGTTTCGATGAGAGGCTGGCGGTCTGGCTTCGATCTGTAGGCCTCAGCATGTCAATATTGCACTCTGCGATCTAGGCGTAACACCGCCAGATTCACAGATCTCGCAACAGCCACCAAAACAGCCACTGGATGATGTAGGCAAGAAGCGGATTTCGCTTTGTGGCTATAAACCATTGAATATAAAGAAGAAATGGTGGACGCGGTAGGGATCGAACCTACGACCAGTCGATTAAGAGTCGAATGCTCTACCAGCTGAGCTACGCGTCCAATTTGGCCTCAATTGCATGAGGGGGAAGCGATTGAAGGGCACATCCTGGAATCAGTCTGCCGCAATCAATCGACTTAGTTAAGATAACACAGCTTGCAGAGTGATTTCACTCTGCAAGCTGTCAGTTAGCCAACAAAATCTACATTCGCGCGAATTGGAATGATGCCGCGGTCGAAGCCCATATCCAGCAGCTTGCGGATCGCCACTTTGCCATCCTCGCCATAGTTCAGCGTGCGCTCGTTGACGTACATGCCGACAAAGCGATTGGCCAGCGCGGGGTCTAGATCGCGTGCGAACTGCATCGCGTATTCCAACGCCTCTTCGCGATGGTCGAGAGCATGTTGGATGCTGTCGCGCAGGGCGTTCGTTGTGGTCAACAGCGTCTCCTGGCTGAACGAGCGGCGAATGGCATTGCCTCCAAGCGGCAAGGGAAGCCCGGTCTCGTCGCGCCACCACTGGCCAAGATCGAGCAGCTTGACCAGGCCATCGTTGGCATAGGTCAACTGTCCCTCGTGGATGATGAGGCCCGCGTCGAACTCGCCTGAGACCACGGCGGGAATAATCTTGTCGAATGGCACGACCGCAGTCTCGATCTCGGGCGCGAAGAGTTTCAGCGCGAGGTACGCCGTGGTGAGCGTTCCGGGAACGGCGATGCGCGTCTTCTTCACCTCGTCGAGCGTCAGCTTGCGCGGAGAGACGATCATCGGTCCATAGCCTTCGCCGACACTGCCGCCACACGCCATCAGGGTGTACTTCTCCTGCAGGTAGGGATAGGCGTGGAACGAGATGGCGGTGACATCATAGAAGGCCTCGTTGATGGCGCGGTGGTTCAGGGTCTCAATATCGGTGAGCGTGTGGTTGAACTTGTAGCCGGGTACGCGGATCTTGTTGGTGGCCAGGCCATAGAACATGAAGGCGTCGTCGGAGTCAGGGCTGTGGGCGATATTGATCTCTTGAATTGCAGTGTTCGTGGTAGTCATAATTCGGTAATCCTTGGGAGAGTGAGAGGGATAAGAGACGCGGCCCGGCATTGCCGGTTCAGGACGTCGAGAAAATTCACAATTACTGGGCTAAGAGCGTCGCCACCTCTGCATCGAGCTGAAGATTCCAGCGGCAGCAGTGATCTTAATGGCCTCGCCCGCGAGGAACGGGGCGACGGCAAGGCTCCATGTAGCCGTGCTGCCGAGGTGCAGAAGATGTGCCAGCCAGCCTGCGCCAAGGGCGAAGGTGATGATGCTGGAGCCGATCCCGGCGATGACCGCGTTGCTGAAGCGCGATACGGCGCGTGGCATGGAGCGCACCAGCCATCCCGCCGCGGCTGCGGCTAGCGGGTAGGCAAACAGGAAGCCAGCGTTGGGGCCAAGCAGATGGGCGATGCCGCCAGGGCCGGCTGAGCTGAACACAGGAAGTCCCGCAGCGCCTTCGGCGAGATAGAGGACCATCGTCGAGAAGCCTGCGACCGGCCCAAGGACCATACCAATAAGGATGACGGCGAACGTCTGCAGCGTCATCGGGACTGGCGTGAAGAAGAGTGGGATCGACACATGCGCGCAGGCAGCCACAAACAGGGTGGCGGCAACAGCCAGAACCGCCCGGCCCGGCAGTGTCTCATGCAGCGGCTTGGCGCCTTCGATCAGGCCAAAGTGAGAAGAGGTGATGGGTTGCATGGGCATGGTCCTTTCGCGTTAGCCGCGTTCGGTTGAAGTGATCTTGTCATAGGAGTTGGGATAGCTCTGGTTGGCAGGCTTGCTGGCCGAGAGGTTCTGCGATGGCGAATGTACAGGAGCATGGGGTAGGGGATTGTTCGCGTCTTCTGCTGCGGCGAAAAGATATTGGCTGAACTCTGGCTGCGCTGGTTTCGGCGCGCTGTGGAGCTTGTGACTGGCGCGAATGCGCCGGGTAATTGCCACCGCTGCCCAGATGAGAGCGAGAAACGAAAGAATCGAGATGGCAAAGAGAATTCGCATCAACGGAAGAAGAGCTAGTAGAAGGATACCAAGATTGCACCGGGTTCGTGCAGCCAGTTCTGCCCTTCCGGCGATTTGCCGTGGAAATTCGTGAATGCCGCTGCTGTGATCCGCCGCAAGGCTGGTTGTCAGTACAAACTTGGTACATCCGCACGGGAAGAAGGTTTTCCACTTGACGGAGTTCTCTATCAAATTTGTACTGAGATGTAGGAGAATATGGCTCGTTCCAGCACAACAGGCGTAGAGGCAAAACGGTCGAGCACCGTCGTGCGCCTTTACCAGCGAATTCACGGCGGATGGCGGAAGATTGCTACCGGCGCCGCTGCGGTGCTTGCGCTTGCAATGGCCTACCATGTGATCTTTGGCCAGAACGGCCTGACCGTCTATCAGCAGAAGCGTCAGGAGACGCAGGTGCTGGCCAAGCAATTGCAGACTCTACAGCAGGAAAACGATCTAATGAAGGGGCACGTCGACCGCTTGCAGAATGACCCCAATGCGATCGAGCACCAGGCCCGCGAAGAGCTGCACTACACGCGGCCCGGCGAGGTCATCTATACGCTCCCTCCTGATACTGCATCGAAAGACGCGGCCAATCAGGGTAGCCCTGCAAAGCCTTAGCTTCAGAATATTCGATCCACTCACCTGAAAATTTGGCTTTTGAAGTTGCGGCGCAGGCGCGTGTGCCGCGCCACAGCCATTGCGGTAGCCTGAGAGCATTGGGGGCAGGCAATGAAAATCAATATGGAAGACGCTACCGCGCGACAGACCTACAATCTGCTCATCGGTCTGGTAGCGCCACGGCCAATCGCTTGGGTGACAAGCATGAACGAGGAGGGCAGACTTAACGCCGCTCCCTTCAGCGCATATAACTACCTGTGCATCGATCCGCCGATTATAGGAATCGGTGTGACCGACCGTCCGACCGGCGGCTTCGTCCCCAAGGATACGGCGCGGAATATCCGCCGCACCGGCGAGTTTGTCGTCAATGTTGTGACCGAAGACCTCATTCACCAGATGAACATCTGCGCGACAGATTTTTCCCCCGAGTTCAACGAGTTGGAGATGGCAGGATTAACCACTGCGCCCTCCCAGGTGGTAAAAGTGCCGCGCATCGAACAGGCACACGCCGCTCTTGAGTGTAGGGAGTACACCACCATGGAGATCGGCAGGTCGCGCATTATCCTTGGCAGGGTCGTCGCCATGTACATCGAAGACAAATTTGTCGATCCCGCTGGCCCCTACGTCCGATCCGAAGAACTTCACGCCGTGGGGCGCATGAATGGCCTGGGATCGTATGTCAAAACGCGGGATTCCTTCTTAACCGTGCCGCGCATCTCGTACGAAGAATGGAAACAGGGAAAGCGCTGACCGGTCAGGAAATATATTCCTTGAGCCAGGGGTCTGTGCTGTGAACGAGCGCTTCGGTCGTGCCGTCAAAGACCACTTTTCCCTCATTCAGAACCAGAAATTTGGTGCTGTCGTCGATCCCATTATTGGGAATCAGCTCCATTTTGCCCGTCTTCGGGTTGAAGCGATTTCTGGCCAGCACGAAGGCATCTTGCAGCCGATGGGTAATCAGCAGCGAGGTCGTGTGCGAGACATCGCGCTGCTTCACCACCAGCTCGATGATGGTGGTCGATGTGATCGGGTCGAGGCCGCCGGTGGGTGAGTCATAGAGAATCAGGTCCGGGCTGGAGATAATAGCGCGGGCGATGGAGACACGACGGCGCATTCCACCCGAAAGCTCCGACGGAAACTTGGCGATGGCCTGCTCCAGTTCGACAAACTGCAGCGCTTCGACCACGCGTTTATGGGCCTCTTCCTCTGGAACACCATCTTCGTGGAGCCGATAGGCGACGTTGTCCTCCACTGAGAGAGAATCGAACAGCGCCGACTCCTGAAAGACCATGCCGATGCGCGCGCGCAGCTTGAACAAGTCCTTCTCGGACATTGTCGTAATCTCCTGCCCAAACACCTCGATTGTTCCCGAGTCCGGGCGGAGCAGCCCGTTGGCAAGCTTCATCAAAACAGACTTGCCGCAGCCCGCCGGGCCTAAAATGATGCGCGTCTCCGCTCGCTGCACGGTAAAGGAGATTTTCTCGAGTACCGGCTTTCCGTCGAAGCTGATGGAAACATCGTTATAGGCGACCACAGGCCCAGCCGGATCGGCATCGCCCCGGTTCGATGACAGCTCTGCGTTGGCGAGGTCTTTGGGCATGGTCTGGGTCACCGGCCAAAGATGCCGATCATGGCTCGGCTGACGATAAAGTCGACGATGATGATGAAGACCGACGACACCACGACGGCTTGGGTGGTCGAGCGGCCAACACCCTGGGTTCCACCCTTGGTCTTCAGCCCGAAGTAGCAGCCGACCGTGGCAATGATGAACCCTGAAAAGAGCGGCTTAGTAAGCCCCTGCACCACGTCGCCGTAGGCCAGCGCGCGGTACGAGGTATGGAAGTAGCTGGACGCGTTCAATCCCAACAGCGTCACACTGACCAGTGCTCCGCCCGCGATCCCAACGGCGTCAGCCACGATCGTGAGAAAAAAGAGCATGAAGACGGTAGCGTAAAGCCGCGGCGTCACCAGTTTCCGGATCGGATCGGTTCCTAGCGCTCGCATGGCATCGATCTGCTCGGTCACCTTCATCGAGCCGAGCTCCGAGGCCATTCCAGAAGCATTCCGCCCGGAGATCATCAGTCCCGTAAGGACGGGGCCAAGCTCCTTGACCATCGAAAGCGCGACCAGATTGCCGGTCATGCTGATTGCGCCAAACGCCTGCAGCGATGTGGCCGATTGCAGTGCCAGCACGCAACCCGTAAAGAAGCCGGTGAGCACGACGATTGGCAGCGAGCCAAAGCCGATCGAGTCCATCTGTGTGAAGATGTCCGGCCAATACCGCGGACGCGAGAACATATTCGAGACCGCATGCCACGAGAGCAGCGCGTAGTCTTGAACGGCGGCAATCTTTTCTTTGGCGAAGACCTCTGGGGAGACGAAGGGCATGTGGTTATCAGGCTCAATGTATCAGATGCAGGGACGGTCTTGAAGATTGCATCTTCTTGGCACGATTGAAGAAGTTCTTTAAGCAATGTCAGGATAGGCCTCAGAAATGAGAAAATAGAATGGATCATGGCTGAAATGACAGCGGCGGTGTTGTACGGTAAGCAGGACCTGCGATTGGAGAAGGTGGCAGTCCCGCGCCCGGCAGAGGGAGAGCTGCTTGTCCGCGTCGCGGCGGCGCTGACCTGCGGTACCGATCTCAAGGTCTACCGCCGGGGCTACCACGCCCGGATGCTGAAGCCGCCGATCCGCTTCGGCCATGAGCTAGCCGGTATCGTCGAGGAAGTCGGCTCCGGCGTGACAAAATTCCGCAAGGGAGACAGGGTCGTCGCCTTGAACTCTGCGCCCTGCGATGCCTGTTTCTTCTGCACCCACGGCCAACAGAACCTCTGCGAAGACCTCCTGTTCAATAACGGCGCTTACGCCGAGTTCATCCGCGTCCCGGCTCGCATCGTCGAAAAGAATACCCTGCTCATCCCCGACGATGTTCCATTCGAGCACGCCGCGCTCACCGAGCCTCTGGCCTGTGTCATTCGCGGCCTCGAGGAGAGCGGAGCCAAATCCGGCGACACCATGATTGTCATTGGTGCAGGCCCCATTGGCCTGATGTTCATGCACGTCGCCGAGATTGCCGGTGTCAACGTCATCGCCGTCGTCAAGCGCGAAGACCAGATCGCTGCCGCAAAGTTGTTCGGGGCCTCCAGCGTCCTGCAAATCTCAGCGGTAGACGATGTAGTCGCAGCAGCGCGCGCCCTTACCCCCCAAGGCCGCGGTGCCGATATCGTCATCGAGGCCGTAGCCATCCCCACCACCTGGGAGTGGGCCGTCGACATGGTCCGCAAAGGCGGTCTCGTCAACTTCTTTGGTGGCCCGCCCAGCGGCACCAAGGTGCAACTCGATACCAACCGCCTGCACTACGGCGACATTACCCTCAAAGCCAGCTTCCACCACACCCCCGCCACTTGCCGTACCGCGTTCGAGCTGGTCACCAGCCACCGTTTCAAGTGCGCGGACTACATCACCGGCCGCGTCGGGCTTACCGATGTCCCCGCCGTCTTCGCCCGCATGATGGACCGCAGCGGAAGCACGCGTGAAATCAAGACCGCCGTCTTTCCGTCCGGGGTGCCCAAATGAGCGAGATGACCCTGTCAGAACACGCGCTGCTGGGCGCACCCCCCGAGTACCTCACTCCGATGGAGCGTCCCTCCCTGGCCGAGGCGCAAGCATGGTGCCACCACCTCGCCACGACCCACTACGAAAACTTCCACGTCGCCACCTGGTTTCTGCCGCGTAAGATCAGACCGCACTTTGAGAGTATCTATGCCTATTGTCGCGTAGCCGACGATCTTGGCGACGAGGTCGACGATCCCGAGGTCGCCATGCGCCTGCTCAACGCCTGGGGCTCCATGCTCGACGAGTGCTACGAGACGCCCGAGCGCTCCATGCATCCCGTCTTTGTCGCCTTGCATGAAACCGTGCGCGAGTGCGGCGTTCCCCGTGAGCTATTCTCCGATCTTCTCCACGCCTTCCGCATGGACCAGGTGAAGACCGAGTACGAGACCTGGCACGAGCTTCTGGAATACTCCCGCTACTCCGCCAACCCGGTCGGACGGTTGGTGCTGTGGGTCTGCGGATATCAGGAAGAGTCGCTCGCCCTCCTTTCAGACAAGGTCTGCACAGCGCTGCAACTGGCCAACTTCTGGCAGGATGTTACCGAGGACGCCGACCGCGGCAGGCGCTACATTCCTGCGCAGGCGATGGAGCAGTTTGGCGTGGAAGATGGCCAGATTGAGGGCCGCGTCTTCACCCCGGAGTTCGCCGCGATGATCGAGAGCCTTGTAGCCGGAACCCGCGCCATGCTGCATGACGGCGGCGTGATCAGCTCCCACGTCGACAAGGAGCTCGCAGTCACGCTCGACCTCTTTCGCAAGGGCGGCGACGCTATTCTTGACGGCATCACGGCAGAAAACTTCGATGTGCTGCGCGGCAGGCCCGTCGTCTCCAAGGTAAAGAAGCTGGGGCTGCTGGCCGGGGCACTGATCGCCAAGATAAGGGCGGGGCTTACGACGTGACCCTTGCCGAAGCCTATGCCGCTTGCCGCACCATAGCGCGGCGAGAGGCCAAGAACTTCTACTACGCCTTCCGTGTGCTGCCCCAGCACAAGAGCGACGCCATGTGCGCCGTCTACGCCTTCATGCGCCGCGCGGACGATATCTCCGACGACGAATCGCTCCCAATCGAGCAGCGCAGGCAGGCCATGAGCGCCTGGGTCGAGTCGTGGCGCACCGCTCGCCGTACTGGAGTCTCCGACGATCCCGTCTTCCTCGCCCTCAACGACACCCAAAAATGCTTTGCCATTCCCGACACTCTGCTCGAAGAGCTGGTGCAGGGAACCACGATGGACCTTGAGCCCCAGCCGGTCGCAGCCGAAGCAGTCCAGACCTTCGCTACCTTCGACGACCTCTACCGCTACTGCTATCTCGTCGCCTCAGTGGTCGGCCTGGTCTGCATCCGCATCTTCGGCTACACCGATCCGCGTGCGGAAAAGCTGGCCGAAGAGACTGGAATCGCATTTCAGTTGACCAACATCCTTCGCGACGTTAAAGAGGACGCAGAGCGCGGACGAGTTTATCTGCCACAGGATTGGTTGCATGAATTCGGACTCAGCACCGAGCGCATCCAGGCGCTTGCTCATGGCGCTCGCATCGAATCAGCTGATCGCGCTATGCTCTACCAGCTTGGTGCAAAGGCCGAAGTTTATTATGCCTCGGCGGATAAGCTGCTACCTCTGGTCGACAAAGACAGCCGCGCCGCGCTCTGGGTGCTCGTCACCATCTATCACGGCCTGCTCACCCGGATCGGCAAGCTCGATAGCGACGTCTTCTCTCAGCGTGCCAGCGTCCCAACTTCATCGAAGCTGTTGACTCTTACCCAGGGCATGGCGATGTCCTTGATCAACCGGGTAACGTCATGAGCGACTCCACCCGCCACGACGTGATCGTTGCAGGCGCAGGTGTGGCCGGTCTGGCCGCCGCCGTGGCGCTAGCCGACGCGGGCGCAGCGGTCACTCTGCTCGAACGCCGTCCCTACATTGGCGGCCGCGCCTACTCCTACGAGCATCTCGCTCTCGAAGAGACCATCGATTCGCAACACGTCGTCCTCGGCTGCTGCACCAACATCCTTGACCTCTGCAATCAGGCAGGTATCGCGGGCACCATCCGCTGGTACGACGAACTGACCTTCCTCGAACCCGGAGGCCGCCGCAGCCTGTTGCGACCCGGCATCCTTCCCGCGCCCGCACACCAGGCCATCAGCTTCCTGCGCGCTCCTATGCTGACGTTGCGTGATAAGACCGCAATCGCCGCTGGCCTCGCCCGCTTTTTGCGTGGCTATCCGGCTGACGATTCCGAGAGCTTTGCCTCATGGCTCAAGCGCACTGGCCAGACCGACCGTGCCATCCGCCACTTCTGGGAACCCGTCGTCGTCGGCGCGCTCAACGACACCTTTGAGCGCTGCTCAGTGAAGTACGCCGGCAAAGTCTTCCACGAGTCCTTTCTGCGCTCTGCTCCAGCCGGACGGCTCGGCATCCCAACAGCCCCTTTGAGCGAGTTCTTCAGCCCCATCGCCGAACTAGCGCAGCGCAAGGGCGTCGCCGTCAAGCTCAAGTCCGGGATCGACCGCATCCAGCAAACACCGGACAAGCGCTGGCAGGTTGAGGCTGGTAGCGAGATTTACACCGCATCTTCCGTCATCCTCGCGACAGACTTCAGACAGACAAAGAATATGCTCGCTGACCTTAGCGGCTCAAATTCCGCGCCTGGCGGTGATTTCGGCAAATTTATGGTCGCTCCCATCACGACAGTTCACCTCTGGTATGACCGTGACGTTGTTGGCATCGACCACGCCGTGCTCCTTGACACGCGTATCCAGTGGATGTTCGCCAAGTCGCGCATCCGCCGTTGGCCCGCCGAGCGCGGCAGCTATCTCGAGCTGGTCATCAGCGCCTCGTGGCCCGAACTGGAGATGGGAAGGGAAGAGATTCTCTCCTCCGCGATTAGAGAGTTCGAGCTGTTCTTTCCCGCGGCAAAGACCGCAAAACTGGTCAAGAGCGGAGTCCTCAAAGAGGCCCGAGCCACCTTCTCCGTCACACCCGGTCTCGATAGGTTCCGGCCAAAGCAAGCCACCCAATGGCCCGGCCTCTACCTCGCAGGCGACTGGACCGCAACGGAGTGGCCTGCGACCATGGAGGGAGCAGTCCGCAGCGGCAGGCTGGCCGCTGGCGCTCTCATGGGCGACAGCAGCCGCTTCATGGCTCCGGAACTTCCCGCACAGGGACTTATGCGCTGGTTGAGCCGCCAGTAACGCCGGAGGGTTTTTATTCCGGCGGCCCAACGGTCACCACAAAGTAAATCGCCGTTGTGTCGCCGACATTCTTGATAAAGTGCTTATCCCCTGCGACGCAGATGCCTACATCGCCAGCCACCATCTTGCGGGTCACACCATTGGTCATCAACTCCACCGTGCCCTCGCGCACCAGCCACAGCTCGTTGTGCAGATGGGTTCCAATCGGTTCATGCGGAGCACCCACGGCCTGCGTCGTCTCATGCATCTCCAGCGAAGATTGCCAGCCTTCAGCATTCCGGTGACGTAATGGCGAGACACCCGCTCCTGTGCGCCGCCTGCCTTCGGCGGCTCCGGCGGAAACACGCCTGATTGAAGCACTGGTAGATTGCCCTGAGCGGCGGCTGACTCCGGCATCACTGCCGAACAAGCCAGCAACGCTGGCAGCAAAGTTGCAAACTCACGACGATCCATCGAACTCATAGAACAAAACTCCTCTACCTTAAACGATACGCCCCGGCAAAAAGCCGGGGCGTATCGTGCATCTGCATCTCCAACTAAACAGTGGTCAGCGCAAGGCCAGCCATCTTCTCTTCACCATCCGACGCAATGGGCCGGTAGAACAGCAAGTTGTTTTCCATGTAGACCTCGAGGAACGCAGGTCGCTGCGCAATCCCGCCGCCGATTAAGGCCTCCGACAGCGGATCCTCAACGTACTTCTGCAGAGCACGACGCAGCGGACGAGCGCCATAGGTACGGTCAGATGCAGTCTTCTCGATGATCCACTTCTTGGCCTCATCGGTCACAGAGATCGTGATCGCCTTATGCACCAGGTTCACATTGAGCTGCTGCACCAGCAGTTCGAGAATCTGCATCAGGTCAGCATCCGACAGCGAGGTGAAGATGATGATCTCGTCGAGACGGTTCAGGAACTCCGGATTGAAGGTGCGCTTCACCTCTCCCCGTACGAGTTCTTCCATCTTGTCGAGCACCATGTCTTCTTTCTCGCTCTGGAAGCCAAGTCCCTGCCGTTTCTGCAGATGCTTCGCGCCGATGTTCGAGGTCATGATGATGATGCAGTTTTTGTAGTCAACCGTATTGCCAAGGCCGTCCGTCAACTGCCCGTCCTCAAAGACCTGCAACAGCAGGTTGAAGACATCCGGATGAGCCTTCTCGATCTCGTCGAGCAACACCACGCAGTACGGATTGCGCTTGACCCGCTCGGTAAGCTGGCCACCTTCTTCGTAGCCGACATATCCCGGAGGCGAGCCGATCAGCTTGCTCACGGAATGCTTCTCCATGAACTCCGACATATCGAAGCGGATCAACGCCTTTTCCGAGCCAAAGAGGAACTGAGCCAGAGTACGCGCCATCTCTGTTTTGCCGACACCGGTAGGCCCAAGGAACAAAAAGCTGCCAATCGGACGCGCCGGGTTCTTGAGACCGGCACGCGAGCGCCGAATCGCTCGAGCCAGCGCCGAGATCGCCTTGTCCTGCGATATGACGCGTTTGTGCAGCTCTTCTTCGACGCGCAGCAGCCGTTGCGTCTCTTCTTCTTTCAGCGAGGTGATAGGAACACCGGTCCATCGGCTAACAACATCTTCAATGTCTTCGCGAGTCACGATGCCCGCGGAAGAATCGTCGAGGTGATACTTGTCGCGCAGCGTGCGCAGGTTCTCGCGCTCCTTACGTTCTTCGTCCGAGTAGAAACGCGCCTTCTCGAACTCGTGGTTCGCGATGGCGTTCTCCATGCGGTGCACGATGAACTTGATGCGCTTCTGTACCTCGGTCAGCTCCTCGGGCAGGGAAGTCTGTCGCAGCTTTACTCTCGCGCCGGCCTCGTCGATCAGGTCAATCGCCTTATCCGGAAGGAAGCGGTCAGGAATGTAGCGGCTCGAATGCGAGACGGAGAAGGTGATCGCATCATCGGTGTAGCTGACAGCATGAAACTTCTCATACTTGTCCTTGATGCCCATGATGATCTTGATCGCATCTTCTTCGTTCGGTGGTGGCACCTTCACAGCTTGAAAACGCCGCTCCAGCGAGCGGTCCTTCTCAATCGACTTGCGATACTCAGCAGGAGTGGTCGCACCGATGCACTGAATCTCGCCGCGGCTCAACGCCGGTTTCAAAATATTCGCCGCATCGAGGGACCCCTCAGCCGAGCCCGCACCGACCAGCGTGTGCAACTCGTCGATGAAGACGATGGAGTTCTGGTTCTCCATCAACTCTTTCATGATGGTCTTGAGGCGCTCTTCGAACTGGCCGCGATACTTGGTTCCAGCCACGATGAGCGAAAGATCAAGCGCCAGCACCCGCTTGTCTGCGAGGAAGCTGGGCACTTCGCCATCGGCGATCTTCTGCGCCAGCCCTTCGACGATGGCGGTTTTACCAACACCCGGCTCGCCGATCAACACAGGATTGTTCTTCGTCCGGCGGCATAGGATCTGGATGACGCGATCGACCTCGGCGTCTCGCCCAACCAACGGATCAAGTTGCTGGTCCATGGCGGACTGCGTAAGGTCGCGTGAGAACTCCGCCAACATACTCTGCTCGCCGCGCTGGCTCTTGCTGCCACCTTGTGCGGCAGGCACCTTCTCCTGCGTCGTCCGCTGTAGTTCCTCGCGAATCGCTGGCAGCCGGAGTCCCCGTTCCGTCAAAATCTCGGCGGCAAAGCACTTTTCTTCGCGCAGCAGCCCCAGCAATAGATGTTCGGTGCCGATGTGCTTGTGTGACAGCCGCTCGGCCTCTTCCGCCGCGTAGGCCAGTACCCGCTTGCACTCATTTGAAAGTGGCAGATCGACAGAGGTCGAAACCTTCTCTCGAATCGTCGTATGTCCTTCAATCTGCTTGCGTATGGATTCA
This sequence comes from Granulicella sp. L56, assembly GCF_009765835.1. Lineage (NCBI taxonomy): Bacteria > Pseudomonadati > Acidobacteriota > Terriglobia > Terriglobales > Acidobacteriaceae > Granulicella > Granulicella sp. L56. The sequence goes on along the minus strand of NZ_LMUS01000006.1, from coordinate 103,972 downwards.
ACCGATGCGTGCGACCGCAAAAAGCGGTTCGTCAACGCCTTGTCCTCCCGCAGCAACCCCAGCAACAGGTGCTCTGTCTCGATGTAAGGCGACCCGAACTGGCTGGCCTCGTACCGAGCAAAGAAGATCACCCTCCGCGCCTTCTCCGTATAGCGTTCGAACATGTTCTCCCCTTCAACGCCGGCCACCACCGAGCCCGAAGGCCGCATAGCGCCGTTGGTACCGTACCCATCTCTGCGGCGACCGCCCGCAAAGACAATCAGGCTACTTCAGACTGCGAAGCATCCATCCCACTTCTATCAGTGTAGTCGCCTGCGCAACACATCTGGAAATACCTCAAAAGTTATGCAATAACTTAGCATTGTCTAACCACTACCCGTTAGATGAAAGCTGTGTAAAAAAGGCACCAAACCTGGTGCATCAGTCGCTGACCTCGACCAGCCGCCCCTCCCGCAACCTCAGCATTCTCCCGCAACGACCTGCAAATTCAAGACTATGCGTGACAATCACGCTGGTCAGCCCATGGGCAGTGTGGAGCCCCTGAATCAGCCCAAATACCGCCTCTGCCGTCTTTCCATCGAGGTCTCCAGTAGGCTCGTCGGCCAGAAGAATCTTCGGTTCCGTCACCAGCGCCCGCGCCAGCGACACTCTCTGCTGCTCCCCCCCGCTCAACTCGCCGCTGCGATGCTCGACGCGTTCTGCCAGTCCGACCTCGCTCAGCCAGACCCGCGCCCGCTTCAAAGCGGAAAGACGCCCCATCCCCCGCGCCAGCAATGGCATAGCTACATTTTCGAGCGCCGTAAACTCCGGCAGCAGGTAGTGGAACTGCCAGACGTACCCCACGTCCCGATTCCTAAAGTCCGCCGCCTGGGCCGCGGAAAAGGTACTCAAGCGACTCTCCCCGCACCAGACTTCTCCAGCCGTCGGCCTGTCCAGCGCAGCCAGCAAATGCAGCAGGGAACTCTTGCCTGCGCCACTCTCCCCAACGATGGCGACCATCTCTCCGGCATGAACCACCAGATCCAGCCCGCGAAAAAGCTCCAGCTCCCCACGCCCAGCCGCTCCGGGAACGGCGGCGTAGCTCTTTGTCAGCCCCTCGGCCCGCAAGACCACTGTCGCCTCAGTCGCACCTGGCAACGGCACCAGCGTGATCTCCGACTCTCCCCCCAAAACGTCATCTCGACCGGAAGCGGCGCTTTTGCCGCCGGGGTGGAGAGATCCGTGTATTTCGCCAGCCCATTCCGCCATTATTTCTCCATCTTCTCTGTACCCGCATGGCCGGGATACGCTCCCAGCGAAATTGCCAGCCGGTTCCACGCGTTGATCGTTGTAATGGTCAGCGTAAGATTCACCGTCTCCACATCGCTGAAGTGCGCGCGAACCTCGTCGTACACCGCATCGGGAGCATGGCCCGCCTGAATATTCGTCACCGCCTCGGTCCACGTCAGCGCAGACCGTTCCCGCTGCGTATAAATTGCTGAACCTCTCCACTCCGCAATCGTAGCAATCCGCTCCACCGTCTCATTCAACTTCCGAAGTTCAGCAGTATGGACGTGGACGCAATACTCGCAGCCATTCATGAGCGAGGAGCGCAGTCTTACCAGCCCAAGCAGCGATGCCTCCAGCTCCGATCCGGTATTCAGATAATGTTCTAGTTCGTGCATCTTCGCCATGCCATCAGGCACTAGCTGCGCATACTTCAACCGTGGTTCACTCATAACGCAAAGCCTCCGCAGGCAGCACCCGCGCCGCCGACCTGCTCGGATACAGCGTAGCAATCAAGCTCACTCCTAACGATACGGAGGCCACAACCACTGCATCCCGGATCCTCGGAGCGAACGGCAGATAGTCGATCGAATAAACCGACGCATCGAGAGGCAAGTGGTAATGGCTACCCAGCCAACTCAAGCCATATCCCAACACCAACCCAATGACTGTACCGATGACTGAAATCAACAATCCCTGCAGCAAAAAGATTCGCCGCACCTGCTCTGCGCGCACGCCGAAGCTCATCAGCACGGCAATGTCCTTGGTCTTCTCCATCACCATCATGGTCAGCGCAATCAGAATATTCAGCGCGGCCACGCACACGATCAGCGCCAGCACAATGAACGTCACATACTGCTCCAGCTTCAGCGCGCGGAACAGTTCGCGATTCAGCTCCATCCAGTTCGTGGTCTCAAATCCCTGTCCCGCCGCCTTCTCAATTTCTTTGCCGATCCTGTCGGCATGATAAAGATCATCCACCTTGAAGCTGATCACCGAGATCAAATCCGGTTCGCTGAAAAGCTTCTGCGCATCCGCCAACCGCACAAATGTATAGCCAATGTCGTATTGATAGAACCCCGACTTGAAGATCCCCACCACCTGAAACCGTTGATAGCGCGGCACCAGCCCCAACGGCGTCAGTTCTCCCTGTGGGCTCGTCACCAGCACATCGTCTCCGACACTCGCGCCAACCGTCTCGGCCAAATCCTTCCCAATCACAATCGGCGGAATCGCTTGCACCGCCACAGAACTGGGTGCCCCACGTCCCGATTCTGGGACGTGAGTTTCCGTAGCTTCAACCGGCTCCAAATCCTTAGCCGATCCCTCTGCCACCGATTGCAATAAATCCCCAACCTTGCGTTCATCCGCAGGAATCACTCCCTTGATCAAAGCCCCCCCGCTCCGAGCACCTCGCGAGATCAGCACCTGCCCATACAGCCCCGGCGCAGCAGCCGTCACATGCGGCAGCTTCCGCAGCTTCTCCAGCAATGGCCTCCAATTCTGAATGCCATCAGCTTTCACCCGCATCAGGTCCACATGTGAGGTCGAGCCCACCAGCCGCGCCTGCAGGTCTCGTTGCATCCCATTTGTAATCGCGAGTGCAATAATCAGCGAAGCCACCCCAGCCGCGACGCCGATCACTGAGATCGCAGTGATGACGCCCACAACAGCCTGTCGCCGCTTGGCCCGCAGATACCGCATCGCAATAAAGAATTCAAATCGCATCGAACCTCAGCTTACTATCCGGCGACGATTCCACGCTTTAATGCACCATCACCCTGGGCAGGTTCCAGTGCTGCCACACCGCAACCATGCGCAGCGTAAAACATACCCCTGCTCCCAGGCTCATCGCCAGACCACGAGGCATCTTCATTCTTACTCCCATCACCACAGCCGCTGCACCAGCCAACGCCGCGGAGGCATATACATCCGTCCGCAACACCGCCGGAACCTGCGCCAGCAGGATGTCCCGCACCGTGCCGCCGCCCACGCCGGTCAGGCCTCCCATCAGCACAGCAATGAGAGGATTGATGCCAAACTCAAGCGCCTTGTCCGCGCCAGCCACTGCGAACAGCGCCAGTCCTGCGGCATCCAGCGTGATCATCAACGGCTGCGGCACACTCCGGAAAAACTCGTAGAAGAAGAAGACCGTGCCGCCACCGGCAAACGCCGTCGCGCCATAACGCCAGTCGCGAATGCTGTTGGGCGGTACCGCGCCGATCAGCATATCTCGGATAATTCCGCCGCCCAGCGCCGTTGCGAACGATAGAACCAATAGCCCCAGAAGGTCGAGGTTCGCCCGGATCGCCGCCATGGCTCCTTCCACCGCGAACACGTAGGTTCCCAGAAGGTCCACCACTAGCAGCAAAAAATCAGGGCTATATCTTGCGAACCTGCGCTTCTCTTCTGTCATCAATTCTCCAAAGAGAAAGGCGAAAGCCGAAGCTCCCGCCTATCTCTCATCTCACAATGGCCACGCTAGTTGGCCAGAACCGCCCGATACCGCACCTGGTTCTTCTTCACTTTAGCCACAGCGTCATTCGCCTTGCTCATCGCAAATCGCTCTGTAATAGCCTTCACGCCATGCCGCGCGGCAACATCCAGCATCTCGTGAAGATCGCGCGGGCTGCCGGTCGGGCTGCCCGAAATTGCTCTCTGCGCCCCCAACAGCGAAAATGCCTGAATCTGTATCGGCGAGGGAGGAACGCCCACCACGCAAAGCATTCCCTTGGGGCGGAGCGCATTTATATACCCCTGCCAGTCCTGGTCCGCGCTCACGGTCGAAAGCAGAAAGTCAAATGAGCCTGCGACTTTCTTCAGTGCTCCCGTGTCCTGCGTATTCAGAAAGTGATGTGCTCCAAGCTTTAACGCCTCGGCTTCTTTGTCTTTCGAGGTAGAAAACGCCGTCACCTCTGCGCCAAACGCCTTGGCAAACTGAATCCCGAGATGCCCCAGGCCGCCGATTCCGATGATGCCCACGCGCGAAGACGGACGGATTCCATGATTGCGCAACGGGCTGTAGACCGTAATTCCAGCGCAAAGCAATGGAGCCACATTTTCACTCTCAAGCACTGCCGGCACCGGAATCGCAAAGCGAGAATTGACGCGAATCCTGTCCGCATATCCGCCATTCCGCCCAACGCAGGTCGGCTGTGACTTCGCGCAAAGGTGCTCATCTCCCTGACGGCACCACTCGCACACCCCGCAGCTATCCGCCTGCCAGCCCACGCCTACCCGGTCGCCAATCTTTCGGTCCCCCACTCCACTGCCCACCGCCACGACCGCTCCAACGATCTCGTGGCCTGGGATAAAGGGATATTTGCTGAATCCCCAGTCGTTGTCGATCAGGTGAATGTCGCTGTGGCACACCCCACAATGCGAGATCTTGATCTCGACTTCATTCGCCTGCAACTCACCGGGATCGTACTTATAGGGCAGCAAATGCGCACCGGCCGCGTGCACAGCCAAACCATGTATCTCACTCATTTGAAATCTTTCCTTTAGGTGCCTGATGTACTCGTCCGCACCTGCTGTCTGATGCTACAACATCGCCAATGGCAAAACGTTGTGACAATTTCACACGGCTCTGCCATTAAGGCTGCAAGATCTTGCAATATAAGCGAGAGCTGCCCTTGAAAGGTCAGGGAAGGGTTTTAAACAGGATGTTGCGGTACTCGACCTTCATGGGCGGACCGACATGGACCTGCACCCCGATCAGTCCTTTGAACTTGCGGTTAGGCTCATCGTCATCAATGACTTCGCTCATGACGTGACCGTTAAGAATATGGATCAGCACGTTACCGCGAACGATCAAGTGATACTGGTTCCAATCGTTTGGCTTGATGAAGGCCTTCAGTTCATCGGCGTCGCCAAGGCTGCCGATGACCGTCGCTCCTTTGCCGGTGACGACGTGAGTAATGGTTCCGCGCATGGCAAGAAACGTGCGGCCGCGCTCCTCATAGTTCTGCCCGGTATATTTGTTTTCGCCGTCAATGTCCGCCTGATAGCCACGGAGCAGCCACTTGGTACCGGGAATCTGTACGCTGCGATAGTTGATGCCGCTATTGCCGTGATCGGTGATGCGGAACTCGGCCTTGAGCTCGAAGTTTGCAGGGGTTCCGCCGCGCCAGATGATGAAGCTGTTCTGCTTCAACAGGGTCTCCGGCGTGATGATGCCGATGAGCTCATGATCTTCGACGTGCCAGTACTTTGGGTCGCCGTCCCAGTTGTGCAAGGTCTCGCCGTCGAAGATTGGCTTAAAGCCTGCATCGCTGTCTTCAAACGGATGAGGATAGATCTGCGGGCCCGCTGGCGGAGCCAGCGGGAAGGACTGGCCCGGCGCGGTCTGGGCAATGGTCGCGATGACAAGAAGAATGACGAGGGACAAACTTGAAGCGCTGACTCGGGGCATGGATTCTCCTGTAGGAGGTGCCCCTTGTTTTTACTGCCCTCAAGGAGAGAAATGCAAGGTTGAAATACTTTTTGTAATGAACTCCAGCCACATTACAAAGTCGCTGCCAGCAGGTCGAGAGCGCCTTTCGACTTCAGATCAGCCGCGACCCATTGGCCGAAACACTCCGGCGTGGTATCGAGCGGGGTAGACGTGTCGATCTGGATCATGGCCTCGCCATCGGGAGCCAGCACCTGGGCGAACATGCGCCACTTCTCAAACTCGGGCAGGCAGTGAACGCCGATGGGAATCGAACAGCCTCCTCCGAGAGCGTCAAGTGCGACGCGTTCGGCTTCGACACAGAAGCGTGTTTCGGGGTGGTTGAAGAAGGCGACCGCCTGGCGAATATAAGCGTCGCGGCCCTCGTCGATGAGGTGCTCAGTGCTACGGGTTTCGATGGCCAGCGCGCCTTGTCCCGGCGCGGGACAAAGCTCTTCCGGCGAGAAGCGGTGATGAACCCATTCGGCGCGCTTGAGGCGGTCGAGACCTGCGGCGGCCAGAACCAGAGCGTCGCATTGCCCGGCAGCGAGCTTCTTGAGGCGAGTGTCGATGTTGCCGCGAATGTCGACGAACTCTACATCCGGGCGCAGCGCCAGCAGTTGGGCGCGACGGCGAGGGCTGGTTGTGCCAATTCTTCCGCCCATCGGCAGTGTGTTGAGCGACCAGTACGGCTCGCAGACCCAGACGTCGCGAGCGTCGGCGCGCTTGGGAATGGCGGCGAGGGTGAACTGCGGCGCGAGTTGCGTGGGCAAGTCTTTGAGGCTGTGGACGGCGAGGTCGATGCTGCCTTCTTCGAGCGCTTCCTCGATCTCCTTGATGAAGATGCCTTTGCCGTCGAGGTTCGCGGGTACGACAAAGCCTGGCTGCTGCATACGATCGCCAGTGGTGCGAATGACCTCAAGCTCGACGTGGTAACCAGCATCGCGCAGGGCGTAGAGAATGTGATTGGCTTGCCAGAGTGCAAGCTGGGAGCCTCGTGAACCGATGCGAATAGGGTTCTTTGGGTGATTAAATTCACTGCTCATAGGTTTGTTCTGATTGTAGGCGAGCAACTGCATTTTGGTTAAGGGTGGGTACCTCCCCCTCCCCTGTACTTAAGTCCCAAAGTCTTCAAAACAAAGAGCAAAGTCTGGACTTCGGTACGGAAGTCAACCCTCGTGCGGCGCTGGAGGGCGCTCGGGGAGAGCGGCGTTTGTCAAGTTTTGCCATCCTTATGTTCGAGACGATCCGGAGCAAAAAAACTGCCGGCTGAGTGAACCCAGCCAGCAGTTTCATTTTTTGGATTAGTGCGGATTCGGCTTAGAGGGAGAGGACAGGAAGTACAAGCAACAGCAACGACAAAATGCGGGGGTTCTTCGCTGCGCTCAGAATGACAAGCTTGAGGGGTACCTCACTCTTGGGGTACCCCTCTAAAGCGTCAGGGATCTGATCTAGCGGTGACCACCGCCACCACCGCCATGGGAGCCACCGCCCCCACCGCCTCCTCCGTGGAAGCCGCCACCGCCGTTGCCGTGGAAGCCGCCGCCGTTGCCTTGATAGCCTCCGGGGTGCGCGACGACGTGGCCGTTACTGCCCCGGGCAGGGCCAGGATGGCCGCCATATCCGTAGCCTCCACGATAGCCATACCCGCCCGGACGGCGATAGACGATGCCGCCGCCATAGATGTAGTAGGGCGAGTAGAAGCCATAGCCGAAGGGGTTCCAGAAGAGCCCGTCGCCGCCTGGCAGCCAGGTGTAGCCGAAAGGACCGCCTGCCCAGTACCAGCCGGGAGTGAAGCCGCCGTATCCGGCATATTGGGAGGCAAGGTCGATGTTGGCGTCGCCCAGGTAGGCCGAACGAAGGCTGCTCCATTTATAGAGATCGTCGTTCTTGGCCTGGTCCTTATTGAAGCGCTGCGGTTTGATGGCTTCGCCGTTCAGGACCAGTTGATGCCCACCTTTGACTTCAACCGGCTTGATGTTGCTCTGCAAGTTCTGTCCGGGGTAGACCGCAGCCTTGCCATCGAAGACGCGGACGGTCGAGTTATTGGCGTCGAAGCCATAGAGGCCATGCTGAAGCAGCTGGGTCTGGCCATTGGGGAGGTCGATGAGGACGGTGTTCTGCTTGTAGATCTGGTCGACTTCGACGCTGGCGTTGCCGCGTTCGAGCCTGACCTCGGTGTGGGTCAGGTCGGGCGAGACCATCTGTACGGTGCTGTCGTCTCCGAGGCGGAGAAATATGCCGGGAGTGAGCAAGATCTCTGCTTTGCCGTTGGCCGTGGCGATGACCTGGCCGGGCTGCATCTCGGTGCGGCCTACGGAGCGGCGGGAGAGTTGGCGGCCTTCTATCGAGGCCTGTCCTTCCACGTAATTAAGAGTGCCTGGGCTGGCTGGGTTCGCGTTCTGCCCGAAGGCGGGAGCGGCCAGAGTCGCCAGGGAGAAAACCAAGAGCGCTTTGAACTTTGGGATAGACATTGTTACAACCTCTAGCAATTTAGATGCGGCAATGACCGAAAGGTCACAAAGGGAGGCTGGCGAAGCTATTGAAATAGCTGGAGATAGCGCGCTAATCGAACGCAACTATTTTTATGATTGCGGGTTGTTATGGCATCGTCGCAACTATATTGGCCGTCTCCACAGCAGAAGGAGAACATACCCCAGGGACTGAAGCCCATTTTTAGGGCAGCATTTAGAGGGCCAAAGCTGAAGCCTTGGCGTACCTAGAAGAATATTCAAATGCAACCGGGGGTGGAGACTTGTCAGATTTCTCAATCTTCGTCGGTGGGTGGATCGGATTTTTGGTCGGACTGGCCCGTGTAGAGGCGCTGGAGGTCGGCGAGTGTTTGGGAGTCACCTTGTTGCGCGGCCTGACGGATGCCGGTCAGCGGGTGGTGGAGGAACTTTGCCGTGAGGGAGCGGGTCAGCACATCGACCGCCTCGCGCTGCTCGGGAGTGAGGCCGGCGAGCTTGGATTGCGAGCGGCGGAGTTCGGCCTGCCGGATGGCCTCGGCGTATTGCTGCAACGACTGAATGGCGGGTACGGCGTTGAGGGTTTGCAGCCGCTGGAGGTATTTGTCGACCTCGCGGGTGACGATGGCTTCGGCGGCTTCGGCTTCGCGGCTGCGGTCGGCGAGGTTGGCCTGTGCGACCTGCTGCAGGTCGTCGATATCGTAGACGAAGCAGCCTTCGACCTCGTTCATGCCGGGATCGACGTCGCGGGGGACGGCGATGTCGATGAAGAACATGGGGCGGTTGCGGCGGCGGTGCAGGAATTGCTGGCCGTGCGAGCGGCTGAAGATTTTTTGCGGCGCGCCGGTGGAGGTGATGACGATGTCGGCGCGGTCAGCCTGCTCGTAGAGCTGATCGAAGGGGATGATCTGGCCGTTGAACTCTTTGGCGATCTGCTCGGCCCTTGATTGCGTGCGGTTGGCGACGAGGATGGAGGCCGCGCCCTGCTGGATGAGGTGGCGTGCGGCAAGCTCGGACATCTTTCCGGCTCCTACGAGAAGGACGGTTTTGCCTTCGAGGGAATCGAAGATCTTGCGCGCGAGATCTACAGCCACCGAGGCGATGGAGACGGAGCTGGAGCCGATCTGGGTGTCGGTGCGGACGCGCTTGGCTACGGTGAAGGCGCGCTGGAGCAGGCCTTCGAGCGTGGTGGCGACCGCGCCGACTTCGCGGCCTGTGGTGTAGGCCTCTTTGACCTGGCCGAGAATCTGGGGTTCGCCTACGACCATGCTGTCGAGCGAACTGGCCACGCGGAAGAGATGGCGGACGGCCTCGCGCTCGCGGAACTCGTAGAGATGCGGCTGGAGATCGCTTGCGGGAATGTTGAGGTACTCGTAGAGGAAGTTGAGTGTGCCGGGATTCTCGGAGTGCGCGGCGTCCTGCACGGTGAGCAGCTCGACGCGGTTGCAGGTGGAGAGAATGATGGCTTCGCGAATGCCCGGCTGATGCGCTAGGGCGCGGGTGGCGTCGGCGAGGCGCGAGGGAGCGATGGCGAGGCGCTCGCGTACCTCGATGGGCGCGGTGTTGTGGTTGATGCCGAGGAGGATGACAACGGGTGAGCCCGGCGCTGAGAGGTTTTTCGTCATGGCGCGGTGAACCTGTGGACGGCCGAAAGTTGGTTGGCGGCCCAGACGGCGAGGACGACCAGGAAGACGAAGCTGGAGAGATAGACGGCGCGGCGTCCGCGCAGGCCGCTGTGGCGGCGGATGAAGATCATGCCGACGTAGGCCAGCCACATGGCGAAGGAGAGCAGGACTTTGGGGTCAAGGAAGTAAGAGGAGCCTATTGTCTGCTGGGCGATGACGGAGCCGATCAGCAGACCTGCGGTCATGCAGGGCAGGCCGAAGAGGAGCGTCTTAAGGGCGATCTGGTCAGTGGTCTCGAGCGGCGGAAGCCACTTAAATGCGGGAGACTTCTGCTTGAGACGGCGCTCCTGCACCAGATACAGCAGCGAGGCGAGCAGAGAGAGAAATAAGGCTGCATAGGCGGCGAGGAGGAGCGCTACGTGGAGGAAGATCCAGCCGGTGTGCAGGTGAGGGAAGTAGGTTGCCTCTTCGCCGGGATGGAACGCGGGGATGAGGCCGAGCAGGAAGCAAATAGGCAGGATGAAGATGCCGAGCGAGACGGTTTTGTATCGTGCGCTGATGAAGAGGAAGGCCAGTGCGAGGAGGAGGCCGAGGAAAGACTGGGCCTCGTGGGTGTCGACGGGGAGGCGATGATGGGCCGCGTTGAGCATCTCGATCAACGAGACGAAGTGGAAGAAGATGGCCGCCGTGGTGGCGGGGATGGCGATGTGGCGCCAGCGGGGACGGTCGTACAACGCCGCCGGAAGGACGGCGAGCGAGGCAAACGCGTAAAGAAGGACCGCGACTCTGAGCCAGAGGAGGGACATGGATATTCGTTCGCTTGTGGCGAATGTTAAGTATATCGGGTATGAGGGATGAGGAGGGCTTGCGCAGCGGTTCAGAGAACGGCATGCCACTCCGCGATGCCTTTTTCGACTAGTCTTAGGGTAGTTGCCGACGCAAAAGGATGCTGAAAGTCGCGATGAAATTAGCTGAGTCCCGATTCTTGCTGTTCGTTGTGATGTTGCTGGTGGCCGATACCGCGGTGGGAGTTGCGGCTAAGCTGAGTGCGCCGGTTGAGGGCTATCGCGTGGTGCATACCTATCCGCACGACAGTTCGGCGTTTACGCAGGGGCTGGTAATGGTCGATGGAATGCTCTATGAAGGCACCGGGTTGAAGGGGCGGTCTTCGGTGCGGGCTGTGGATTTGGCTACGGGTCGAGTGATTCAATCCGTGAAAGTGCCTGACAGATATTTTGGCGAAGGGTTGACGGATTGGGGCGGCAATCTGATCGAGCTGACGTGGCTGGCGCATCGCGGCTTTGTCTATGACCGCTTCAGTATGCGCGTGGTCAGGACGTTCGAGTACAAGGGCGAGGGTTGGGGGCTGACGCATGATCGTCAAAACCTGATTATGAGCGATGGCTCGCCCGTGCTGCGATTTCTCGATCCAGTGACCTTTAAGGTGGTGCGGACGCTTGCGGTATCGGATGGTGGGAAGCCGGTCAAGGAGCTGAACGAGCTGGAGTATATCCACGGCGAGATCTACGCGAATGTATGGCAGGCCTACCGGATTGCGCGCATCTCTCCGGCAACGGGTGAGGTAATTGGGTGGATCGACCTGAGTGGACTGTTGGAGGATGAGCCGAGGGACGGCAATGCGGTGCTGAATGGCATTGCTTATGACCAGAAGAGCGATCGTCTGTTTGTGACCGGGAAGCTCTGGCCGAAGCTGTTTGAGATCAAGCTTGTGTCGGCTCCGAAGAGATAGCCATGCAGCGTGCGGTATTCTGGCGGTTCTACGATAACAATGATGACGAATGAGACGACAAGCAATTTGATGGGCGATACAGCGGCTTTGACGCCGGTGATGCGGCAGTATTTTGCGGCGAAGGAGCAGTATCCCGACTGCCTGATGTTCTGCCGCATCGGCGACTTCTATGAGCTGTTTTACGAGGACGCGATCACGGCTTCGCGTGAGCTGCAACTGACGCTGACGGCCCGCGACAAAGAGAAGAAGCAGCCGATGTGCGGCGTTCCTTACCATGCGGCAGAGGGCTATTTTCAGCGGCTGCTGCGCAAGGGCTATCGCATCGCCGTGTGCGAGCAGATCGAAGATCCCAAGCTGACCAAAACAATTGTTCGCCGCGAGGTGACGCGGGTGCTGACGCCGGGGACGGCGGTCGATCCTGCGCTGGGTGCGGAGCAGAGTAATTATCTGGCCAGCGTGGTTGTGCTGGAGCAATGCGTTGGGCTGGCGCTGCTCGATCTTTCTACGGGAGAGTTTCGTGCGACTGAGTTTTCGGGTGCCGATGGCTGGGCGTTGGCAGCGGATGAGCTTGGTCGGGTGAGGCCGGTTGAATTGCTGTATGCACAGGGTGGGCTGGGCGGGTTGAACTATGGCTCCAGCGGTGTACTTCCCACCCTTCGCGATAAAGCCACGAAGGATGGGGCACTCGGAGGTTCGGGGTCGGATTCGACGGAGGATGAGGCTGCTTCGGCGGGGCTGGATGCGATTCGGACGAAGACTGCGGTGGAAGATTGGGTTTTTACCGCGGACTATGCTGTTCCATTGCTACGCAATCATCTTCGCGTGCAGTCGCTCGATGGCATGGGACTGAGTGGGCACGAGACAGCCGCTGTGGCGGCGGGTGCGCTGCTGCACTACATGCGAGCGACTAAGCAGGGTGGCTTGGAGCATGTGGATAGCCTGCGATTTTATGAGCGGTCAACCTGTCTTGAACTTGATGCGGTGAGCGTAAGAAATCTTGAACTAGTAGAGCCGCTGTTTTCAGGCGAGTCATCGCAGACGACCTTGTTCTATACGCTTGACGCGTGTTGCACTCCGATGGGGAAGCGCTTGTTGCGATCTACGCTACTGCGGCCTTCGAGCGAGTTATCGGAGATCAAGGCACGGCTCGAAGCAGTGGGCGAGGCGACGGCAGACCTGCGCAAACGAGAAGAGCTGCGACGATCGATGAACGGCGTGCTCGACCTGGAGCGGCTGCTGGGACGGGTCGCGCTCGATTCGGCCGGGCCGCGCGAGGTGATGGCGCTGGCGGGAACACTGAGCTGTCTGCCCGGAATTGTCGCTGTGGTGAATTTGTTTGAGGCTGGGCTATGGCGGAAGCTGAGTGGAGTTGCTGCTGCGGAAACCCATGTTCCAGAATCGGGACATGGGGCACCAGGTTTTGTTCCCGGTTCAGCGTTCGATGCGATGGAAGACCTGCACGAGATGATCGTGCGTTCTATCGCGGATGAGCCTCCGGTGTCGTTGGCCGATGGCGGCGTGATTCGCGCGGGCGTCGATGCGGAGTTGGATGAGTTGCGCGAGTTGTCTCGTAGCGGACGGCAGGCGCTGGTGGCGATTGAGGAGCGCGAGCGGCAGCGCACGGGAATTGGCTCGCTGAAGGTTCGCTTCAACTCGGTTTTTGGCTACTACCTCGAAGTGACCAAGGCGAATGCGAAGTTAGTTCCTGCGGATTACGAACGCAAGCAGACGCTGGTCAATGCCGAACGATTTACGACTCCGGAGTTGAAGGAGTACGAGACGAAGATTCTGACGGCGCAGGAGCGCAGCGGCGAGATTGAGCGCAGGTTGTTCGCCGAGCTGCGACGGCAGTTGCTCGACGCGGCGAAGCGAATGCGCGACACTGCGCGGCGCGTGGCTGAGATCGATATGCTGGGATGTTTTGCGCATCTGGCGGCGCTGCGTGGATGGACGCGGCCTGATGTCGATGCCAGCGGCGTGCTCGAGTTCATAGGAGCGCGGCATCCGGTGGTGGAACGGCGGCTGGAGGAGAGTGGCGGCGGGCGATTTGTGCCTAATTCGGTGCATCTCGATGCGGATGCGGGACCTGCGGTGCTGCTGATTACCGGACCGAACATGGGCGGCAAAAGTACCTATCTGCGGCAGGCGGCGCTGCTGGTGGTGATGGCGCAGTGCGGGTGTTTTGTTCCGGCGGAGCGAATGAGGGTGGGCCTCGTTGATCGCATCTATACGCGCATCGGCGCTAGCGATAATGTGGCGCGTGGCCGCTCGACCTTCATGGTGGAGATGACGGAGACCGCTGCGATTCTGAACACCGCGACGAACCGCAGCCTGGTGCTGCTCGACGAGATGGGTCGCGGGACGGCGACCTATGACGGGCTTTCGCTGGCGTGGGCAACGGTGGAACATCTGCACGATCGCATCGGCGCGCGCACTCTGTTCGCTACGCACTATCACGAGCTGACGCTGCTGGCGGAGCGACTGGCACGGCTGACAAACCTGCGCGTGACGGTGAAGGAGACGCCTTCGGGAATTGTGTTTCTGCACACGGTCGAGGCTGGCGCTGCGAGTAAGAGCTACGGCATCGAGGTAGCGCGGCTGGCCGGTTTGCCTGCGGTCGTAATCTCGCGGGCGCGTGAGGTGTTGAAGGTGCATGAGCGGGCGGAGACGCAGCAGGTTCGCGAAGCCGCTCCATCGACGCTGCAGATGCAGATGACGATGTTTACGCCGCTGTCGCAGAAGATTGTGGATAGGCTGGGCGAGGTGGATGTGGACGGGCTGACTCCGCGTGAAGCGCTGAATCTGCTGGCGGAGTTGCAGCGCGAGCTGAAGGGATGACGATGCCGAAGGCGATGGTGGTAGCGGGCGTGATGAGCGGGACTTCGGCGGATGGAGTGGACGTCGCGCTGTGCAGAATTTCTCCTGCGCGTGACGAGCGGGATACGCCTCGGGTGAAGTTGCTTGGTCATGTGGGGGTCAAGTATTCCAAGGCGGTGAGAGCAGCCGTGCTTGCGGCGATGGATGCGAAGACGGCTTCGGTGGCGGATCTTTCGCGGCTGAATTGGAGGCTGGGTGCGATCTATGCCGACTGTGTGGAGAAGGCGGCGGCGAAGTTTGGCGTGAAGCCGGGGCTTGTCGGATGTCATGGGCAGACGATTTATCACCAATCGACGGCTGCGAAATATTTGGGTGACGATGTGCGGTGTACCTGGCAGATAGGCGAAGCCGCTGTGATTGCCGAGCGTCTGCGCGCGCCAGTGGTGAGCGATTTTCGTCCGGCGGATATGGCAGCGGGAGGACAGGGCGCGCCTCTGGTGCCGATGCTGGATTACGTGATGTTCCGTTCAGCGAAGGTAAGCCGTGTGTTGCAGAATCTTGGCGGCATCGGGAACCTCACGGCGATTCCTGCGGGAGCTGGCGTTGATGGTGTGATGGCATTCGATACGGGGCCGGGAAATATGGTGATCGACTCCTGTATGCAGCAGCTTTATGGAAAGGCGTTTGATCGCGGCGGTGCAGTGGCTCGGCAGGGAAGAGTGATTTCGTCTGTAGTGGCAACGGTTTTAGAGGAGAAGTATTTCGCCGCGCTGCCGCCTAAGAGCTGTGGGCGCGAACAATTTGGTGCTGATTTTGTTGCGCGGTTTATCTCGCTGTGCCGGAAGGTGGGTGCGAGCGATGCGGATATCATCGCGACGGCAACGGCTTTGACTGCGGAGTCGGTCTTGCATGGTTATCGAAAGTTTGTTTGGGCGCATCTGGGGAATGCTGCTCCACTGGCGAAGACGGAGTTCGTCGTCGCTGGTGGCGGAGCGAAGAATGTCGCGTTGATGGCGATGCTGCGCGAGCGTCTGCAGCCCATCGGAGTGAAGGTGCGCTTGATGGAAGAACTGGGAGTTCCGGGTCAAGCTAAGGAGGCGGTGGCGTTTGCGCTGTTGGCATGGCTGACTTGGGTTGGGCTGCCGGGAAATGTTGCGAGTGCTACGGGTGCTGCGAGAGGTGTGGTGTTGGGGAAAGTCACGCGCGGATGAGCGATGCGATTGGGCTGAGGAATGCGGTTCGTGCTTCGAGCGAAAACCCATGTCCCAGAATCGGGAGATGGGGCACCCGGTTTGTTGGCTGGTTGATGTTGGTGGTTTGTATTGGGTTGGCCGGGTGCCATGGGCAGAAGGATGCACCCGGAACTGTCGTGATGGTGATCGAGAGCAGCCCTAACAATCTCGACCTGCGGCAGGGAACCGATGCGCAGTCGGCGAGGCTTGGCAGTCTCATCTTCGACGCGCTGGTGCGCAAGGACGAGCACTATAATCTGCGTCCCTGGCTGGCCACCAGTTGGGAGCAGCCCGATGCCTTGACGTGGATCTTTCATCTGCGCGATGGTGTGTCCTTTCAAAACGGAAAGCCGCTGACCGCGGATGATGTGGCGTACACCATCAATAGCCTGATCGACGGGACGTTGGTGACAGGGAAGAGCGGGAACTTCGCCTCGGTGCTGAAGGTTGAAGCGCGGGATCGGCTGACCGTGGTGGTGCACATGAAGCGGCCTGATGAAGGGCTGCTCTTCAATATGAGTGACGGCCTCTTCGGCGTGGTGCCGCAGGGCGCGGGAAGAGACTTCGGACTGCACCCCGTTGGAACCGGCCCGTTTGAATTTGTGAGCGCGGTGCAGGACAAGGACGTGATCCTGAAGCGCAACCCGCACTACTGGGTGCAGTCTCAGCCTCCTCCCGCGGGAGCGAGCCGGATCGAGCAGGTTCGGTTCGAGGTTGTTCCCGACGCGATCACAAGCGCGCTGGAGTTGCAGAAGGGCTCGGCAGATTTAGCCAGTAACGTGCTGACGCTGGACATGGTCCACCAACTCCGCCGTGATCCAAACCTGGCGGTGGAAACCGGGTTGGGATCGCAGGCGTTCTATCTGACCTTCAACGTGACCGATCCTCTGCTGAAGGACAGACGCGTGCGACAAGCGGTGGCCTGCGCCATCGACCGGCAGGCCATCGTGCGCGACCTGTGGCGCGATCAGGCGCGGGTCGCGAATACCTTGCTGCCGATCGGGCACTGGGCGGCGGCAAGCGAATCGGAGATGGCGCAGTATCCGCATGATGTTGCACGCGCGGAGCGATTGCTCGATGAAGCAGGCTTTCCTGCGGGCAAAGATGGCGTGCGGTTGACGATCACGCTGAAGACGAGCACCGACGAGTCGACACGCCTGATGGCGATGGTGCTGCAACAGCAGATGCGGGCAGCGGGAATTCGCCTGAATATTCGCTCGGCGGAGTTTGGAACTTTTTACTCCGATGTGACGCGCGGCGCCTTCCAGATGTACGCGCTCAAGTGGATCGACAGCAATGAAGATCCCGATATCTTCCACTACGCGTATGCGACGGAGAGCTTTCCGCCGCGGGGCGGCAATCGCGGGCGGTACTCCAACTCGAAGCTCGATGCTTTGTTGAACGCGGCCGCTGCGGAGACGGATCAGCAGAAACGACGCGCAGAGTACATCGAGGTGCAGCAGATTCTTTCCGAAGATCTGCCGTCGATTCCACTCTGGTATCCGAACAACGAGGTTGTCCATACGCGCCGGGTCGGGGGCATTCAGCAGCGGGGATCGGGCAGCTTCGAGTTTTTGCAGGACGCATGGGTGCGGTAGCAGGAATGTGGGCGTATCGGACTCCATACTTCTGAGCTGGATGATGAGAGGAGGACAGATTTAGATTTAGTCCGGTGACGGCAGCGGAGATGGGCGGCATTTTTACTCACATGGAGAATCGGTAGCGGCGTGCTCAGCGCTTTTGAGTTCCTGCAGAGATGGATTTCAAGATGCAGCGATCAATGTCACCGAGTCACCTGGATCTTTTCGTCGATCTTGCCGTAGGCATAGGCTCTTCCGTAACCAGGGGCACTTCAGTGAAATTCTCCGTCAGCGGAGGTGACTGAACCTGCCACTCCAAGCCGGCCGCCTGCAAGAGGTTCGCTCCTGTAACCTTTTCAACGACCAAAGGAGACAAACGGCCGGCAGATATCCGATCGCAAGCACCGAGGCCCCGGCAGTCGATAACACATTCAATACCTGAACTCGGGAGGATAGGAGTGGTAACGACGGGGGTAGCCCCAGGTAGCCAAGAATAAATTGTGGGAAAAAGGTGAGATTGGTGTTCGTTAAGGAAAGCCTGATTAAGTCCCAATGATTCCCTCAGAGGCTAAAGCCTCTTTTCGTAAGAATGACTTACGACGCGGCTGAAGCCGCGCCCCTTCAAAGGGATGACTTAATCAGAGGTTCCTTAGACGGTTCAGGTTTTTCACGGAAACGGCGGTACCGGTTAAGAAGAGATGCTGGTCCGCGGGCTCGAAAAAAGACGAGGTTGCCTTCGAAGCGTTTCTCGTCGATGATGGCTCCGGCTTCGAGCGAGGCGAGGATTGCGCCTTCGGATTGCGGGAGGCGAAAGCTGAATTCGACGAGCGGATCGACCACGAGCGCGGCATCGATGGCAATCAGGAGTTGTTCAAGACCGGTGTGCCGAAGCGAGGAGACGGGAATCGCATCGCGGTCGCTGGAGAGGTGGACGAGTTCCTGGGGCGGGACGAGATCGATCTTGTTTAGGACCTGGATGACCCGCTTCGTCGAAACTGCAAGCTCGGCCAAGACTTTCTCAACCTGAATTTTCTGCTCTTCTCGGATCGGACTGGCGGCGTCCTGGACGTGGATAAGAATCTCGGCTCGCTCGACCTCTTCGAGGGTAGCGCGGAAGCTCGTAACGAGCGTGTGGGGAAGGTTGCGGATGAAGCCGACAGTATCGGAGAGCAGAATCTTGCGGCGGGAGGGGAGCTGCAACTGCCGGAGTTTGGGGTCGAGAGTAGCGAACATGCGGGCCGATTCGAGCACGCCAGCCTCGGTGAGTGCATTGAAGAGGGTGCTCTTGCCTGCATTGGTATAGCCGACGAGGGCGACCACAGGGACCGGAACTGCTTCGCGGCGCTGCCGCTGTTGATGGCGGATGCGGCGGACGCCGTCGAGCTGGGTCTTGATATGGTCGAGGCGAAGATTGATCTTGCGACGATCGGTCTCGAGCTGGGTCTCGCCAGGGCCGCGGGTCCCGATGCCGCCGCCAAGCTGCGACATGGCGCGACCGCGTCCGGCGAGCCGGGGGAGCTGGTATTCGAGCTGTGCGAGTTCTACCTGGAGCTGACCTTCACGGGTCCTGGCGTGGCGGGCGAAGATGTCGAGGATGAGCTGCGAACGGTCGATGACGTGGCAGGGTAGCCGGGCTTCGATGTTGCGGAGCTGCGAGGGAGTGAGGTCGTGGTCAAAGAGAACAAGCGACGCGTTGGTAGAGGCGACGACCTCAACGATTTCGTCGAGTTTCCCCAGGCCGACGAGGCTGGAGGGATCGGGTCTCTGACGGCGCTGCACGAGAGTGGCGGCGATGGTCGCACCAGCTGACCGAGCAAGCTCTTCGAACTCTGCGCGGCTGGCATCGAAGTCGAGAGTGGAGGCTGCATCGGCTGGGAGATCTTCTTCTCCAGCCGTGACGGCGGCCGCGGTGCGGGCTAGTCGAGCGGCTGCGGTAAGCTGCTTGCGCTTGCGGAGCTCTCCGGTGAACTCGACCACGACAATTACGGCAAGTTCCTGCTGAGTCTGCGAGGTACGAAGTTCGCGGGCGAGGAGTGCCGCGTCCTGGGCCTCGCTTGCTTCGACGAGACTGCGACGGACCGTCTTGCCGCGGTTCCGGCGTGATTGCGTTTGATCCCGGGTGGCTTCAGGTGAAGCCTTCTTGCTGGTCAAAGTTGTCTCAATTCAGGGCCGCGTCTCCGGCCAACACTCCTAATGATACTGAATGGCAGCGAGCCACTCGCGTCCAGCCTGTGACAACGTCCGTCAACAAATCCGATTCCTCCTTTGCCCGCTATACTCTCTGGAGTCCACACAACAGCGTTCGAGGCAGTGGGCATAAAATGCTTTGTGGATTTTGCATCCATGAGCGGAGGCCGATGAAGAAAAAATCTGTTTTAGTAACGCGTCGCGAGTTACTGTCTTCCGCAGCACTGATGGCCGCGGCGTCGATGGTGCCGCGCGGCATCCTGGCACAGGAAATTGGTAAAGAAGATGCTGGATTGGAGGCAAAACTCGCTGAAGATCCCATGCGTCCGCAGTTTCATCTGCTGCCCGCGTCCAACTGGATGAACGATCCCAACGGCCCGATCTACTTCAACGGAAGCTACCATATGTTCTGCCAATACAACCCGCACGCGGCGGTGTGGGGAGACATGAGCTGGTACCACTCGATCAGCCAGGACATGATTCACTGGACCCATCTGCCCATCGCATTCATTCCAACGTCGAGCGGCCAGGATGCTTATGGTTGCTTCTCGGGCTCGGCAATCGCCGTGGGCAATCGAGTCTACGTGGTCTACACAGGTACGGTCCTGAGCACGCTGGACAAGGCAACCATCCGCGATGGCGAAAACAAAATTCAGGAATCACAATGTCTCGCGTGGTCCGACGATTCCAGACTCATTCACTGGACCAAAGAGCCGAAGGCGATTGTTCCTCTCGCTCCGCCGGGAATGCAGATCACCGGCTTCCGCGATCCTTCGGCATGGAAACAGGGCGACTGGTACTACATGACTGTGGGTTCAGGGGTCGCCAAAGTCGGCGGTTGCGTCCTGCTCTATCGCTCCAAAGATATGAAGAGCTGGGAGTATATGCACCAGATCGCAACTGGCGTATGGACGGGAAAGCATACGGCGAACCCATGCGACGACGGCGAGATGTGGGAGTGCCCCGAACTGTTCGCTCTCGATGGCGCTCATGTACTAATCTACTCCACCGAGGGCAAGGTCTTCTGGCAATCGGGAAAGCTCGATTCTGAGACCATGCTCTTTCATCCTGCGAAGACGGGACAGCTCGATCTCGGCGCCTTCTATGCTCCGAAGTCCCAGCTCGACGCCAACGGACAGCGCGTTCTCTGGGGATGGATCCCTGAGCGAAGGCCCGAGGCAGAGCACAAGGCCGCCGGATGGGCCGGTATGATGAGCCTGCCGCGCGTGCTCCATCTCGATCAGGATGGCACTCTCCAGATGGAGATTCTTCCTGCCCTCGTCACTCTGCGCTCGGCGTCGCCGGTGCGGCCTGCGAACTCCAGTAACAAGATCGAATTCACACTCCAGAAAGCCTCAGGTGAGGTGCTGTGCACCGCACTCCGGCGAACGGAAGCATTCGAATTCATCATGCAAAACTCCATCGACAACGGCGAGCTTCTGCATGTCGCATACGATCCTGTAAAGCACGCCTTCCTCGTCGAGAATAAAGAGATCGCTCTCGAACCGAATGACACACCGCAGCTTCACACCTACGTCGACGGCTCCGTGATCGAGGTGATCCTGAGCCAGCGTGCAGGGTACACCAGGCGTTTTTACTACACGCAAACGTCCGCGCCCGACATCACAGTCCGCGTCATCGGTGGAACCCGAATAACGGCCAGCGCCTGGACGATCGATCCCATCTCGAACAACCGGCTTACGACACCATCCGCAATCGCGTAGAGATGTTGCTTTAATTCCTGCTCCTCGCCATCGACTCATCCATTGCACACGCAGGCCCTTGCGGCCGCCGTCGATCAGCCCTCAAAAAAATATTGCGGGAGGGGTTGACAAACGGAAATATCGATCTTATATTTCACCTATTGGTTATATAACTATTCGGTGAAATATGGCGAGACCACGGAACGAACCATGAACGAATCAAATCTAGACACGACATTCGCAGCACTGGCCGATCCAACGAGGCGCGCTATCCTGGCGCGGCTCGCTCTCGGCGAGACCTCCGTAACAGAGCTGGCCAAGCCATTCGAGATGTCGATGCCTGCGATCTCAAAGCACCTCAAGGTGCTCGAGAAGGCCGGTCTCATCGATCGTGGGCGCGATGCGCAAACGAGACCGGCTCGGCTAAACCCAGCGGCGCTGAAGACCGCGGCTGCCTGGATCGAAGAGTACAGAAGGTTCTGGGAAGAGAGCTTCGACCGCCTCGATGCGTATTTGCAGAGACTGCAAGCTGATAAGGCGAAACAAAAACAGACACCGCGCAAGACCTTACGGAAAAAGGAGAAATCATAATGCTGGAGTTACTGGAAGCGATGCCCGAGTTGCAAGAGGATGAACGAACCATTGTGTCGACGCGAGTCTTCAACGCGCCGCGCAAGATGGTCTACGAGGCGTTCGCCGACCCGACGCAGGTGGTCGAGTGGTGGGGCCCGCACGGCTTCAGCACCACAGTGCTGGAGATGGATCTGCGTCCGGGCGGCAAGTGGCGTATCGTGATGCACAGCCCCGACGGCACCAACTATCCCAACGAGATGACATTCACCGCCGTCGTTCCCGAGGAACGCATTGAGTTGGATCTGGTCGGTGGCAAAGAAGGCGCTGCATTGGTGTCCATGCACAAGACGATTACCTGGCAGGAAGAGGACGGGGGGACTCGCCTGACGTTGAGCAACCAGTTCGACAGCCGCGAGCTGCGCGACGAGAATGTGCGCACCTATGGTTCGGTTCAGGGCGCGCGCGAGCTGTTCGAGCGGCTAAACAAGGTTCTTGCAGCGAAAGGAGCAACAGCATGAGCACAGCAACAGTGACGTCAGAGCACAAGGGATTAGAGCCTTTCAAGGACTACGAGTTGAAGATTACGCGCGTCTTCGATGCGCCGCGAGAGCTGGTGTGGAAGGCATGGACCGATTCTGCAATGCAGGCGCAGTGGATGGGGCCACGAGGCTTCACGACGATCGAGCTCGATATGCCGAAGACGCCGGGCGCACCGTGGCGGCGAACCATGGAAGGCCTTGTGCCAGCAACCGGCGCTCAGGTCCAGTTGAAACAGCATGGGACAGTTCGCGAAGTAAAACCGCCGGAGCTGCTGGTTTTCTCCTTTGCGTGGGACGTGCCCAGCGATGTTGGATTGAGCAACATGGACTTCGAGGAAAACACGATCACGGTGCGGCTGGAAGAAAAAGGTAACAAGACCGTGATGACATTCACACAGAGCCCATTCCTGACCGCCAACGCATGCGACGGGCACACCGGCGGCTGGAACAGTGCATTTGATAAGTTCGCGGAGTTCTTAATGAATAAGCAGCCGGGACGCGTGGCAGATGCGAACGACGTTCCCACAGAGCTGCATCTGCGCCGCTTTTTTGAAGCGCCGCGCGATCTTGTCTTTGCTGCGTGGACAAAGCCGGAGATGCTCGCCGAGTGGTGGGCGCCGAAGGGCTTCACCATTCCGCGCTGTGAGTTCGAAGGCAAAGTCGGCGGAAAGATCTACCTCGAGATGAAAGCGCCGGATGGAACCGTGTATCCGATGTCGGGCCGGGTAGTGGAGTTTTATGCGCCCTACCGCTTCCACTTTACGGCAACGCCACTCGATAAAGATGGCAATGCAATCTTCGAAAATTGGAACTCGGTATTCCTCGAAGAGAAGGATGGAGGAACAGAGCTAACTCTGGATGTACATGTGAGAAGCATGACAGATGCAGCGCCGATGTTCCTGAGAGGAATGAAGGAAGGCTGGAGCCAGAGTCTGGAGAAGCTGGCGCAGTTGCTGAAGAGGCACTAAGTCGTCCGGTAATTCACCGCAGCATGGATTAATAAAAAAGGAGAAGAGCCATTAGGAAGGAGACACCTGCTCTCGAAGACAGATGTCTCTTTGCTTCTGCGACTCCGGCGGTAGACTGGGTATATGCCTACAGGAAGAGTCATGGCGCTTGATGTCGGAAAGATACGTGTAGGAGTAGCGCTCTCGGATCCATTGGGTTACACCGCGCAGCCATTGCTGACGCTTTGGCGCAAGACACGCGGCGAAGATTTCCGAAGCCTGTTGCGTTTGATTCGCAAGCATGAGATCGTCGAGATCGTGGTTGGAAATCCGCTGCACATGTCCGGCGATGTCAGCCCATGGGCGACAAAGGTGCACGAGTTTGCCGACGAGTTGCGCAAACGCTCCGGCCTTCCCGTTCAACTCTGGGATGAGAGGTTGAGTTCTGTAGCAGCGCACGAGATCCTCAACGAAGTGGGACACGATCAGCGTGATCGAAAATATGTCATCGATCAGGTTGCAGCCGTAGTGATTCTGCGCGGCTGGATGGAAGCAAAGGAACAATCTGCCATGCGGGCGAAGCAGGAGTAGCAGACGATCAATATCTAAGCCGGAGCCAGCATCCGCAGCAAATAAAATCCTACAACGCCTGCAAAAAAGACCAGCGCCATCTTGATTCCTGGTTCACGATTTACCTCAGGCACCAGATCGGTCGCCGCTACATAAATCGTTACTCCAGCCGATAGCGGCAATCCTGCGCGCACCAGCGCCGGTTCCAGATTGATGACGAGAACGCCGAGCACAGTGGTCGCCCCCAGGAACAGGGCAGAGTTCAGCGCCACCCGCCGGCCTTGCCCACCTGCCATCATCACGCTCGCCACGGTAAATCCTTCCGGCAGCTTATGCAGGAACACCGCGAAGAAGAGCATCCAGCCCAGCCAATCCGATACGACAAAGCCCGATCCAATCGCAACCCCATCGAAGAAGGTATGCGTCGCAAGCCCCAGCAGTACAGAGTAGCTCGTCTTCGCCGAAAGAAACTCATGGTGATGCGTCTCTTCGCCAAAATGAAAATGAGGAACGAGGGAATGTTCCAGCAGATGTACTCCGCAGTATCCCAACAGGATCAATGCCGGGGCCCACTTCGCGTTGACCGCCATTCCTTCCGGAACCATCTCCAGCAGCGCCGCGGCCAGCATAAAGCCCGCGCCCAGCGCGACGAAATAGCGCAACGCTTTAGAAGAAGGAGAGCGCTGGACGAGCAGGATTCCGCCAAGATAGTCCGCCAGCCCGGCTACTAATCCGAGTCCAAGACTCAACCATAGCTTCGGCATCATCAGCGAGCAGGACGAAGCCGCATAGCGTCGCCATCCTTTGCCGAGTCGAATGGGGAAACTTCAATTTTCATATCAGCTTGATTTTACCCGTCTCAGGCCACTGAGACTCCCGTGCCAGAAAGAGCACCACGCCGAGACCGCACAGAAGCACGAAACCTTCAAGCCGTTCCGACAAAGAATGGAGCCGCTCGAAGTCCTGCCGCGCCGGACTCGTCATCGCTGCAATCTCAATCTCGCCGCCCGCCTGCACGCGGTCTTGCTCCATTGACGGCAAGATGCTGAACTGAGAGTAAGCCGTAATTGCGAGCATCACCAGTGTCAACACCATCTCGCCAGCAAATCCCGCTCGTGCCGGAACTTCGGCGCGCAGCCATAAGATCGCCGTCGACAAGCAGAAGACGCCGCCGCCAATGAGCCCAATCCAATGCAGAATGCGCAGCGTCCCGCCGACCACCAGGCCAGCCTCATGGGCGCTCGACAGCTGCCCAAACGCGACCGGCGCGACCACAAACGCGAAGAACGCAAGACCACCCACCCAGGCGACCATCGCCAGCATCCGCAAAGCTCTTAGAATCTTCTCAATCATTAAACGTGGTCCCGTCCGATCAATCGGCGAATCCGGTCAGGGATAGGCGGATGCGTTGAAAAGAGCTGTCCGAAGCCGCCACCGCCCAGCAGCGGCGCCACGATAAACAGGTGCGCCGTCGAAGGCGAAGCCTGCATCGGAATCCGCTTCGAATAGTCATCCAGCTTTTGCAGTGCTCGCGCCAGGGCATAGGGATTTCCCGTCACCTGCGCACCCGTGGCATCTGCCTCGTACTCGCGCGAACGCGAGATCGCCAGCTGGATCAGGGTAGCTGCAATCGGCGCGAGAATCAGCATGAACAGGCCGCTGAAGCCTCCGCTGCGTTCCCGGCTATCGCGTCCGCCGCCGTAGCCGCCGAAGAGGGAAGCCCAGTAGCCCATGCGCGCGATCATCGTAATCGCTCCCGCCAGCGTCGCTGCAATAGAGCTGGTAAGGATGTCGCGGTTCTTCACATGGCCCAGCTCATGTGCCAGCACGCCTTCCAACTCTTCATCGTCCAGCAATTCCAGAATGCCGTGCGTAACCGCCACCGATGCATGTTGCGGATTTCGTCCCGTAGCAAAGGCGTTAGGCGATTCGGTGTGTAACACGTAGATCTTCGGCATCGGCATCCCCTGCTTTGCTGTCAGCCGCTCGACTACTTCGTAGGCGCGGGGTAACTCGGCCCGTGTTACTGGCTGGGCCTTGTACATAGCGAGCGCGAGCTTGTCCGAGTAGAAGTAAGTTCCAAAGTTGAACGCGACCGACAGCACAAACGCCAGCACCATGCCATTGCGTCCACCGATGCGCTCTCCCACGAAGAGGAGAAACAGCGTAAGAACCACGAGCAGAAGCGTCGATTTGAACGTATTCATTAGTCAGTCCCTCTATAGAACAGGCCCGTCAATCTTAGACGCAGTGGCGGCAGGTTCGCTTCGCTGCAGAGCGCGGCGCAGCACCACCTCCAGCGCCGACTTCTGCTCCGCATATTCAGTATTGGTCAGACGTCCCTGCAACTTCTCCGTCTCGATCGCAAACAGTTCTTCCTTCAAGGCTGCAAGAGAGGCATTCGGTCCTGTAGCCGCAGCCGGAGCAGCTCCCACAGAAGCAGGCTTTGCAGGCGTTCCCTTCAGCATGATGCCCGCGCCCGCGGCCATCGCCAACCCCAGCCCTCCAAGGACCCACCACTTGTACTTCGCCCAGGGATCGTCGTTCCCACTGGGATCGATCGGGTTTCCCAAACCGCCGCCGGGCCGTGTATCTGCCGCTGCAGAGGATTGACCGCTCGCAGCAGGTTGGCTCGAGTCGCCAGCCGTAGCCGCTGCACCAGTATCTCTGGGAAGCTGCCCGCTACCTGAAAGAGTAAAGTCGAGCGGCTGTCCCGGAGCCACATTGCGCGCAACATACGTCTGCGCCGTCATCTCCTCGGTGACAGGAGCGTACGCCGTCGATCCTCCACCCGCGAAGGTCATGCTCTTTGGCATCATGATCGCGACCGTATCGGTGGGCAGCGTCAGATGAGGGGCAAACTGGAAGCTTCCACTGTAAGGCAGGCTGTACATAATTTGAAACTGCGTCTCACCGGGGCGGAGGGGAAAGATGAAGGCAAAATGGTTCGGATCTCCGAGTGGTATGGGGTCAGCCTTGACAGGCATGCTTCCCGGGGCGAGCGCCGCAGACCCTGCAATCACAGCTCCCGCGGGTAGATAGAACTCGAACGATTTCGGGCTGAACTGGGTTCGGGGAGGATTCGATGCGTTCTTGATGAAGAAGTGTTCGACCACGTCCAGCTTCTTGCCGCTGGCATCGTTCTGGATGCGCATCACGTCGGCTTCGCCGGTCACCCCCTCCACCTTCGCCGCGGCGTTGTAAACCTCGACCTCGACCGACTGCGTTCCCGGAGGCGCGGGGCGAAAATAAGCTGCCTTGTCATGCGTCACGCGAACGAGGTGCATTCCCTGGTCGGGAACATCCAGCGTAAATCTGCCATGCGCATCGGACTTGGTCCGAGCCGCCTCCTGCATTCCCTGGGTGAGCTGGATCAGAACAACATCGTCCCCGACGGCAGGCTTGTTCGTCGTCTTGTTAATGACAGTCCCGGTAATGGACTCAGCGAAGGCAAAACCAGAAAACGCCACAAACAGCGTAGCAATTCCCGCAACACGTCGTAAGTTTAGAGAGGAAAGGATCACGCGATCAGTTTACGTCAAAGTGGCCATCGCTGGCCGAGGCCCGTCGTCTCAATCTATGCCCGGCTGCGGCGGCCAGTCTCGCCTCGGGCGTTCAGGCGGTCGATCTCTGCGATCACGCGGGCCGCTTCGTCCTCAAGCCCCCTCCGTTGCTCGGTGTAGTCCTGCTCCGGGTACTTTCCGGCAAGATACTCGAAGTTCAAGTCGCGAAGGTTGTCGTAGATGGCATCCTTGCGCTCGCGCAGATAGTCAACGCGAGTCTTGTCGGCCTGGAAGAACGGATTTCGTTCGGGCCAGAAGATGAACAGAAAGATTGCGACCGTCAGTACGAGACCAGCTATAGCACCCATCAGTATTCCGTCTCCCTGCGAATGCGCTCACGCATCGCCTCTTTATCTGCATCGAAGGTGCCGGTGGCGCTTGCCGGTGGCTGGTTCAGCAGCGACCGGCGCTTCCAGAAGTAGATCAAAATTCCTGTGCCCAGTATGGAGAGAATGAAGACGGCGTAGGGCATGATCCACGCCACATCGTCGAATCCTCCACGCAGAGGAGCAGCCAGTATGGTCGCACCATACTTCGCCGCGAACCAGCTCATGATGGATTTGTCAGAGCCACCCCCCGCCAACTGCGCGTGCAACTCTGCGATCATCGGACCGGAACTTGGGCAACTGACGTGGTTGCACTCGAGCAGAATTTGGCCGCAGCTACAGGCGCACATCATGTTGTGGCCAAGCCGGTTGAAGCGGGCACCCCCATCGGCAGCTCCGAGCATCATCACGGCCAGAAAACATACGGCCAGACCCTGCATCCATCGTTTAAGCGACATGATGAACCTCGGCTTCCGTCAGCGGAGCTTCGAAGGCGGCCTGTGACCGCGCATTCTTCTTAAGGCTTGGCACCAGCGCCAGCAACGTACCGAAGACGACAATCGCCACGCCGATCCAGATCCAGTTCATCAGAGGATTGAGGAACACCTTAATGATGGGGCGATCCGTATCGGGGTTTTTGCCTTCGTAGATAACGTAGAGGTCGCTCTCGAGCGTGGAGTGCAAGGCCACCATCGTCGACGATGTCTGGCTCGCAAGGTAGAAGCGTTTCTCCGGCGCGAGCTGGGTGATCTTTTTGCCATATTTGTAAACATCCAGCAGAGCATACTCTGTGTCGTAGTTCGGCTTGCTCTCCTGGGTGAAGCTCTGGCACACCAGCTTGTATGGTCCCATTGTTATGGAATCGCCATAACTCATCTCCTGCTCGTGATACTGGTTGAAGGCACCCCCGGCGATCCCGATAAAGAGCACCACGATGCCGAAGTGAACGAGGTATCCGCCATAGCGGCGAGTATTGCGCCGTACCAGCAGAACCGTCGAAGCCACAAGGTTCTTGCCGGTCTGCGTCCGCACCACAAAGGCCCCACGCAAAAACTCGGAGGTGATCGCTGTAACCACGCCAGCCGCCAGCGAGAACGTAATCAACGAGAAGATCGTCGCCTGCATTGCGTCGCCTGCGTTCCACGGACGAACACCGGCGGCTATCAGAACCACCAGCGCCACCACAAACGCGACACCCGGCAGAATAAAGTTGCGCCGGATAGACCTCAGTGAAGTAGACCGCCAAGCCAGCAACGGTCCAATGCCAGTAAGGAATAAAAGAAAGAGTCCAACCGGTATATTGACGCGGTTATAGAACGGCGCGCTCACCGTAACCTTCGAACCCTGCACATACTCCGACAAAATAGGGAAGAGCGTTCCCCACAAAACCGTGAAGCACGCCGCCAGCAGCACCAGATTATTGAACAGGAAGCTCGACTCGCGTGATACCAACGACTCCAGCTTGTTCTCCGACTTGAGGTGATCCTTTTGCTTGAAGAACGTGAACAGGCACACCGCCAGAACGATCACAAGGAATCCATAGAACCAGTTCCCAATGTCCGATTGAGCAAAGGCATGAACCGAACTGACAATCCCTGACCGCGTCAGCAGCGTCCCCAGAATCGTCAGCATAAATGTCGAGAAGATGAGCCAGACGTTCCAGCTCTTCATCATGCCGCGCTTCTCCTGCATCATCACCGAGTGCAGAAACGCCGTTCCGGTCAACCACGGCATCAACGAAGCATTCTCTACAGGGTCCCATCCCCAGTAGCCACCCCAACCGAGCACGCTATAGGCCCAGTGCGCCCCCATGAAAATCCCGCAGGTAAGAAACAGCCACGTCACCATCGTCCATCGCCGCGTAATGTGAATCCACTTTTCACCCGGATACCGCATCATCAGCGCACCCAGCGCAAACGCAAACGGCACCGAGAAGCCGACATAGCCGAGGTACAGCAGCGGCGGATGCATCACCATCTCGGGATATTGCAGCAGCGGATTGAGTCCAAATCCGTCCAACGCCACCGGCCCCGGCTGGATGGCAAACGGAGGAGCAGCGAAGTTCAGCAGCAAAAGAAAGAAGACCGTTATGGCTGCGAGAATCGTCGAAGCAAACGCAGAGAGCCGAACATCGACGCGATGCCGAATACGCAGCACAAACCCATACGCCGAAAGCAGCCACGCCCACAACAGGAGCGATCCCTCCTGACCCGACCACAACGCGGAGAACTTATAAGCCGGGTTCAGCGACCGGTTGGTGTGGTGCAGGATGTAGGAGACAGAGTAGTCGTTAGTAAACGACGCCCAGACCAGCGCGAATCCAGCGCAGCTCAAGGCAACAAAGCTCGCGATTCCTGCGCGGCGAGCAGTTTCGCCGAGTCGTCCTGACCCATCTTCCGCCTTGGTCGTCTTGAACCGCCAAAGCGCGAACCCGCCCGCCAGCAGCGTGTAGACGCTCAACGCCAGAGCCAGCAGCAACGTGAAACTACCAAACTGAGGCATTGGGTGCAATTGCATGACCCATTCTCTCAGGGAGAAGGTTGCAACGGCAATCGCCATCGTTTATCGCACTATTTTTTTGAAGCGGATCTCAGGCAGCCTGCACCAGCCGAGCCACGCTGGCCAGAAGATTGTCCGGAGGCAACGGCTTCAAACAGAATTGCACGTCCAGTCCTTCGTACTCCGCCTCGGCATCTTCCAGCCCACTGACGACCATGACCGGTAGCCTGGGGTGCATCTGTCGAAGCAGCCTGACAAACTCCGAGCCATTCATCCCTGGCATGATGTGGTCGGTGATGACCAGATCGATGGCAGCAGGGAACCCGCCATTCTGAAACTGTTCGAGTGCTTGTCTGGGGTTGAGCACCGCGATGGCAACGTATCCCGCACGTCTCAAAATCGCCTGCCGGGTGGCTGCCTGCACCGCATTGTCATCGATAAGAAGGATGGTTACTGTCATGCTGCTCCAAGGAGAAAAGTCCAACAAAAAAGTCGATCAACCTTGTCCCGTTTTTGATGGACAAGAAAGAAAAAAGAAAGCGTCAGAATGAACTGCCGTTCAACTTAACCTGCGTCACACCGCAAGATAGTTCCTACGATGCGCTGCCAAACCTGCAAGTTATCCGTGGCCTCCATATTACCGTTAGTCTTGCGACAAATGCAGGGGTATCGAATCCTTTCAGGCGTCTCCCGTGCTGGACGCGATATATCGTAACGATTTAGAGTGAGCCAGAGCTTCCAATTCAAACTCAGCTTTAAACAAGGGTTATCGTGTCCTTATCCATCATTGACTGGCTCATCATGCTGGTCTATTTCGTCTTCGTTCTGGGGATCGGGTTTGCCCTCAAGCGCTACATGCGCACCAGCAACGACTTTTTCCTTGCCGGACGCTCGATTCCGGCCTGGGTCTGCGGCCTCGCCTTCATCTCGGCGAACCTCGGAGCCCAGGAAGTCATCGGCATGGGCGCGTCGGGTGCCAAGTACGGCATCATCACCAGCCAGTTCTATTGGATCGGCGCCATTCCCGCCATGGTCTTCGTCGGCGTCTTCATGATGCCGTTCTACTACGGCTCCAAGGCCCGGTCGGTGCCCGAGTACCTGCGCATGCGCTTCGACGAGAAGACCCGCGCCGTCAACGCCTTCTCCTTCGCCGTCATGACCATCTTCAGCTCCGGCATCTCGATGTATGCCATGGCGCTCCTCATCCAGACGCTCGGCCTCTTTCACGGCATCATCCCCGACCAGTACGTCTTCCATGTCTCCGTCATCCTGTCGGCGATCATCGTTCTCGGCTACATCTTCCTCGGCGGCCTCACCAGCGCTATCTATAACGAAGTGCTGCAGTTCTTCCTCATCGTCGCAGGGTTCGCTCCTCTGGTCTGGATCGGCCTGCGCAACGTAGGCGGGTGGGAAGGCATCAAGCGTACCCTGCCGTCCAACATGACGCACTCATGGCAGGGCATGGCCCACGCCTCCACCAACACCCTCGGCGTCGAGTGGGTGGGTCTCGCCATGGGCCTCGGCTTCGTCCTCAGCTTCGGCTACTGGTGCACCGACTTCCTCGTCATCCAACGCGCCATGGCAGCCGACTCCGAGGTCTCGGCCCGCCGCGTCCCCCTGATCGCTGCCATCCCCAAGATGTTCTTCCCGTTCCTTGTCATCCTGCCCGGCCTCATCGCCATCACGGTGACCTCGCACATGGCGACGCCAACGGCTATCGTCACCCACGCGCCCAACGGCCACGCCCTTCCACTCGATGAGCAGCACCCCCACGGCATCATTCCCGAGAAGATGAACGCCATCACCGGCCAGCCCGTGCTCGATACCAACGGCAACCCGGTCTATAACTACGACCTCGCCATCCCGGTCATGCTGCTGCACTTCTTCCCAACCGGAATCCTCGGCCTCGGCCTCACCGCATTGCTGGCCAGCTTCATGTCAGGCATGGCCGGCAACGTGACTGCATTCAACACGGTTTGGACCTACGACATCTATCAGGCCTACATCAATAAGAAGGGAACAGACGCGCACTACCTCTGGATGGGTCGCATGGCAACCATAGGCGGGGTCGTCTTATCCATTGGTGCGGCCTACGCCGTCACCAACTTCAACAACATCATGGATGCGCTGCAGCTCGTCTTCTCCATCGTCAACGCACCGCTCTTCGCCACCTTTCTGCTCGGCATGTTCTGGAAGCGCACGACCGGACACGGGGCCTTCACCGGCCTGATCTCGGGCACAGCCGCCGCTCTGTTGCATCACGGCCTCACCATCCCCACGGACGCTGTTCCCGGCATGCACGGCGGATGGATCGCCATCGTCCATCACTATCCCAGCGACATGGCGCAGAACTTCTGGACCGCCATCTTCGCCTTCTCCGTCAACCTGGTCGTAACCATCGCGGTCAGCCTCGCCACGCGCCCTCGCGAAGAGTCCGAGTTGGTTGGCCTGGTCTACTCGCTGACACCCAAGCCCGAGGAGGGCCACCTAAGCTGGTATCAGAAGCCCGCGACGCTGGCCATCGCTGTCCTTGCCATCCTCGTCGTCCTCAACCTAGTCTTCGCCTGATCTCTTTTGTCATTCCGTAGGAATCTGCGTCTGTACTTGTTGTTGCTTGTTTTCTTGTCATCCAGTAGCAGGCTGCATCTACCATTGTTCGTTTTTGTGCCATCGTTCGCGCAGCATTTGTTGTCATCCTTCTCCCCATTGTTGTCATCCTTCGCGGAGCGCAGGGATCTGCTTTCGTACTGCTTAAGGGCACGGCTTCAGCCGTGCCAAACAATGTTTCATAATCAAAGGGGGCTTTAGCCCCCGAGGTACACGCAAGGAGCGCACATGGGACTCGACATCCGCATCCCCCTCGGCCTCATCTTCCTGATCACGGGCGGCCTGATGAGCGTCTACGGATTCATCACCCGCGGCAACGCCGCCATCTACGAAAAGTCGATGGGCATCAACCTGAACCTGACCTGGGGCCTCATCATGTTCGTCTTCGGCCTGGTCATGTTCCTTGTAGGCCGCCGCAAAAAGTGGCAGGACGACCCCATCACCCACCGCCCCTGGGAACGGGGCACCGGACCGCAACACTAAAATTCAGTGCCAAATTGAATGCGGAAGATAAAACTATCCCTTGACGCATCCGCCCATTAACCTTTCCCACGCCGGGGCTTGCGATAATAGAGGTATGAAGCGACGCGTCATCGAGCAGTACGAATTCGTTCGCAAGATCGGTGCGGGCGGCAGCGGCGTCGTGTACCTTGCCAACGACACCCTCCTCCAGCGCCCTGTAGTCCTTAAACTGCTGAAACGCGGCAACCTCACCGTCCAGCAGATGCGAACCACGCAGCTTCGCGAAGCCCGCCTCGCCTCGGCGATCGACCACCCCAACGTCTGTGCTATCTATGAAGTAGGCGTTGCCCCGGAAGACTCCGGCGGTGGCGAAGAAGCCTACATCGTCATGCAGTACATCCCCGGCAAGTCGCTCGACAAGCTTATCGGCGAAGGCCCGGCCAGCCTCCAACTCACGCTCTCCGCAGGCATTCAGATCTCGGACGGTCTCTCCGCCGCGCACAATCTGGGCATCTTCCATCGCGACCTCAAGCCCGCCAACGTCATGCTCACCGACGGCGGCCTCATCAAGATCCTCGACTTCGGCCTCGCTCGCCGCCTCACGCCCGACAAGGCCGAGTTCGACCCCGCCGGTCCCGACAGCAAGCGCAACCCGCCCAACGCCGGAGCCACCTATACCGCACGTGGCGGCACCATCGCCTACATGGCGCCCGAGCAGTTCGTCACCGGCCAGTCCAGCGTCCAGTCCGATATCTTCGCCCTCGGCCTCATCCTCTACGAGCTCGCCACCGGACGCCACCCCTTCCACCGCCCCGACGCGCCCGACTTCCAGAGCATCCGCGCCATCCAGTTTGCCGAGCCGCCATCGATCCGCACCATCGCGCCGCACCTTCCCGTCGAGCTTGAGAGCGTCATCTTCCGCTGCCTCGAAAAGCAGCCCTCCGCCCGCTTCGCCTCCTCCGCCGATGTGCGCGAGGCGCTTAAGACCATCATGATGGCCATGCAGCTCGACTCCGTTCTTCTGCACGGCGAGTCGGTCTCACTGCTGCCCTCGCAGGGCGGAAAGAACCACAACCAA
Organism: Granulicella sp. L56; assembly: GCF_009765835.1. Classification (NCBI taxonomy): domain Bacteria; kingdom Pseudomonadati; phylum Acidobacteriota; class Terriglobia; order Terriglobales; family Acidobacteriaceae; genus Granulicella; species Granulicella sp. L56. The sequence goes on along the minus strand of NZ_LMUS01000006.1, from coordinate 69,748 downwards.
AAGGAGACGCCAGAGGAAGAGAAGCGCACCACCGGCCTTCTCTCCATGCTGGCCGAGCGCTTCCGCGAGTCCACTCCCGCCGAGGTCAGCACCCAGAACACCATCGTCGTTCTGCCCTTCATCAACTACGGCCCCGCCGATGTCGCGCCACTCTATGGCTACGCCCTGGCCGACGCCATTGCCGCCCGTCTCGCGCGCATGCCGTCGCTCGTCGTCCGCCCCTCCAGTTCGCTGATGAACGTCTCGACCCAGCAGCTCGATCCGCTCAGCGTCGGTAAAAAGCTGCTCGTGCACTTTGTGCTGGCGGGCAACTTCCTCCGTTCCGACAAGGGTTTCGACCTCAACTGGCAGCTCCTCGATGTTCCCAGCCAGAGCGTCCGTGCCGGCGGCTCCATCAACGTGGCCTCCTTCGATCTGGTCTCGGTGCAGTCCGAGATCTGCAACGAAGTCTTCAGCACCTTGCAAGGCTTCGGCGATCTGCAGCAGCAGCACGACAGCCATCGCGCCACCTCGCTCTCCGAAGACGTCTCCGAAGAGTACCTGCAGGCCCGCGCCGTCCTCTCCTCCTTCATGACCCGCACCGGCAGCCGCGACGACCTCGACCGCGCCCGCACGCTCTTCGAGTCCGTCGTGAAGCAGAACGAGAAGTACGCTCCCGGCTGGTCCGGTCTCGGCATCACTCACCTTCAATACGCCCGCCACGGACTAGGCGGCCAGATGCACGTCCTCGAAGCCCGCCGCGCCTTCGACAAGGCACTCACGCTCGACTCCGGCTCGGTCGAAGCCAATCTCTATCGCGTTTACATGCTCCTGTCCCGAGGCGAAAAAGAATCAGCCCGCCACGGCATCGAGCATCTCCTCCAGACCGCAGGCAACGACTGGAACGTCCGCCTCGTCGCCGGAATGACGCTGCGCATCGACGGCATGTACGAAGAGGCGCTCGACCAGTTCAACGCCTCGCTGCGCATGAACCCCTCCAACGCGGCCATGGTCTACAACCACCGCGCCCGCGTCTACCAGTATCAAAATCAGATGGAGCTTGCCGCAGACGAAATTCAAAAGGGCCTCACGCTGGAGCCAAAGCAACCGCTGCTCCGAATCTCCCTCGGCTACCAGCAGATGCGTACCGGCGATCTCCCCCGCGCCATTGAGACACTCGAAAACGTCATCCGCGACGAGCAATCGCTGCGCATCGTCTTTCCCACCATCGCACTTTGCTACGTGCAGTTGGGCGAGCGCGAAAAGGCCGCCACCTTCATTGTCGATGAGACGCTCTCCGCCGCCGAGGCCGACAGCGAGATGGCCTACCGCCTCGCCACCTACTTCGCCCTCGAAGGCGATGAGTCCGAGGCGCTCCACTGGCTGCGCCGGGCCATCTATCTGGGCAACGAGAACTATCCCTGGTTCAGCATCAACCCCGCATGGCGCAAGCTAAGCGGCCACGCCGACTTCGAACGCATCCTCGAAGACCTCAAAAAGAGCTATCGCCGCAACCAGAAAAACTGGAAGCGCCTCCTCGCACAGGTCCGCGACTAGGGAAGCTGAGCCTACACCGAGCTATTGGCTTGCTATCATCTTGATTTGTCATCCTTCGCCGAAGGCGGAGGATCTGCTGTTTTTTGCCGCCCATTAGCTCGGACTCACCAGAGCTAGTGGGCGCACCAGTCCTGATTACTGAACAGGAACCGAAGCAACCGCCGTATAAGAAGCCGGCTGCGGTGCAGCCACGCTGCTCACGGTGTTGTCGCTCGTAACATTGCCGCTCATGGCGTTATTGCTCAGGGGCTTCAGAATCATCGGTGTCGTCAGGCTGAACACCAGCAGCGAATCCTTGGGCAACGCCTCCTGTCGATCCTGCTTCAGCCAGATAATCGTGCTCGCTCCCGCCCCAATCCCCGCGCCTACCAGAGCGCCCACGCCTCCACCAACCATCGCGCCCGCAGCCGCAGCGCCACCGGTAGCCACCGACATCGCCGCCAGCGTCTCCTTCGGATGGTCCCTGCGAACCAGCGTGCCCTCACGGTTCACGGTGCTGTGGTCGGTCTGATCCGTATCGATCAGCTGCGCGTGAATCACATAGTGCGACCCATCCGGAAGCGTCACATCATGCGCCTCAAGGTGCAGCGCCGCACGGCCCGAGATTCTCCGTCCGCTGCGAACTTCGGTAACGCGTCCCTCGACGATCGAGCCAATGGGCAGAATCACGCGTCCATCCTTCTCGACCGGCTGCGTCAGCGAAGCCGAAAACGGAGAGCCCTCAAGCGTGCTCGTCGTCGAAAGTCCCTGCGTAATGCGCGCCCGCAGCAGCGTTCCCTCGCGAATCTCGCCCTCGCGCTCCGGCACGCTGGTCACAATCCCCTCATCGTCAGAGGGAGAGTCCGCGGCCGCAGAAGTATCCGGAACAGTCGTCGTCACGATATTGGCATCCGGATCAAAGGCAGCCGTTGTCGCAGATGTGTCGGTCGGTGCCGTCCCGGGTGCAGCATCGCCAGCCGCACGATAAGGTACATACGGTCCATAGGTAATGGTGTTGGTGTTCGAGGAGTCCGCAGGCACAGCCGCCGAGGGCTTCGCTTCAGGCACGCGCGGCGTCAACACCGGAGTCGCGGGGCTGTTATCGTCGGTCGCGGTAATGTCCGATGCAGGAGGCGTCGAAACTCCACTCCGCGCATCCTGGGCAATAACGGGAATGGTGACAAAAATGAGAGCGGCGGTCGCAATCGAAAGCTTCATGGCTGATCCTCTTAACAATCAAGCAATTTCAGGCCTGATTGTTAGACAGGCCATTAAAGAGAAGGTTAGAGCGAATCGCCTCCGCCGAGGAACAAATCTGGCGAAAGGGAATCGAACCTGCTACTCCCGTCTCAATCCGGTAAACAGCTCATTTCAGGCGATTCACGCCACATTCAGCCCGCTTCTTAAATGCTTTGCTAAAATCCAGTGAGTGAGCTCTCCCGACGCAGGATTGGTGCAGACAATCGCCGCAGCTGGCGGTGCTCCCGTTCGCGTCGACCGCCGCCCCAAATTGAATGAGCGCCTGATGCACCGCGTCGTCGCCCAGCACCCCCAAACTTCAAACCATAGGAGCAACATGACCGAGATCGTCTCTATCCACGCCCGCGAAATCCTCGACTCCCGAGGAAACCCCACCGTCGAAGCCGACGTCATCCTCGACGGCGGAGCCAAAGGGCGCGCCGCAGTTCCCAGCGGAGCCTCCACCGGCGAGCACGAGGCCGTAGAGCTTCGCGACGGTGACAAGGACCACTATCTCGGCAAGGGCGTTCTCAACGCAGTCGAAAATGTAGAGTCGATCCTCGCTCCCGAACTCACCGGGATGGACGCCAGCAACCAGCGCCTCATCGACGCCACCATGATCTCGATCGACGGCACCGAAAATAAGAGCAAGCTCGGCGCCAATGCCATCCTCGCCGTCTCCATGGCCTGCGCCCGCGCCTCGGCCGAAGCCCTCAAGCTGCCACTCTACCGCTACCTCGGCGGCGTCAACGCCTGTCTTCTGCCCACCCCAATGATGAACATCCTCAACGGCGGTTCGCACGCCGACTCCAACGTCGACTTCCAGGAGTTCATGGTCATGCCCGTCGGCGCCGAGACCTTCTCCGACGCCCTCCGCTGGGGCACCGAGGTCTTCCACACCCTCAAGGGCGTACTCAAGAAGAAGGGTTACAACACCGCCGTCGGTGACGAAGGCGGCTTCGCACCCAACCTCAAGTCGAACGCCGAGGCCATCGAACTCATCCTCGAAGCCATTCAACTCGCAGGCTACAAGCCCGGCGAAGAGATCGCCATCGCGCTCGACCCCGCTGCAAGCGAGTTCTACAACAAGGAGACCGGCAAGTACGTCTTCAAGAAGTCCGACAAGTCCGAGAAGACCTCCGCCGAGATGGCAGCATTCTGGGAGTCATGGGTGCGTCAGTACCCCATCGTCTCGCTCGAAGACGGCCTCGCCGAAGACGACTGGGATGGCTGGAAGCTGCTCACCGACCAGATCGGCGGCATCGTGCAGCTCGTAGGCGACGACCTCTTCGTCACCAACACTACCCGCCTACAGCAGGGCATCGAGCAGAAGGTCGCCAACTCCATTCTGATTAAGGTCAACCAGATCGGAACCGTCACTGAGACCCTCGAAGCCATCGAACTGGCTCGCCGCTTCGGCTATACCAGCATCATCAGCCACCGTTCCGGCGAGACCGAAGACACCTTCATCGCCGACCTCGCCGTAGGCACGGGCGCCGGACAGATCAAGACCGGCTCCGCCAGCCGCACCGACCGCATCGCCAAATACAACCAGCTCCTCCGCATCGAAGAAGAGCTAGGCCAGTCCGCCGAATTCCTCGGCATCGAGTCCGTCAACTTCGGCCAGTAAATCAAATCAACCAACATGGAAGCCGTGCCCACAGTAAAAGTGGCACGGCTTTTTGCCGCTCATAAATCGTGGCAACCGTACTCGTCTTTTCAGCGCAAGCATCAGCGGTAAGGTAACGTCTTCGCGCATGGAGGTTGCTGTCGATTATGCTCTTCTGTATTTGAGAGTGCATCGACTTCCGCAATCTGTGGCATAGAGCTCTGCGCTCCGCTCTTGGTAACAGAAACTGCCGCAACTGCGTTCGCGAAGCGTGCAGCAGATAAAGGATCAAGGCCGCCACATGTCAATCCAAACGCGAATCCCCCGTTGAAGGCGTCTCCTGCCGCCGTTGTATCAATTGCTGTTACTGGAAAAGAAGAGATGTAAGCCGGTTCGACATCTCGGCCAGCCATATAGACTCCACGCTCACCGAGTTTGAGGATGACGTTGCGGACGCCTGCGTCAAGGAAAGGCTGGACCGCTTCTTCCGGTGGAATATTATTTGACGTTTCGACTCCCGAATACCCGAAAGATTTAAGGAGACTCTGGCATTCGCTTTCATTTGGCGTCAGCCATGTGACAGCCTTTAGCAAAGCGGGCGATAACGGCAACGCAGGCGCTGGATCCAGAAGAAACGGAACCCCAAACCGCTCAGCGATGCGTCCTAGTTCTTCGACGGTCTCGAGCGGAATTTCGAGTTGGGAGAGAATGATTGAGGCACTTCGGAAGAGGTCCTCAAAGGCAAGCAAATCTTGAGGCCGGAGTGAGGCGTTCGCTCCTGGATTCACAACGATGGAATTTGAACCATCGGCAGTGACTAAAATGATCGCTGTACCAGATGATCCAGCGACATTCTCTACGCATCCGGTATCCACGCCAGCCGCGTTTAGCCCTTCTCGAAGCTCGCTCGCAAAGCTGTCCTCACCGAGCCGCCCCACCATCGAGACATCTCCTCCCAGGCGAGCAGCGCACACGGCCTGATTTGCGCCTTTCCCTCCAGAATGGGTTGCAAATCCCTCGCCGAGGATAGTCTCACCTGCAAGCGGCATCCGTGCCGCGTAAGAGACGAGATCGAGATTAATGCTTCCCACCACTACTATCTTTTTCATATGTTCCTCAAAACTATCTTGCAATGAGCGGCGCTGCGGCGATTAGTCCCAGCCCCAGCAAAAATAAGACAAACATATAGGGAAGCAGATGACGGGAAGACTTAGGCGCATTAGCAAACTCGCGCCAGACGAAGACTCCCCAGATTGCGGAGATCATGGTGGCGCCTTGGCCGATCGCATAGGAAACAGCCGGGCCGACCAGATTCGCGCGAGAAGCAACAAAACTGGCAACTGCTCCAGTACACCAGATCGCGCCGCCCACTACTCCCCAGATATGCCAACTTGTTCGAGCCTGACGATACTCTTTGAAGAATGTTGGCTTCTCGTCGGTGAGCGAGTGGCTCATAAGCCAGCTATTGACGGGAAGAGAACAGATCACAACACCCAGAGCGAACACAAAAGCGACAGCGTAGGGCCCGAGCGAGTGCTCTCCAAGAGTAGACTTGGCGACGAAAGGATAGAAAGTGCCCATCAGTAGGCCACTGACGACGCTCAAAATGACACCGCGCGTGCTAACGGTGTTACTGGCTTCTCGCCGCCGATAAGCCAAAGCATCCAGAAGAATCGCGGCAGCGACCAGTGCAACTCCGCCGAAGATAAAAAGTGGGTTACCCGCTGGTTGGATGATGTAGTTCAGGATCACGCCGACAATCAACGCGAGGCCGATGCCTACGGGAAAGGCAACGGCCATGCCTGCCAAATCGATCGATGCAACCAACAACAAGTTGGCAACATTAAAAATAACTCCACCTGCGATAGCCAGCAGCCAATGATTGCGATCGGCACTCGCGAGATTCTGGAGAAAGGCGCTCGTGCCACCATTGAGACTGCCAAGCGTAAATCCCCAGACCAGAGCTGCAATTACGATGCCGAGCACGTAATCCCAATAAAAGAGAGAGAAGGCATAACCGGTTGTGAGCTTTCGAGTATTAGCCCACGAGCCCCAGCAGAGCATGCTGGTGATCATAAGCAGGAGAACGACAATGTAAGCCTGCGGTTGATACAAGCGGTTTCTCCTTAAGTGTAGAAATAATAACTGTCAAAGCAGCGTATATACGAGCATCCGGAAGAGATGCCTTTTCTCGGATGCGTTACGTTAGAAGCGAAGGTGCCCGACGAGCTGAATCTGCCGTGGCATATACTGTCCGGTAGATTTACCAAAGAGATTATTAGACAGATCTCCTACCGGAGTTTCAAGGTTGACACGGTTGAAAGCATTCAGGAATTCACCGCGAAGCTCAAGTCTCCCTGAATCCCCCAGAATAGGCACATGGAACGATCTCTGCACTGCGATATTTGTCTGGGCAAAGCCTGGGCCGTTATAGACATTTCGCCCAAGATTTCCTTCTGTTCCCCGTGTCGGGGCAGGGAATTCAGAGGCAGTGAAAACCCCCTTCAAGTAATTTGAACGGCTGGCATGGATGACACGACCAAACGCAGGTGCATTGGGGATGTCATATCCATAGCCGTCGGCGTTGTAGTCTCCACCAGCGGAATATGTAGCAGACGTATAGATGTTATAGGGATTGCCCGACTGCAGAATTACGATAGGCGACACCGTAAAGCCCTTAGTGAGAGTACCTAGAAATCCTGAACGGAATCCAGGAATATCCCATACTGCGTCTGCTGAGAGGCGATGCCGGGCATCGTAATCCGAGCGGGCATATTGCCGTTCAGGATGTTGTGCATCGAATACAGCTTCTCCCCCGCCGACGCCATTATCGTTGCTGCTCACGTAGTCGAGCGACTTGCTAAAGGTATAGGTGACGTGCGTTGTCCATCCATGTGAAAAGTGGCGGGAGATGCCGAAGGCACCTACATTGGAGTTTGCAATGCCAACGCTCCGGCCATAGATCACCCCAGCGAAACTCTGATTCAATCGTTTCGACGTGCCGTTGTTCACGATATAGTCACCGGAAAATCGGTTGACGTCGGTCTGCAGGAAAAGGTTACGGCTTGCTGTGCCCAGATAGTCAAGCTCGACAACGAAACCTCCCACCATCTGTTGGAGACCAAGGCCCCAGCTATGAACCAGCGGCGGAGTCAAATTTGGATCGATACCTCCAACCTGGGTCCGCGTTCCGACCAGACCGCCGTGAGAATCGACCTTGTAGGTCAGTCCCGGAGGAGGAGCGAAACCTTGAGCTCCGGAGCTGCTCGCTCCATAAGAGAAATTGGCGAGGGTTGTACCGGGATTGAAGATACTCAGAGAGGGATCAGCATATCCCGGAGGATTCGTGCGCATATTATTCACGTAGGCATATTCGCCTACCTTGTCGTTGAATATGCCGTAGCCACCATGGAGAGACAGCGTTCCGTTTCCATGAACGTCCCACGCAAAACCAACTCGCGGAACGAAGCGATATCGAGCGCTTGTAGTAGCCGCTCCATTTGAACCGCGTGCTTGCATGCTGCCATTTGCTGTCTGTTCGGCAAACGTAGAACCAGTGCCGGGAGTAAAGAATGAAATTGGTTTTTGACCATTCTCTACCGTTGCGAGATGTGTAAAGTCATCCAGCCGTAGGCCAAGATTGAGAGTAAGTCGCGGCAAGATCTTCCAATCATCCTGGATGTAGGGAGCAACATACAGCATCATCACGCGCTGATAAAGATCATGCGCCGTCGTCTGCGTGGCCAGATCCACGACTGGACCACCCTGATCAAATGGATGGTCGCTTGCAAAATCGAGAACGTTGAGAAAGTAGAAGTATGGTCGAACAAGGCCATTTGTGAAGTTATCGAAATCTTGCTGACGGTCCACATTGAGCCCCACATGAAAGGTGTGGCCTCCGTGGGTATAGGTCAGATCATCTTGATAGATGAAATTGTTTTGCGCCCAGCTCGATGGTCCCCACTGCGAGAAATGATCGTCAATGCCGCCAATGTAATACACATTCGGCAGCGAAGGTATCTTGTCCGACTGGCTGCCAGTATTCCGCACGTAGCTCATGCCGGCTTCATTCACAAGCGACGGGGAGAAGACATGAAGGTAGTCGAATTTTGCATAAAGCGTGGCATTAGGAGCGATGTAGGAGTATTTAGGACGGCCATCCGCAGTCTCGCCCTGTGTGGTGTTGCGAAACAAGCTGAAAAATACCTTGTCCTTACCGCCGCTCATATTTTGATCCAGCCTTAGATGTCCCTGGAAGCCATTTGCGATCGGAGAGACATTAATCGTGGATGTTCCCTCAACGACCAGGTCACTCGGGATCGGTGGCGGTGCGTAGGTGCTGCCATAGTTGTTTTCTACCTGGGCCGCCGTCAGGAAGTTTGCGGTTGGATCGACAGCAGGCGGAGCCTGCGACAGGAACATATTCGCAATCGAGTTCGGTTCATTACTGGCAACCCAATTCCGCAATGCCGGCGTCTCGACATTTTCTACATAAGTACTTCCCAGCACTGCGCGTGTCCAGAACAGAGATCCAAAGAAAAACGTTCTGTCTTTGATGATCGGCCCGCCTATTGTTCCGCCGAAGTCGTTGCGATTGTACTTCGGCACTTCAGTCTGAAACTCCGTGCGCGAAGTAAGAGGTTTGTCCGCATGAAACTCAGACAACATGCCATGAAAACGGTTCGTACCGGGCTTTGTGAAGATCTCTATCAGCGCGCCGCTCTGTCGCCCCTTTTCGGCAGAGAAGGTTGAAGCGGTGACCTTCATCTCCTGAATGGTTTCGGGCTCAGGCGTGATATTCACGACGCCGTCGCGGGAGTTACCGTCGACGACCGTGCCATCTACCTGATATTCGTTGGCCTCCTGCCGTTGGCCGGCGGCATTGATCTGAAAACCTGCCTCCGCGTTAAAGCTGCTGGTCCCAACCGAGCCAGCAGCAGAGATATTGCCAGACGCATCTCCGAGCCCGGTGACACCCGGCGCCAAAGTCGCTACGGAGGCGTAGACGTCTTGCCCGACCATCGGAGATTCGCGCATTGTCTCCGCTTCGAGAACGCGCCCAATGTTGCCCTTGGTGGTCTCTACCGTTTCAGCATCTGCTGTTACGGTGACGGTCGTGTTCTCACTGCCAACAGCGAGCTTCGGATAAATGGTTCGGATATCGTGGCCTTCTACCTGAATATTGTCGAGTTGCCATGTTTTAAAGCCTGTTGCCTTAATCTCGGCACGATATGTTCCCGGGGGAAGTTGAAGAATGTGGACATACCCTTGAGAGTCGGTCACGGCTCTCTGACTGACCTGAGTCGCCTTATTCACCAGCGTTAGCTGCGCCATCGGAATCGAAGCGCCAGTTGAATCCACTACCGTGGCTTCAATGCCGCTGGCAAACTGCGCATGCAATGAAGGAGCGATTGTCAGGCAGGATATTACTGCGAAGATCGAGAGAATAAATTTGAGTTGCCTGGGAAACAACATCGAAACCTCCGTAGATTCGGGCTGGATTCCCAGCACGCGTTAAATGTTTTATATTTTTGAATCGATTCAAAATAGAAGCGTGGCCATCCTAGTAATCCACATCTCAAGTTGTCAAGCTTTTTAACTTAAGCAAGCAGAAACTCTCAAATTTGATCAAATCATTCACGTATTCAAGCAAGTTATGCGCTAACAAGAGTTGTCAACGTACTGTCGGTCAACCGGCATTTTCGCAATCTCTAGCCAAACTTCTTGCCGATAGTACTTGAATCGTTTTATATTGGCATTTCTTAGCTGTAGCCTAAAGGAGTTTCTATGTACCGGTTTCGCACTGTTCTCGCCATGCTGTGCCTTACTCTCGCTGGTTCTCTCGCGCATGGCCAGGACACCGTGCTCCATCTTCAGGGAGAACAGATCGATGGTCCTTCCTGCGCGGCGCCGCCCCAATGGTTTGTGCGAAGCGCTCCCCGAACCTGTACTCCCGCTGAGACACAGGCGTGGCTCGACGACCTACATCATTGGCGTGACGAAAGGCGCATCCGAGTGGGCTTCGATGGCGCTGAGTACGAACGTCCCGAACTGCGGTGGACACAGTCGAGCTTTGTTCAGCCGCAGATGATGGTGCATGACCGCTTCTTTTATGACGTCGCCACGCGCCATTATACGGTCGATGGTTACTTGAAGGACTTAGAGACGCGTTACGGCGGCATCGACAGCGTGCTCGTGTGGCCCACCTATCCCAACATCGGAATCGATGATCGCAACGAGTACGATCTGTTCGCCGATCTTCCCGGCGGCCGCGAAGAAATCAAAGAGTTTGTCGCCGACTTCCACCATCGAGGGGTGCGTGTCTTTTTCCCCGTGATGCTGTGGGATCAGGGAACACGCAAGCAAGATGAGCCAGATGCACAGGCACTCTCTCGTGAGCTTGCAGAGGTGAATGCGGACGGTATCAATGGTGACACCCTGGAAGGGATTCCGCGGACATTTCGTAGAGCATCCGATAGTCTTGGCCATCCTCTCGCTCTCGAACCCGAACTTGGGCCGGCTTCCGACGAGATGCTCAACTACAACAACATGAGCTGGGGCTACTGGAAGTACGATTTTGTGCCAACGGTAAGCCGTTACAAGTGGCTCGAAACCCGGCATATGGTTAATATTTCGGATCGATGGGCGCACAGTCATACGGATGATCTTCAATTTTCCTTCTTCAACGGCATCGGCTTCGAATCATGGGAAAACATCTGGGGCATCTGGAACGGCATGACTCCGCGCGATGCAGAAGCTCTGCGTCGGATTGCGACGATTGAGAGGGCTTTCAATAAACTGCTGGTCTCTCCCAAGTGGGAGCCCCATACGCCCATGCAGCAGTATGGAGTCTTCGCCAGCAAATGGCCCGGAGATCATTCCACGCTCTGGACTATTGTCAATCGCAACTCCTATCCTGAATCGGGCAGGCAGATGATTCTGTCTGCCGAGACAGGAATGCACTACTACGACCTGTGGCATGGGATAGAACTCAAGCCAAAGCCAGAAGGCGACAAAATTGTTCTTGATTTTTCGATTGAAGCGAACGCTTATGGAGCAATTCTGGCGTCATCTTCGGAACCCGAACAACTTCCGGCCTTGATGCGAACAATGAAAGAGCTTGCGGAAAAACCTCTCGCGAACTACTCCCACGGATGGACGACTGTCCCCCAGCAACTGGTACCCATCGCAAAGACAGCACCAGCCAAGTCTCAACCATCTGGGATGTCAGCTATTCCATCGGCCGATTTTGTCTTTCGCGTCAATGGAATTGAGATTGAAGGTACCAACGATGAAGGAGTCGATGTGCAGTATCCGGGCGAGCCTTCAGCACGCCGCTATCATGAGATAGAGATCCATATTCCTGCCTTCTGGATCGATACTTTTCCTGTAACGAATGCGCAGTTCAAAGCATTTTTAGACGCTACAAAATACCATCCAGCCGATGATCATAATTTTCTGAAAGACTGGCACGGCAACAACTATCCCGACGGCTGGGGCAGCAAGCCGGTAACGTGGGTATCTATCGAGGACGCCCGTGCTTACGCGGCTTGGACCGGTAAAAGGCTTCCTCACGAATGGGAATGGCAATATGCTGCTCAGGGATTGGATGGAAGGACGTACCCTTGGGGAATGGAGTGGAACAGAGAAGATGTCCCCACGGTCGACACTGGCAGATCGATGCTGCCACCGTCGGACGTTGCGGCGCATCCAAATGGCGCCAGTCCTTTTGGAGTACAAGATCTGGTAGGTAACGTTTGGCAATGGACGGATGAATACACCGATGCACACACACGCGCTGCTATTCTGCGTGGAGGAAGCCACTACCAGCCACAGGGTTCACGCTGGTATTTTCCACAAGCGTATAAGTTATCCCAACATGGAAAGTACCTTCTCATGGCTCCGAGCCTCGATCGCTCCGGAGCCATCGGTTTTCGTTGCGTTCTTGATCGATGAAAGGCACAGCTAATGGCGGGACAGCGCGACAAATCCCCAGCATCGGGGCGAACAACGATGCACGATATTGCCGCTCATGCGAATGTGTCGGTCGGTACCGTTTCGCATGTCCTCAATGACACAGCGACTGTACGAGAGGTGCTCAAGAAAAGAGTTCTAAAGTCAATAGAAGAGCTCGGCTACTCGGTTAATCACCTGTCGAGAGGGCTGCGACGCAATAAGACCAACCTCATCGGGGTAATTATTCCGGACATCATGAACCCTTTTTTCCCTGCGGTCGTGCGGGGGGTAGAGGATCTGGCATTCAAGTCCAATTATCGGGTGTTGCTCTGTAATGCAGACAATGACGTTAAGAAGGAAGAAGCGTATCTGGCAGACCTTCAGTCCTTTCTCGCCGCTGGCATCATCCTGATTCCATCAGTCGATCACAAGATTGTAGGCAAGGGGATGCCTCCTGTCGTGTGCGTGGACCGGAAGCCGAAGGGATGGAAAGGTGACAGCGTCACTGTTGCGAATGCGGCTGGCGGTTATCTTGCGGCGCAACACTTAATCAATATGGGCCACCGTCAGGTTGGAATTGTTCGTGGGCCGTCGAACGTCACGACGGCAACTGAGCGCGTAGATGGATTTCTAAAGGCGATGGCGGAGCATAAGATCGTCGTTCTATCGGAGTATCTACAGTCGGGATCGTTTGATCAGGAGAGCGGATATGCTTGCACCCTCCGCTTGTTAAATCTTCTCCCCAGACCGACAGCCATCTTTACCGCGAGCGATCTGATGGCCGTTGGCGCTCTAGCTGCGGTTAAAAACCAAAAACTAAAGTGCCCGAAAGACGTATCCATTATCAGCTTTGATGGCTTGGCGTTTACGCAGATGACAGAGCCCGCAATCACCAGCATCTTCCAGCCCAGTTACCAACTCGGCTATTCGGCTGTGCGTTTGTTGCTGGAAAGAATCAATGGGATGGATTCTCCGCCTCAAGACATCGTGTTGGATACCGAACTCAAAATGAAGGATTCCGTTCGCAGACTCGCCTAGCCGTGTTCCTGAACGCAAGCTAGTCTCAATGGTAGAGGGTACTCTGATGCGGCGATCGTTCATGGCCGCAGTGTCAGGGCTTAAGCTCGCCAGCGTAACCAGCGGCAACGATGTTGCCCTGAACTACTTCCATTGCCGGCTTGGTAGGCATTCCCTTCGTCATGACACCCTCGAAGAAATATCCCTTGGCCCAATTACTGTTATCGCCGCCGATTCCCAGGATGATGGCTCCTTCCTGTTTCATCGGCTGATAGCCATTCGGAAGAGGGATGATGTCGGTACTGGTCAGAGATCTTGATTGGGCGTTGCCCTGGTAGATGGCAAAGGTATGCTGACCATCGCTGGCACCCATATCGGTGACGAAGGTAGTGTCGGCAGGAACCTTGAGGTGGCCGTAGATGCCGTCCTCCATGTCCAGTCCCGCGTCGGGACTGCAGGGGTCGCCATGACACATGATGTTGATGGCATCCATGTGTCCAGCTTTGTTGTCGAGATCGTTCGTCTCGGCGTTACCAAAGTCGAAGCAGCACTTGCCGTTGAGATTGAGAGCGGAGGTGACCATGTAGACGCCTTCGGGTTCACCGTTGGCCGCTGTTTGTTTTGGGTTATCGTTGCGATAACCCATGCCAGGGGAGATGGCGATACCGTAAACCTTGTGTCCGGCTACGGTTGCAGGGAGGGCATTGGCCACGGCGGGGAGGTCATAGCCGTTGGGCCCAGGTCCGCGCGCTGCGCCGCCGGGAGGCGCGGGCGCGAGGTCGTTGTGGTTGGGTGACTGGTCGTAGAGCCTGGTGATGGTGCAGGTCGTGTTGGCGCAGAAGGTGTCCTGCGTTGCGGCGTTTGCATAACCGTCGGGAAGGAGACCGATATTGGTGTGGGTTTGGTCGGATTGTCGTGTGACCTGGTACAGCGGGCCGGTGTACGCGCTGTACAGGGCGCGAGTGGTGCTGATAGCAGCAACACAGGGCGTTGCGGACGCGAAGAGATCGCAAGGGCGGGGGGCGGCCTTTTGCGCTAAAGCGACGCTGGCCGGGTTCATCGCAAAGGCGAAAAGAAGAACTGTTAGCGACAAGATGCTTCCGAATAGTGAGGTCGATTTGGGTGCCATGGGATATTCCTGAGTCCTTTACTTTATTTGTTTCGCTTTCCTGCCTAACAGTTGGTCAGGGGCAACAGAATTATCACATCGAATACAGAGTTCTTCATAAAGAACGAAGCGACTGCTTGATGTCAAGGTCGGCACCGAGGGCAGCTTCGAATCACCTGCTGTACGAAGCTAGTGACTTTACACTTGCGGCGAACCTCGATTCCAAGAGAGCGTGGCCGCTCGGCCAGCATTTCTTCACTGAACTTACTGCGTAGGCAACGAGCAGACCCATAGGGCTCAATGAACACTATGGACTGATATTGCGAGTTGAAAGTGTTGCACCTGCTTCTGAAGCGTGGCTGCCGGTGAACAAACATCGGGTACAAGTTTAATTGCAGGCAAGTGGTTGAAATTGTTTATCCAAGGACCACATCCAACTTGGTAACAGACGCTGCCGGAATACTGACGTTCAATAGTTGATCACTTATCGTTACCGTTAGATTTGCAGGCACTACCGCATTTGGCTGATCGAAGGTATTGTGAGCGTGCATGTCGCTGGCAGCAAGAACGGAACCCGATGCACGAATTACTCTGGCTCCTCTAAGTGCGATCTGGGTTTCGGTTGCCTTCGACAGATCTGGATTAACTATGGTTAGCGTCACAAGCTGTCCTTTTCGAGATGCCGAGCCGTTCAGACCCCAGAAGCGCGCCGATTCGCCATCACGCAGGTATTGCACGTCTGGAGCGGAGAACTCAGTTCGCAGCGCTTGCCCGCCTTGGTGAGCGGCGTACATAGCGAAGATATGGAAGTTTGGTGTCGCGAAAAATCGATCTTCATGCGCCAGAAAAAGCGCGTTTAAGTTGTTGATTAGTTGTGCGCAAGTGGCCATGCTCACCTTCTCAGGGTTTCGATTAAAGGTATCCAGCGTCAGCGCCGTGGCTAGCGCATCGCGCACTGTCACCTGTTGGCCGAAGATGTGAGTAGGGTCAAGCTCCGTCCCTTCGCGATACCACGGACCGTATTCATCGACTACCAGTTTTATGTGATGCTGCGTGTCGTACTGTCCCATGACTGCCCACTGATCGTTAATGATCTGCTCAATGCGGTTGCTCTCGCGCAAGAGCTCATACCAGTCCACTGCATCGAACTGTAAAGCGTCTCCCTTACTTGAAGCCCAATCCTTTGTTCTGCCGCGGCTCAGGTCCGATGCATAGTGATGCACAGACCAGCCGGTGAAATTAGCATTGTGGTAAGCATGGTCGGAATAGATCTGGTCGAAAAAGCGATGTGTCCAATCGATGTCATTGCCATTCGGCCCGGAACCTATCAGTTGCAGATCGATACCATATTTAGGAATCCATGTCGTAAAGCGGCGAAACTCGGATGCATATTCTTCTGGAGTAAAGTTTCCGCCACATCCCCAGCTCTCGTTACCCACACCCCAGTAGCGGACATTGAATGGCTCCGGGAAGCCATCGCTCGCGCGCATCTCCGCCAGGGTTGTACTTCCTGCTGGTGAGTTGCAGTATTCCACCCAATGATCGAAATCAAGCGCGGGAAGGCTTCGCAGGTTTGCCGCAAGATACGGTTGTGCCCCAGACAGCTTACAAAACCGGACAAACTCATTGGTGCCAAATTCGTTGGGTTCGAATATTTGAGGGCCTTTCTCATGAAGCCTGATCGCATCAGGATCTCCCTCCCAGAAATTGGTACGCCGCAGCCGCTTCGAAGCTGGACCGATACCATCTTTCCAATCGTAGCTATCTGCGAAACAACCTCCCGGCCAACGAATGACAGGAACATGGATATGTTTCATCAGGTCCAGTAGCTGGGAACGGATACCATAGCGGTTAGGAATCTTCGATTTCTCTCCGACCCATACGCCGTCGTAAATGACGCCTCCGATGTGTTCTGTGAACTGGCCATAGATATTAGGGGAGATCTCGCCTTTCGGCTCGTCCAGGAGAACTTCAATATGAGCATCAGCGAAGTTTGCCCAGGCCTTCTTTCCGGAAAAAGCAAGTGAAGCGCCTGCCATTGCAGAATTCTTGAGAAACTGTCTTCGTTCCATTTGTAACTCCTGTACTAGTTCAGATATGTATTTTTTGGGCCATTGGCTGTGCGGAGGCTTACTTCGTCTCAAGACGATGTTGCAACTCCTCGAGTGTGAATCCTTTGGTCTCGGGGAAAAACCAGACAACAACAATGAATTGGAGCACCATCATCGAAGAGAAAAAAATGAATGGTGCGGACACGGTATGTACTGCAACAATCGGGAAGAAGTTGGCGAGGGTTGCACACGTAAGCCAATGCGTGAAACTTCCCAGACTCTGGCCCTTAGCTCGCACAGAATTCGGAAAGATTTCGCTGATGTAGACCCAGATCACGGATCCCTGCGATACGGCGAAGAATGCGACAAAGCCTCCAAGTGGCCACAGCAAAAGGTTCTGGTGCTTTCCAGTTAAAAAGAGAGCGCTAATCGTCGTAAGGCATACGAAAGTTCCTACCGATCCGACAATCAAGAGTCTCTTGCGTCCCACTTTATCAATGATGCACATTGCGACAACCGTGAAGACCAGATTCGTTGCACCGATGGCTACCGCTTGTAGATCCCCAGAGACCTTTGTGAAGCCAGCTCTCTGGAAGATGTCATTCAAGTAATAAAGAATAGGGTTGATACCGGAAAACTGATTGAAGAGAGCGATCATTACCGCCAGCGCGACTGGAACACGATAGCGTCGCGAGAATAGAGGCTGATTGCCGGCGCTACGATCCATGGCAAGCGATTCCTCGATCGCTTCGAGCTCGGACGATGCCGCTGCTCCCGCGATCTGGTTGAGAGCTTCCTTTGCCTCTCTTACTCTGCCCTTTTCTACAAGCCAGCGAGGACTCCGCGGAATTCGGAACAGCATGATCAAGAACAGAAATCCAGGTATGGCTGAAACTCCAAGCTTCCATCGCCACTCGGTCGGGCCAAGATTAAAGGTGCCGATCACATAGTTGGAGAAGTACGCGACCAGGATTCCAAAGACAATGTTGAGTTGGAATGAACCAACCATGCGTCCCCGCCATTGTGCAGGCGCGATCTCCGCGATATACATGGGTCCCAAAACGGAAGAGGCTCCAATTGCGATGCCTGCGATAGAACGGAACACGAGGAAGGAAGCCCAGTCCCATGCAAAGGCACATCCAAGGGCGGAGATAATGAAGAGAAGTGCCAGCGCACGCAAGCTGTCCCGACGGCCAAATCGAGTGCCCGCATAACCGCCGCAGGCAGCTCCCACGATCGTCCCCCAGAGCGCGATAGCAACGGTGAAGCCGAGGGACGTTGGCGTTAAAAAAAATTTATCGGTCAGTGCTCCTGTTACACCGGCGATAACCGCTGTATCAAAGCCAAAAAGAAGGCCACCCAAAGATGCGGTCATCGCGCTTTCTACCACCGTTCGATTCAGAGGGACTTTGGACGCGCTCTGAGACGCGGGAACGGCATTAGCTAGGTGCAATGAAAGCCTCGCGAAGCGTAATGGATAACATCGAAACTATAGACTATAGATTGAAATGAGTCAAAATAAGCTAACTTCATGATTGTCAATTGATTAAATGCGTGATTTCGGGCCGTCCTAGAACGTTGCCAGCCAGCCACCGTCCACAAAAATGACCTGTCCAGTAATAAAGGCTGCAGCAGAACTTGCCAGAAAGACAACTGGCCACGCGATATCAACAGGTGTACCCCAGCGACCCAAGGGGCATCGCTCTTTGACCCAGTTATTGAATTTAGAATCCGCAACGAGTTCTTTATTCAGATCGGTATCGATATACCCTGGAGCAATCGCATTCACGAGAATTCCATATTGAGCCCATTCCACCGCTAACGCTTTCGTGAGCTGTCCAACGGCGCCTTTGGATGCTGTGTATGGAGAAGTTCTTGGCCTTGCGGCTGCGGTCATCAGCGAAGCGATATTAATGATTCTGCCGCCCTGACCTTCAGCGATGCGTCTCTTCGCGAATGCTCGGCTAAGTTCGAAGATGGCGGTCGTGTTGAGTGCCATCACATCATTCCAATCTTCGAGTGCGAGATCGGTTGCCGCTCCTCGTCGAGAGATACCGGCTGAATTCACAAGAATATCCGGGGTGCCGACCCTTCCGCACAGATCTTCAAACCAGAATGCGATTTCTCCTGAACGAAGCAGATCGAACGGTTCAACGTGAACTTGCGGGGCGGTTTGCCGCAGCTCTTCCGCCACATGCTGCAGTTCATTGATGTCGCGACCAACCAAAATTAGCTTTAGTCCGGATTCTCCGAAGGCTCGAGCGACACCCAACCCGATGCCTCGCGTCGCACCGGTGACTAAGGCGAGTTTTCCCTCCACTGCAAATGGATTCAAGATACATGCTCCATCGGTCGAATCAGTACTTTACATACTTCTCCGGACTGGAACTGTTTAAACGCGCTAGCGACATCGTGCAAAGGAAACGAATGCGTCACAATTTGATCGAGAGGAAGTCGCATCGCGAGATCAATTGCGGTTTGGAAGTCTTTGCGCTCATAGACCCTGGAGCCGAGCATCTCAATTTCCTTGAAATTGATCGACTGCATATCAATCTCAACCGGCTTCTTAAAGACTCCCAGATTTACGATCACTCCCCGCGAACGAACCAGAGACGTCATCTCCCTGGCAGAGGTGGCAGATCCAGCACATTCAAAGAGAACATCCGCTCCATTTCTTTCTGAGAGTTCCATAATGAGGCTTTTGAGGTCCTTTCCTGCCAGCGCCACGGACAGACCCAGGCTCGCCGCAAGGTCAAGACGAGACGGCAGGATATCGCTGATAATCACATTGGATACGCCTCGCTCTCTTGCTACCAGAGCTGTCAAAAGTCCGATCGGCCCTGCTCCCAGTACTGCTGCAACCTGCACTCCTTGCAAACTTGTGCGCCCAATGCCGTGCACCGCGACTGCAAGCGGTTCGATCAGCGCCCCGATATGTCCAGGCATCTCCTCTGGCAGCTTCATGAGTGACGAGACCGGCAATTTCACGAACTCGGCCATACCTCCGTCCACATCGAAGCCAAAGAGACGAAGCTGGCGGCATACATGAGGATTGCCATGGGTACAGGCATGACAGTGTCCGCAGGAGATGAGAGGGTACGTGGTCACTCGATCGCCGGGCTCAAATGGGCCGGTCGACGATTGAATCTCCACGATTCGGCCTGAAAGTTCGTGACCGATAGTGAGAGGTGCCTTTGCACGCGGATGCGTTCCCGTAACGATCGAAATATCGGAACCGCAAAAGCCGCACGCTTCTACTTGAATCAAGGCTTCTTCATCGCCGATTACAGGCAAAGGCACCTCCTCTGTTTCCAGGCGATCAGGACCCAAATATCGGGCAGCGAGCATCATTTTCATCGAGTCTCCCTACTGCGCGGTGTAGCCGCCATCCATCATGACGACTGCTCCCGTAAAAAAAGTGGCCATATCGCACGCCATATATGTATAGAAGCCGGCGACTTCTTTCGAACTTGCAATGCGGCCGATTGGATGAGCATTACGCAACATATTCCAATAGCCTTCTGGATCACCCGAGGCCTGAGCCGACTGGTGCACAATCGGTGTATCGACGGTTCCGCAGGCGATGGTATTGACTCTAATTCCATGCTTGGCATATTCGATGGCCATCTGACGCGTCATCTGGTGAAGAGCGCCTTTTGAAGGAGCATACGCTCCCTGGGTAGGGATACCAGCCTCTCCTGAGATCGACCCGCTAATTAGAATCAGCCCTCCACCCTGTTGAATCATTACTGGAATTACATGACGAGCAGCCCAGTAGAGACTCTTAACGTTAGAGTTCATAACAGAGTCCCATTCATCTGGTGAATGTAGATGAATCGGTTTCACGACACTGACTGCGGCGTTGCTCACTAGAATGTCCATTCGGCCGAAGTGTTCCAAGGCCGCTTTAGTGTAATCAATTGATGTCTGCTCTTCAGCAACATCGCCGCGTACGATGTGGAGCTTTCCTGGATATAGCCGCACGGCTTCTTCCAGTTCTTGTGGCATCTCCTGTCGGCGAAATACTGCGATGACGCCCGCAGCCCCCGAATCAAGATACGCGCGCGTGACTGCAAGGCCGATGCCGGAAGATGCACCGGTGACGACTGCCACTTTGTTTGCGAGAGATATGTTCATAAACCACCTAATATCCATACTGGGTTCAAAGCTGTTGATCCTGACGAAGCTTGTAAAGCCAGGGTTCGTAATATTTCATAATGAAAAAATCGGCGTTCGAACCTAATAAATCTAGTGCAACTCGCAACATCTCCGGTGAACCGACATTGTTCACCATCATGTCGTAATGGCAGGGAAGTACTACTCGAGGTCGGATTGCCTTAGCAATAGTGGCAGCCTGCATTGGAGATAAGTTATGAAAGCCGCCATTGATACAGATAGCGCAAATCTCGACATCTGTCGGCAGGAGCGACGTAAGCCCTTCCGAGTAGGCCGTATCTCCGCTGTTATAAAAACTTATTCCATTGGAAAACTGGAACAACATGCCGGTGTGGTTAAGGTCGGTCGCATCGGTTGGCAACGCAAATGTTGCTTGTACCGTTACCGAAGAGCCGATGCTGACCATCTCACCCGGATGGATGAGCCGACAGGAGGAGAGCGGTATACCGCACTCCTGATAGACGCGCATTGAATCAAACGGTCCAAGAAAACTGCTAGTTCTCGTTTTCGTCAGCCTTCGAATAGTTTCGGGATCTGCGTGGTCGTCGTGGGAATGAGTCGTAATAAACACGTCGATGTCGAGATCTTCAGGCTCAATAAAGATAGGAAGTTGCCGGTCTAACCGATAGGGAAGTTGAGCAAACTTATCAGCGCAGCTATTTGTCAGGTATAAATCGATTCCAATCAGTGGGCCGGTAGCATCCTTGAGAAGGAAGCCATTCTGTCCCAGGTACCAGATCGCGATTGCATCAGGGGGAACCCTATAGTCTCGGATCGTCTGCATATACTGTTGGCTTCCCATTTTTTGAGGTACAACCAGCTCAATCGCAGCGTCGCGATCGTATGCATTATTTTTTGTGAAGACATAAGGGGGCTCAACAGCTTGGGGATACGCGACCGGGTCTATCTTCAATTCAGGTTCACCCTCAATATGGAGCAGATTATAGATTATAAATGATAAATGCAAGCTCTTATTCTTGAAAGCAATTGGGTCTTCGCATCCGCGAAGTTCCCGAGGCGAATCTGAGTCCTTGAGGCGTTTTACTTCAGGTAGAGACCTGCGGTGACTATGGTAGCGACTACTCCATTTAAAAACTGAGAATAGAGGGGAAGAGGTTGATGTTGCGGTAGATGCGCTAATTTGAAGAAATCTATTGACAATCCCACATCTAAAGATTATAGATTATCGACTAAATATTAGATATCCGGGGCGGAGCTTTCTAATCTCCTCCTCGGAAGATCCAGGTTGTCAAAGATTTGCTTAGGAGAGACTCATGAACTACGCTCGTTTTCGTCTGCTCAGCTTGGTCATGCTGTGCCTGATGTTCCTTCCATTCGCGCAAGCTCAGGACAACGCGACCATAAACGGAACCGTACGAGATTCCACGGGAGCAGTAATTCCAAATGCGGACATTACTCTCACTAATCTAGCCACCGATCAAGCAAGACATGTCACGTCGAACAGTGCAGGAGACTACCGTTTTGCTAATGTGGGCGTTGGCCATCACACGCTCAGCATTTCATCGCCAGGATTTCAGAAATACACCAAGACTGACATTGTTGTGAACGTCGCTCAAACGCTGGAAGAGAACGCCGTCCTTATTGTCGGTAGTCAAGGTCAGACGATAGTAGTTGAAGCGAACGCGTTGCAGCTTCAATCAGAAACCAGTGAACTCAGCAATTTGATCAGCGGCCAGCAGGTTACACAGTTGGCCACCAATGGCCGCAATCTGACAGCACTTGCGACCCTTAGCATGGGCGTCTCAAACAACTTGCCGGATTTCAACACGGTAAATGCTAATACATCTGGTAACGGAATCAGCTTCAATGGAACTCGCGCGAATCACAATGTGTACCTGTTGGATGGCGCAGAGATGAACGATCGCGGATGCGGTGGTTGCTTCGATATACTGCCCTCGCTCGACGCGCTCGCAGAGTTCCAGACTCTCAACAGCAACTACAGCCCCGATTATGGGATTGGCTCGGGTGGAACAATCCTCATGGTCGTTAAGTCCGGAAGCCGAGATTTCCACGGCGGACTGTGGGAGTTCAATCGGAATGAAGCATACGACGCAAATAACTACTTTAGCAATCTCGCAGGCCAGTCACGGCCCGAGCTTCGGTTGAATGAATTCGGAGGTAATATCGGAGGTCCACTGTGGATCCCGCATGTATATAACAACTCTCGTAAGAGAACGTTCTTCTTCGTGAATGAAGAGTGGCGGAGGCTTGTCGTCGGAAGCGCCCCATCGGTTGTGAATACCATCGCATCAAGCAATTTTCCTACGGCTGGACAACCAGTGACATACACTGTTCCATCTAACGGCACTGTCCCACAGGTTCCACTCACTGCCGATCCTGCCAAATTGGCACTCTATCAAGCTGATGGACTGACTCCCGGACAGCCCTTCCTACATAATATAATTCCAGCTAATTTGATCGATCCGAATGCGGTTCTCGAGATGAACGCCGGGACCTTCCCGAAGCCAAATTTTGGAACTGGGCAATATATTTCGTCTATTCCTCAACCGACCAATGTTCACGAAGACGTGGTTCGCATCGACCATGCTATTGACAGCAAGTTACAGCTAATGGGTCGCTATGTACATGATGCGGTCACTCAGACATCGTATCCGCCACAGTGGGGCGATAGTAGTTACCCAACGACTGGCTCGACCATGCTCAATCCAGCATGGATGGCGGCGTTCAAGTTAACTCAAATGTATTCTCCTTCGCTGCTCAACGAAACCGCATTCAATTACAGCGACAATACGGTTACGATCAACCCTCAAGGTGTATCGGCTCAGCCATCCGGATGGACAGGCACAACCTTCTTTCCGCTTGCCAATAACATAGGCAGCCGCATGCCTGAGATCGATCTGGGCGCTCCATACAACACCAACTGGAGTTCAAACTACTTTCCATGGAAGAATTTTTACGCAAGCTATCAGATTCGTGACGATCTATCGTGGACAAAAGGCAAGCACCAATTCAAATTCGGTTTCAGCTATTTGCGAGTTGTTAAAAACCAGCAACTTCAGGCAAACACTCAAGGGACTGCCCACTTCGACTCAAGCGCATATTCCAAAGACTCGTATGTAAACTTCCTGCTCGGAGATGCTGCCAGCTTTACACAACTTCAATATCTGGCAAACAAGCATTGGGTCAATAACAACTATGGCTTCTATGGCAACGACAACTGGCACGTTACGCCCCGTCTAACCCTCAATTTCGGGCTTCGGTTCGACGGGTTGCCGCACGCGTTTGAGCGATTCAACCAGTTCGCGAATTTCGTTCCGACAGACTATAGCGCCGCACAAGGTTATCCCCTCAATCCAGATGGAACCCTCAATCCTAGCTCACTGACATCCTATGGCGGTCAGGCGTTCTATCTCAACGGCATCAGGGAAGCGGGTGTCGATGGGTTCCCCCGTGGAGCGGTTCAGAATAAATACAATACCTGGCAGCCTCGGATAGGCTTCGCCTACGATCTCTCCGGCGATGGAAAGACAGTGTTTCGCGGTGGTATTGGAGTTTTTTATGAGCGCGTACAAGGCAACGATGTATATAACGCGGCTCAGAATCCTCCGTTCGCATACCAACCCTCCGCCACCAACGTTTATTTCTCAAATCCGAATACCAGTGCTTTGAATGGAGTAACAACGACTCAGGCCTTTCCTTCTACCCTTACCAATTTGAAGTACAACTATCCTCCGCCCGGAACCACTACGTTCAGCCTGGGCTTCCAACGACAGCTTGCACAATCTGTTATTGCGGTTCTACAGTATGGAGGCTCTACAGGCTGGGATCAGAACGATGACCGTGGAATAAATACCCTCCCCTTGACCGATCCAAATAATCCAGGCAATCCGTATGGCCTTCGACAGAGTGTTGCTGACGGCTCAGTGAACGCGAACCTCTATCGGATTTACCCTGGCTATAGCTCAATTGTGCAAGAGGAGAACGAAGCTAATTTCAACTATCACTCACTCCAAGCTGGTCTACGCATGGAAAATCGGCATGGACTTACTTTACAACTGGCCTATACCTGGTCTCATGAAATCGATGACGGTAGCGGAGATTTGAACTCACTCTCTAATCCCTTCAATGCCGGCTACGACCGTGGCTCAGGAGGATTAGACCGACGCCACATCTTTAACGCGAGTTATATCTATAGCATTCCATTCTTCACGCATAGTTCCAACATCGTAGAACGCTCGTTCCTTGGAGGTTGGGAATTCTCTGGCATCACGATCGCGCAATCAGGGACCCCGCAGTCTATTTCCTATAACGGTGCCGACACTATTGGTCTGGGTGGCAACACTAGTAATCGCCCTGATCTGCTCGGTAAGGTCTCCTATCCGAAAAAGCGGTCAGCTTGGTTCAACACTAGCGCTTTTGCGAGTCCGGTTGCCCCGTGGAATGGAGGTGCAAACCAAGGGTTCGGCAATGCTGGGAAGGATGCGGTTGTCCTGCCTGGCCGATTTAACTTCAATCTGTCTCTGTTCAAGTCCATTGCATTTACATCATCTGGCGAAGGGCCGAGTCTTCAACTACGAATCGAAACCTTCAACGCTTTCAATCACACGCAATTTAATGGAATCGACTCTGGATCGACGGATTCGAACTTCGGACAGATCACCTCTGCTTATGATCCTCGCGTATTGCAGCTTGGTGCGAAGCTCCATTTCTAACCTCTGACCCGGGCGCGGCAGGTATTCCCTGCCGCGCTATTTCTTTATATCTGTGCCATCAAAAGTTATTGGCCTTTTTCGACAAGCGATAATGTCAATGGAGACGGGTATGAATCGGGTCGAGCACTCAGGAATAGTCCTTGCAATCACATTCGCCATCGCGACTATCTGCTGTCTCGGCCAAACAGCAACGACCGCGAATAATCAGCGCCAAAAGGCAATCATGCTGGAGCAGCAGGGCAACAACACTGAGGCCGAAGCTGCATGGCGGGCTTTCTCGGAGGCTCACCCTGCGAACGCTGAAGCTTATGCCCATTTAGGCTTCCTTGAAGCGCGCCAAGAGCACTACTCCGAAGCTATTTCTCTTTATCGCAAGGTATTGGCGCTCAATCCATCAATGCCTGGTTTGAAGCTCAACTTAGGATTGGCGCTTTTTAAATCCGGCGTACTGAAGCAGGCCATTCAGATTTTCACCCCACTCCTAAAGAGCCAACCTTCCTCCTCGCCCGGAGTGTTGCGTTTGAATGTCCTGATAGGCATGGCCCATTATGGGTTGGGGGAATATGCAGAAGCGGTTCCTTATCTGAAAGAGGCTGCGATACTCGACCCAAAGAGCCTTCAATTGCGCCTGGCTCTGGTGCAAAGTTGCTTGGGTTCCAAGCAATACCAATGCGTTCTCGATACCTATCGTGAGATTTTGATGTTGAACGCAGAGTCTGCTGAGGCTGACATGCTTGCCGGTGAGGCGTTAGACGAAATGAAAGATAGCACAGGAGCGATGCAACAATTCCGAGCTGCCATCAAAGTCAATAGCAAAGAGCCGAATGTACATTTCGGACTTGGCTACCTCTTATGGAAGCTAGACCGATACGAAGAGGCTGGGCGCGAATTCGAAGCGGAACTTGAGAATATTCCCAACCATGTGTTGGCTTTGGCTTATCTCGGAGACGTCAAGATGAAATTACAAGACCCAGATTCAGCCCAGACTATCCTGGAGAAAGTCATCGGCATCGATCCTGGATTGGAATTGGCGCACCTCGATTTGGGCATTCTATATTTTGATGCAAGCCGCCGAGACGATGCTCTTCGGCAACTAGTTGCAGCAGAGAAAATAGACCCTAACGATGTAAGCGTACACTGGCGGCTGGCCCGACTTTATCAAGCTATGGGGAAAAAAGATGAAGCAAAAGCCGAATTCATAAGGACACGCAACCTGCACAAGACTACTGACGAAACCGTTTTCGATAAGCTCCGTAACAATTCAGTTAGTGGCACATCCTTAGAGCCAGCTACAGCTACTTCCGCGGAAAAGTGATCGGTACTCGTAGCTCATCTCGCTGCTAAGTTGGCAGATGAAACAATAATCTACGCATAAATATAGATGTTACCGATCTCACCCAAACAGAGGCATTAATGGGTTTACAGAGTATAGTGTATAGAGTATCTACACCTATAAATTATGGAAAGCAGTTCTGCAAAGCGAAATCCCGGCCAACTTAATATTCCTACCGCCCCCCAGGCGGCCGCTCAAGCCATTCGCGAGGCAATCATCTCTGGTGAGCTAAGCGGAGGCGATCGTATTATCGAGCAAAAATGGGCCGGCCGTCTTGGCATTGGTCAACCAACCTTACGCGAAGCTTTAAATGAGCTGACTCATCAAGGTCTTTTGCGCAAGGTTCCTGCGCGTGGCACCTATGTTGCCCAACTGAGCCCTGAGGATTACAGGCTTATTCAAGAGGTTCGCATTCCTCTTGAGGCGATTGCCATCGGTAAAGCGGCTGAAAATTTCACGCCAACAGCAGATACGGAACTGACCGCACTAGTCACGGCTATGGCAGGCACAGGCATGGAAGCGATCGACGTGAGAAACTTTCATGATTGCGACGTCGCATTTCATCGAAAAATTTGGGAGCTCGCTGGCAATGAGTATCTGCGAGACACTCTCGAAGCAGTCACTTTTCGTTTGTTTGTTTTTTCCGTTGTTGGCAGGTGGCCGGGCAATTCAAAGGCAATCAGTGAACGCGCTGCTGCAGTACGCCAACACCTTGCCATTCTGGAAGGTCTTCGTAGTTGCGACAAACATATTGCTCGTCAAGTGTTTGTTAAGCAAACAGTTGAATACTGGAATGCGCAGTATGGACTTGGTATAAACGAAGATGAACTGACGGTGCTTGGGTGGATGGGGAACCAGCCTATGAAAGAAAAGCCGAGCCATGAGGTAATTGGGAATAAAAAGTCGTCTTCCTCGCCTGTGAGATCCTCTCGGCGCCTGCGCACTTAGAACATGATGAAACATCACCACGACTCTTGTGTGAAATTCTGCTATACCAGTCATGTCATGTGATTCACAGCCTGGATTTCACCAATGCCCTGAAGTTTGAATCGGGCTGTTTGGGGATAAACATTGGCGGCAAGCAGAGATGTGATCCGTGCAATAGCACTGCGCCCGAAGAGCCTTCACCCAGGTATCGATTTCGTGCGGATTCACCTCTTGCTACCGTGCAAGCCATGCTACGGCGCCCAGTACATCTTCAGTTCGAATGCTGCCCAGTCCCTTCGACATCACCACACCCATTAGATCGCTAAATTTCTAGTCGTCCGTATGAGCGTTCAAATCCGCAAGAGCATCCTTGAATTCGCCGTGAACATTTATTGCTGCCAGATCATCGGCGATAAAAATCCTACCAGATACCCCAAGGTGACCTGCTCAGGACGGGAAGCCCGGCGCGCC
The DNA here is from genome assembly GCF_009765835.1 of Granulicella sp. L56. Lineage (NCBI taxonomy): Bacteria > Pseudomonadati > Acidobacteriota > Terriglobia > Terriglobales > Acidobacteriaceae > Granulicella > Granulicella sp. L56. The sequence continues at coordinate 41,652 of NZ_LMUS01000006.1, read as the reverse complement.
CACCAGTCGCACTGCCAAACGACCGCCGCCGAATGTCTACACCTTTACCTGTATCGGAACACTCTCGGTCATGGCCACTACATGGGCATGACACCGAATTTTGAGGTCTGAGTCTAGCGAAGAGGTGGGAAACGACAAGCCATATCGTAGATGAAAATAAAGAAGTTGGTGGAGGCGGGGAGAATCGAACTCCCGTCCGAAGAAACTTCCAACAGAGAGCATTCATGCTTTTCCACGTTCATCTTTGTCTCGTCAGTGGCGCTTAGAACGGGCGAAGACGCGACACCGACCAGCCTGATCGATCTCGTCATTGCCGTCCAGACGGAACAGCTTTGACCAGCCTACTGTGCGACGATTGGTATCCGCCCGTAGGCGAAGCGGAAGCAATCGGCTACTTAATTATTAAGCAGCAAGCGCGAATTGAGGTTCGGCACTTATAGTTTTGTGAGCGATTACGGGTGTCCACACCCCGGCATGCCTCTCTGCCACAAGCAACCCCGTCGAAACCATGACGCCCCCACGTGGTGGAGCAGCTTCGAGCGTTGCATAATGCAGCGCTGTCAAAGAACTACTTCCATTATAAGGCCAGCCGATCCTAGACGCATACCTGTGAGGATATAGGCGCATTTGTGTTGCGTCAAAATTGCGCTAACGTTTCGCAGACATATCCCATCACCACCCAGACTTCTGTTAGACGGTGGCGTTCCAACCCAATTTCAACCAAAAATATCAACGTGCTACACTCATTTCCAACAACTTAGAGCTCTTTTTAAAACTACCGACTATTCCATGCAACTCATTGATAATACTAAATTTGTGCCACTAACGACCCAAAGGTTATAGGTTCAAATCCTACCCCGCAATCATAGAATCAATAGGTTACAGACTTAGATCTCTCAAGCAAGTCCCCATTGTCCCAATCGGAAATGTCCCATCCTGACGGTCCTTCTTCTTTGAAGGACTATCAGCATTTAAGTCACCCCTTCGCACCTTAGATTTTCGCCAAATACCAGCCCCACAACCTGACTGTTAGCTTTGGTTCGAGTCTGTGATCGCCCTTCCGTAGACACTCATCGTCGTCTGGATAGAGGTGTGACGCATCAACTCCTGCTGCACCTTCATCCGAACGCCCGTCTTGTCGAGCCGCGAGCGATAAGTGTGGCGGAAGGTACAGGGCCTTGGTCTGTAGTTAAAGAAATTCAGCCAGGGTTAAGCCACGCTTGAGACAATACTCAAAGCCACTGCATATGCGTGTACTCCTGATTGAAGACGAGCAGCGACTTGCTGAAAACATCGTTGCTGCCCTGCGCGAAACGGGACTGGCGGTAGATCATGCTCCTGATGGAGAAGCAGGTTCGCATCTTGCTGAACAAGGTATTCATGATGCCATCGTGCTCGATCTGATGTTGCCCGGGAAGAGCGGCCAGCAGGTTCTCAGGGACCTACGTCGACAAAAACTTCACACTCCAGTCCTTATTCTTACGGCGCAAGAAGGCACAGAGTCCATTATAAGTTTGCTGAATGCGGGGGCCGATGATTATCTCAGCAAGCCATTCGATCTGGGTGAGCTTCTTGCCCGAATCAAGGCCCTCATCCGACGTGCGAAGGGTGTTTCTACTCCGGTACTGACGGTATCGGATGTGGAGTTGAACACCATCCAGCAAACGGTTCGACGGCGCGGTCAATTTCTCGATCTCTCGCCAACGGAGTACCGCATCCTCGAATACCTCATTCACCGGCCTCGCGCAGTTGTTTCCAAGCAAGAGCTGCTGGAACATCTCTATGACTTTGATTGGGAGCATCATTCCAATGTGATCGAAGCGCACGTCTCGAACTTGCGAAGAAAGTTGAACATTGCGGGCACTGAACCGCTAATCGAGACCCTGCGGCATCGCGGATATCGCCTCCGCGAGGAGACCGCTGCGTCATGACAAAATCCATCTCCATCACGCGCAGGCTTACCTGCACCGTTCTCATTTTGGAACTTCTATCTGCAATAGTCCTGATTGGCGCGATCACCATACACGAGCGGCATGTGCAATTAAAGGCCTTCGATTCGTCTCTTGAAGTGAGCGCCGAGTCTCTGATGGGTGCGGTTCAGGATGCAGAGGATAAAGGCGACAACGTTATGCTCAATATGCGCGAAGTGCATCTCGACAGGAAATCCGTCTTTCTTGTCGAGGATGAACGCGGCAGAGTGCTCGGGTCTGCAGGTGAGCTCCCACAGTTGGAGTTATCGTCATCTTGGAAACATGCTTTCCACGATGTGACAATAAAAGGGCGAAGTTATCGGTTCCTCGTTCGGCATGGTCTTCGGGTCGTAGACCCGGATGAGCCGAATGGCGGGACTCCGCACAACATCACGATCGCCTATGGAACTCCAGTCGGCCATGTTTGGCATGAAGTTCTTGAATCGATTCGCTTCTTTGCAATTGCGACGGCTATCCTTCTAAGCGTTACGGCCCTCACTATGGCATGGTCGGTACGGGAAGTATTGTTCCCGGTCACTGAACTTGCGCGCGAAGCAGAGCGGATCAATTCGCATGATTGGCACTTTGAGGCGCCAACAAGCGCAAAAGAAACAGTTGAGCTACGGCCTCTTGTCGCCGCTTTGGAAGCCGCACTCGCACGCCTGCAACGCTCGTTCGAACAGCAGAAGCGATTTACGAATGATGCTGCGCACGAACTGAAGACGGACGCGGCAATCGTCAAATCATCGCTGCAACTGTTATCGATGCGCAAGCGTACGGTAGAAGAGTATAGCCAGGGTTTGGCACTCAGTCTGGAGGACTTTACTCGCCTGGAGATGACGGTACAGAAAATGCTCACTCTGGCACGATTGGAGCAACCACGCGAGATCAAGCGTTCAGGGACCCTACTGGAGTACTGTTCATTGCGAGGTGCCATTGAGGATGCGGTGCATCAAAGCAAGCCTTTAGCCGAACTGAAAGCAATTGAAGTGATCGTCGAATGTGCCGTTGATACGAAAGTACCAATCGATAGCCGCGATGCGCTTCTTCTATGCTCCAATATTTTGCTGAATGCGCTGCAGCATAGCCCTCATGGGAGTGTTGTCCGAATTGCAATGACTACCAACGACGGAGCCATGCTAACGGTTGAGGACCAGGGCGAGGGCGTTTCCGATGAAGATCGCGCACATGTCTTTGAACCCTTTTATCGGGGCGACCCATCACGAAGCAGAAAGAGCGGAGGCACGGGGTTGGGGCTTTCCATCTGCAAGGCGATCTGTGAGCGAGCGAGAGGTTCGATTCAAATCGAGAATAGGACTGAAGGCGGAGCGCTGGTTACCGTGAAGCTTCCAGCGGAGCCTTTGGCGCCTGTTTTCATGCCTTCAGCGCTTCTTAAGGTGTAATAGAGACACTACGGAGACCGGCAGTCATGCCGAATCTCTACAGGAGTTCTTATGCGCCCATATCAAGGAGCAGTCGCAGCGATCCTTCTCTCAGTTGCAGCAGTGTCTGCTGCACAGACCTATCACATTGCCGATCGATGGAAGCTTGGTGGGCAGGGTGGTTGGGACTACCTGCTCAGCGACAATGCAGCACACCGGCTCTATATCGCACACAACTCGCGCGTCGAGGTCGTGGATAGTTCTACCGGCAAGCCTGTAGGCGCGATCACAGGGCTAAAGAGCACACATGGTGTGGCGCTCAACCCCGATGGGAAGACCGGCTATATCAGTGATGGCGCTGGAAATGTCATCGTTGTCTTCAATCGCGCAGACCTCGCTATCCAAGCTAAAATTCCTGCTGGCACAAATCCTGACGGCATCACATTTGAGCCAGTGACGAAGACCGTTTGGGCATTCAATGGTCGCAGCAAAGACGTGACGGTGTTGGACACCCCTTCCAATGCTGTCATCGCCACTGTAGCGCTGCCCGGCAAGCCGGAATTCGCTCAGACAGATGGACATGGAAACGTGTTTGACAATATTGAGGACAAGAATGAAATTGTAAAGCTGGATGCTGCAAGTCATGCGATTGTGGCCACATGGCCATTGCAGGATTGCGAGTCTCCCTCCGGCATGGCAATCGACCGCACTACGCATCTGCTCTTTTCCGTGTGCGATGGAGGTAAGATGGCCATCGTCGATTACACCACGGGCAAGCAACTGGGAACGGCCGCAATTGGCGACTCGCCCGATGCCGCTGGCTTTGATGCAAAGCATGATTTAGCCTTCTCTTCCAATGGCGATGGCACACTCACCATCGTGAATGCTGCGAAGCCTGGATTTCCGGTTCTACAGACATTAAAGACGGCCAAAGGTGCCCGAACCATGGCAATCGACGGTTCCACGGGGCGTGTCTACCTGGTGACGGCGCAGTTTGGGGCCGCTCCGCAGGCAACAGAAGACCATCCGCATCCTCGCCCGAGCATAGTCCCGGATACTTTTGAGATCATCGTAGTGGAACGGTAGCCGTTAGCCAGGAACTAACTATAGGAGGCCTGCGGTCCATGATCGCTGGCCTCTTATGCTTTGTAGAGCTTATCCCTCGTAAGCAGGTAGTAGATCACCGGAGTGACAATCAGGCTCAAGACCATCGAAATACTAAGTCCGCCGATCACAGCAATAGCAAGCGGCTGAAGCATCTGCGATCCGGAGCCGAGCGCAAACGCGAGTGGCAACATGCCGCAGATCGCCGCACATGCGGTCATAAGGATGGGACGCAGACGCCGTTGCGCAGCACTCATCATGGCTTCACCAGCGGAGGCGCCTTCATAGCGGTATCGTTCATCCGCATCGAGGAGCAGAATGCCGTTCTTTGCCACGATGCCAATGACCATAATGAGTCCCATAAACGACGCAACGTTGAAGGTCGTACCGGTAACAAGCAGTGCAAAGACCACACCTGCAATGGAAAGTACAGACGAAGTGAGAATGGCAACCGGCGCGGAAAAGTTGCGGAACTCAGCCAGCAGCACGCCGAAGACAAGTGCCAGAGATAAGAGGAGAACCCGCAGTAGCTCATGGAAGGATTGCTGTTGCTCCTGATAAGTTCCGCCGTATTCAACTCTTATCGAGGGAGGCAGGTGCATTGCATTGACCCTACGTTGAACCTCAGCGATTGCGGTTCCAAGATCGGAGCCTTCAAGCCTCGCCGTGACTGTAATGAGCTGCTGAAGGTTCTCGCGCTTGATTTCGTTCTGTGGAGGCAGTTGGGTCACCTGAGCCAGGGCTCCCAGTGTCGCCAGCTTGCCGGTCGAGCTGTTGAATACTGTGTTCTCAATGGTGTCCAAAGACCGCCGCGTCTCGTCTCCCAGGCGGACGCGAATGGTGTAGGGCCTCCCATTCGCAATCAGCGGATCGGTTGTAGTCACACCGTCCAGAATCGAGGTTGCGTCCTCGGCAATTTCTGAAGGCGTGAATCCCATTCGCCCAGCAACCACAGGATCGATCTGAAAGTTGGTTGCAGGGCCGCTAATCGTATTGTCAATTCCGTTCTCGACGTCGACGACGCCATTGATCTTGCTAATGGCATCCCCGATGCGGGGGCCGAGGTCAGCCAGCAACGCGGGATCGTTGGCAAAGACTTTGATCTGAATTGGCTCTGGCGCATTCGACAGATCTCCGATCATGTCCTGGAGAACTTGCGTGAACTCCACATCCAGCTCCGGCTCAGTTTTTCGAATCTGGCTGCGCGCTTCTTTAATGACTTCATCGATGCCCCGGCGGCGCTTGCTTTTCAGCTTCACCGTAATGTCCCCGGTGTTGGCTTCCGTGACCGCTGCCAGTCCCATTTGCAGGCCGGTTCGTCGCGACGTGCTCTCGACCTCGGGGATGCTGTGAAGGATGTGGTCCACATGCTCCAGTACACGGTTGGTTTCAGAGAGCGAGCTGCCCGCCGGCATAATGTAATCGAGAATAAATCCGCCTTCGTCCATCTCCGGCAGAAGATCCGATCCAAGTGCGTGATAGGAAAACCAGCTTCCGGCGATCAAAAGCGCGCAGAGCCCCAGAAGCATCAATGGGCGACGAAGTGACCAACCCAGAACGCGTTCATGCCAATGCAGCACTGTGCGCATGACACGCCCATGATCTTCCTGCGATTTGCTCGCTGTACCCTTGTTCTCGCGCAGGAAAATAAGACTGAGCACAGGAGTCCAGGTAACAGCAAGAAGCAGCGAGGTCAGTAGCGCGATTGTCATCGTGATGGCAAGCGCGCGGAAGAAACTTCCGGTGACCCCTGTGACCGAGATAAGCGGCAAGAAGACGACGACGGGCGTGATGGTCGATCCGACAAGAGGCGCGGCAATCTCGCGTAGCGCTAAACGGACTGCATGGACGCGGGTCTCACCCTTATCTCGATGCAGGACGATGTTCTCGACGACCACAATCGCATCGTCGATGACCAGGCCGATCGCAGCCGTAAGGCCGCCGAGAGTCATCAGGTTGAAGCTCTCTCCAATTGTCCACAGGAGAAGGATGGTGAGAGCTACCGTTACAGGAATGACCAGGCCGGCGACAATCGATGAAGTCCAGTCGCCAAGAAACAGAAACAAGATGACGCATGCCAGGATAAGGCCAATAAGTATGGCGTCGCGGACGCTCCGAATGCTTTCGCGCACAAGCTCCGACTGATCATAGTAGGGTTCGAATCGCACGCCCGCGGGAAGCGCCTTGCGGAGCTGTTGAACCTGCGCCGCAACAGCATCGGCTACAGCTACCGTATTGCTGGAGGGCTGACGGGCTACGTTTAGAAGAACTGCCGGATGGCCGTTCGCTGTGACTGCGGTATAGGTGGGCAGGACTCCAGGTTGAACCGTTGCTACGTCTGAGATGCGGACGGCCGTGCCACCTGTCGTTGTCTTCACAACCAGATGGCCAAGCTGTTCGGCGTCGTGCGCCTGCGCTCCAACAAGGCCGAGGATCAACTGGTGATTTGCTTCATAAAGTCCCGGAGAGTCAACAATGTTCGACGCCTGTACCGAATTCACGAGATCGAGAATCGTCACACCGGCTGTCTGCATACGCGCCATATTGGGCACGATATGGAACTCAGGTATCTGGCCGCCTTGCACAGTGATTGTGCTTACACCTGCCACCCGGTTCAGAGGCGGCTTGAGTTGATAGGTCGCCAGTTCCCAAAGCTGTGTTTGCGAAAGCCGGTCTGACGTGAGGCTGTAACCAAGAATTGGAAAAGTGGCGAATGTAAGCCGGTTCGTGGTGATAGTTGCGGTATTCGGAAGAGTCGGCCGCACTTTGCTGATAGCTGCGTCCACCAGTGGAAGCGTTCGATACATGTCAACGTTCCAACTGAAGAACAGACTGATTTCAGCCGATCCGCGGCTTGTTGTGGAGCGCACCGTGACCAGACCGGGAACCGCATTGATTGCGTCTTCAATCGGCTTGGTGATCGTCACCTGCATCTGTTCGACCGGCATCACGCCGTTGTCTACGCCGATCACCACGCGCGGGAAGTTAGTCTCGGGAAAAACTGAGAGCGGGGTTTGTTTGGCTGCATAGATACCGGCAAGCGAGAGGACGATGAGGAAGAAACAAATCGGACCTCGATAACGAACAAGCCAAAAGGTATTTTCTGTGCGGAGGGGCAAAGCCTGTTCCATCACTTCGTCTCTCCCTCTGCCTTGTCGTCATCTCCAGCTTTACCGATCTTCACCTTCGTACCATCGTCCAGGCCGTAAGCACCTGTCGTGATGACAGTCTCCGATCCATTCAATCCTTGCGCTATCTGAACATCATCCCCATCGCTGATTCCCAACTGTACAACTCGTCTGTGAGCAACACCATCTGCACCCATCACCATGACGGATTTTGAATCATCCTGAGCCGTAAGCACTGCCGACAATGGCACCTTGATTGCGTTGACCGCTGTCCTTCCCTTGATCGAAGCTCTTGCCGAGGTGCCGGCCTTGTACCTTCCAGTGCTATTGTCGACACGGATCCATACCTCCACCGTTGTGCTTCCCGGGTCGAGCGCAGGGCTGATAAGGGAGATCTTTGCGGGAACTGGATCATCCACTCCGGGAACCATAACCGAAGCTTCATCTCCAACCTTCAGTCGCTGTGCAAGCGTCTGTGATAGATGGACCTTTGCAAGCAGGAAGGATGTATCCATCACAGTGATAAGTGGACTTCCAGAGTTAGCGGTTTCACCCGGAAAGAGCGGGCGATCTGTAACGACTCCTGTGATTGGACTCCGAACCTCGGAATACCCGACCTGGGCTTCTGACGCAAGGTATTTCCCTTTGGCGGAAGCGAGTTGTCCCTGCGCCTGCTGAAGCATCGCTGCTCGACTCACCGCTTTCAAAGAATCCAAATGGTTTCGTGCGATGTCATATGTTGCTTGTGTCTGCACGAGAGCGGCCGCCGCCGTATCATAGTCTCTTCCGGCGATTGCGCCTTCTGCAAAAAGTTTTTGTCTTGCGGATACAATCTGACGTTGCAATTCAAGCTGCGCCTTTGCCTGCGCCACGTCCAGTTCGGCCTTGCGATAATCTTCCTGAGCTTGCGCCTTCGTTTGCATATCGAAAGCCGCCTGCGCCGCCGAATATTGCCCTTTGCTGTCGAGCGCCTGGGCCGCTAGATCATGATTCTCAAGCACCGCGAGCAGTTGCCCTGCCTTCACCTTCGAGCCTCGCTGGACATAGAAGGCACGGACCGGGGCTGTAATCTTCGGAGAGATAGCCGCCTGGGCGAGCGGTGACAGAACCGCATCGGACATAATCTGCTCGGATATCGTTCCCATCTCTGGACGCGCTGCCTGCACCGTCACAAGCGCCGTCACATCAGCGGTAGTGGACTTTTTGCATGCCTGCGTAAACAGAACACAGATAAATATGCCCGTAAACGGTATTCCATATCTGCGGCTTATTGATTGTCGAAAAGAGATCAAGTTTGCGCTCACAATGCTCCCGTCAGTATTTGCAGTCCCGCCAAGGCAGTCTGGTAGCGAACGATGCCATCCGCTTGCGCAGTCTCTGCGGAAAGATATGAATTCTGAGCGTCTACGACTTCAAGCGCAGTTGATTCGCCATTCGAATAACGCAGCTTTGTCAGTCTTAGACTCTCTGCTGCCGTTTGAACGCTCTCGTCAAGGAGGTCCCTCTGATTTTGCGATTCTGCGGCCTCGTCGTAAGCCTCATCCAGCGTTGCAATGAACCTCCTCTGGGATGCCGTTAGCGCGACTTTTGCGACATCGCGGCGAATCTCGCTCTGCTTCACGCGTTTCTGGGTTGAGAACCAGTCCCATACCGGAATGTCGAGCGTCCCGCTGATGGAATAACCCAGATTCCGCACGTCGTCGGGGCCGCGTTTCGCAAACTGCGGCGCATCGATGCCGTAGCTTAAGTTCAACGCAAGATCAGGCAAATAGGCCGCCCTGGCTGAAGTAACTTGCGCATTGCTGGCCTGCACATCGGCCAGCGCGCTCCGAATCTCAGGATTGCTGGTCGAAGCAAGTCTGTTCACTTCATCTCTCGTTGGGAGTTGTGCTGCGGCTCCGGGCGCTTCTGTGGAGTAGGGGTTCCGCGGATCAGGAAAGAGAAGTACGGCAAGTTCTAGCCGTGCCTTTTCCGCCGCTAAGGTAGCGTCGCTGAGGTCACGTTGACGCTGCTGTTGCTGCAACTGTGCCTTGACTACATCGGCGTGCGCGACCTCCCGCGCCACTTCGCGTTTCTGCGTCAGATCGGTGAACGTTTGTGCTTCCTGGAAGGCTTCCGCAACCAGGTGCTGTTTCATTTCGGAAGCCGATACTGAATAGTACAGGCTGACAACAGCCGCGATGAGTCCACGCCGTGCTATTTCCAGTTCTGCGGAAGAGCGTGCTGCATTTGCAGAAGCGATGCGAGCGTCTGCGAATTGCTTCAGCCCAACGGTCTCGTTGATCGATGCCTGGCTGGTGTATTCGTGAACTGCATTGTTCGCAATGAAAACTGGAGATGATTGCACCCCAACCTGTCCGCCTTGATTCGTCTGCCCGTAAGGCTGCGTATAAAGCACCTGGTTGTGATACGTGACGGAGGGCAACAGAGCAGCTTTTGCAAGATAACGATCAATGGTTGCCGATTTCTGCGCCGCCACCGCGTTAGCGAAAGAGGGTTCATTCTGCTGGGCTCGGCGGATCGCTTCGTCCAGCGAGATCGCCACTGTTGCGTTGGCAGGCGCTACCTCCTGCGCGGCTGCTTGAATGACGCCGGTGCCAAGGAAGATAACAACGATCACAGCAAAGATAAGCAGCTTTCGATTAGGCCGGCCCATATACCGCAGGCTAGACGTACAACCTTAAGCCTCACTGAAATGCGTAGAAAGAAATGCGGCGCATGGAATGGCTGCATTCATGTTCTGGACCTGAGCGAGGCGCTCCGACGATCATTGCCAGCAATTGTCATTGACCTGCTCACGTCTTCGCTGCAGAACTCCAAAGGGCTTGTAGACAAGCTTGCACTGATAACGGTAACGTACACACGGTAACGATTGCTATTCGCACCTATTTATGATGTCCAATCAGGAGAATAGGGAGGACCTTATCCCGCAGGAGTGACTGAATAAGCGGATGACGGCAACGATTGTTAATGCGTTACGTCTAGCTCTGCGCCAGAGACGTAGAAACGAGTGCAAAGAGGCAGAAAGCGAATGCATACGATGGAGCCATTCAGTCAATACATGAAGTCTATTCGTCCGAATGGTATGCGCAGTGATGGCGTCGGATGTTATCGGTTTGTCGTTTGCTTCGGGCATATCCAACGAAGAACGATTGATGCGCCTCCCCTGAATCATCATCGAAATTGCTCTTGACAACCCGTGGTGGCAAAGCTTACCGTTTGGTTCCGGTAACGTACACAATAAAAATGACTCGACTCAACCTGACACCTTGCGCCCTCCTCGTCGAAAACGAATGGACTCCTGGCCCTTCAGGTGGACCGTTCGAGGGAAAGAGGTAAAAGATGCTGAACACACTACGGAGGAAGTTGTCCCAAGCTGCTTTAATCTTCACGCTCGTGGCGTTGGCGGTGCAATGCGTGTTCCCGGTAAGCTGCTTTGGCCAGGCGGACCAAGGAGCAATCACCGGATACATCAAGGACACCACGGGAGCTGCGATTCCAAACGCAGATGTTACGGTGACCAACCTTGATACCGGCCTGAGGCTCCATGCGAATACGAACGGCGCTGGCGTGTATGTCATTGCTCCGGTAAAGATCGGCAACTACAGTGTCTCGGCCACAGCGAGCGGCTTTGCAACCGTAACCGACAGCAATGTGCGTGTCGACATCCAGACACGCGTCGCGGTGAACCTTGCGCTCAAGCCAGGTACGGTGTCGGAGACGGTGACGGTAAGTACAGTTGCGCCCTTGTTGCAGACGGGCGACGGCTCGGTACAGCAGGTCTTCAGCGCGCACACGATCGATAACACTCCGTTGAACGGGCGCAACTTTGTCTACATTACGCAATTGACGGCAGGTGTGGCTCCTCCGTTCGGCAATACGCGCGGATCGGGAAGTGGGGATTTTGTGGCGAACGGCCAGCGTGCCGAACAGAACAACTTCATCCTCGATGGTGTCGACAACAATACCAATCTCGTCGACTTCCTCAATGGTCAGAGCTATGTGGTGCGGCCTCCGCCCGATGCTCTTGCCGAGTTCGCAGTGCAGACCAGCAGCTTCAGCGCGGAGTTCGGACACTCCGCTGGTGCGGTCGTGAACGCCAGCATCAAGTCCGGGACGAACCAGATCCACGGCAGCGTGTGGGAGTATCTCCGCAACACGAAGCTGGATGCGAAGAACTGGAATGCGCTCACGATTCCGGCATATCACGAGAATCAGTTTGGTGGGACACTGGGTTTCCCATTTCTCAAGAACCACCTCTTCTACTTCGGTGATATTGAGGCCAATCGAATCGCGTATAGCAATACCGGAACCTACACGGTTCCGACGCCGTTGATGCGCCAGGGGAACTTTACCGAGCTGTTGGACGCTAATCTGAACGGATCGAAGGTTCAGCTTTACCAGCCGAACTCAGGCGGCGGGGCGGGCAACGAACTCGTCTGCAATGGGCAGAATAATGTGATGTGCCCCGGCCAGATTAATGCGGTCGCGAAGGGAATTCTGAATCTTTACCCGTTGCCGAATGCGAATGGATGGTCAGCGGGCCAACAGAGTGGAGGGAAGACGACGAATAACTACATCGTGAACTCGCCCACTCATAACAACACCATCCAATGGGATCAGCGTATCGATTGGAACATCAGCTCGATGGATCAGGCGTATGCGCGATACAGCTACAACCACGTCATCACGGTCAACACGCCGCCGCTCGGCCCGATACTCGACGGCAGTGGCTATGGCGGGGAGTACGATGTCGATCTTGCACAGAACTTCATGTTCAGCGAGACGCATTTTTTCACGCCTGGCTTCTCCAACGAGTTTCGGTTCAGTTTCAATGCAGGACGGTTCTCCTTCCTGCAGCCGAACGCAAATGTGAATTTAGCGCCGACTCTTGGACTGGGCGGGATTCCGTTCACCCCCAACGAAGGCGGACTTCCTTTAGGCATCGTCTATGGTTTGAGCAACTGGGGATCGCAGGGGACCTCGAATGAATCGCAGAACGTCTACCAGATTCTCGACAATGTCTCGAAGACGGTCGGACGGCACAGTCTGCGGGCGGGCGTTTCATTACAGGCGATTCGCTTCTTCTATCGCTATGCGCCTTCGTCTTTGGGCAACTACTACTTTACGGGCGTGTTCACTGGACAGCCTGGAACCGCAAATACAGGAGCGGGTACCGCGGACTTTCTTGCCGACCAGATGGACACCTCGGCGCTTTCTACAGCTCCGAATGTGAACGATGCACAGTGGTACGACGCCGCGTATTTTCAGGATGACTGGAAGGTCACGCCGCGCCTGACGCTGAACCTGGGACTTCGTTATGAGTACTATCAACCCTACAAGGAAAATTCTCACAGCCAGGAGAACTTCGTTCCCGGCAACCTCGGCTTTGGGACCGGCAGTGGAACGCTGGTGTTTCCGAAGCAGCTTGAGGGCAAGCTGGATCTTGGTACGAAATATCCTGGCATCCTCGCCCAGGACAATATTGGCATCTCGTATAGCAACAATGAACGTCTGGCAACCGCGCAGTTGACCGACTTTGCTCCACGGCTGGGGATTGCCTATCAGCTCGATCCGAAGACGGCCCTCCGTGCGGGTTTCGGTCTCTTCTATGGCGGTCTGGAGAGTCAGGGCGGCAGCAATCTGGGCGATAACTTTCCCTTCCGCGGTCAGTTGAATGTGGTGTACCAGGGCTGCTCGCCGGGCAATTGCCAATCGAACGGCATCACGCTGGAGAGTGGAGAGTCCGCTGAGTTTGCCTCTGGATTCCTCAATGCCGTTTCGCGGCCGGGTGTTCATGCGATCGATTCGAATATACGGACGGCGTATACCGAAAATTACAACCTTTCGTTTCAACGGCAGATGACGCAGAGCATGGCGGCAACGATCAGCTACGTCGGCAATGAGTCGCGGCATCTTTCGACGTACTACGATCCCAATACGGTGCGTGGGCTGTATGCTCCGGGCACAAACACCCAGCTCTATCAACCGTTTCCTGATCTCAGCGGTATCGGGACCATTCACTTCGGGGGCGTGAGCACCTACAACTCTCTTCAGACCAAGGTGGAGAAGCGGCTCTCGAACGGCCTCAGCTTTCTCACGACCTATACCTGGGCGCATGCGCTGGATGACACCAGCTCTGCGGGCGGACTGTCGACTGCAATCGGCGACCGCAACATGGTTCTGATTCCGTTCATCGACGAGTTCACCAATTCGGTATACGACGTGCGCAATCGCTTCACGCTGAACGGCAACTATCAGCTTCCCTTCGGTGTAGGGCGCGAGCATCTCGATCGCCCCGGTGTTTTGAATGAACTCGCTGGCGGCTGGTCTGCAAGCGCGACCTGGGTCGCACAGAGCGGCACGCCGTTTACGGCACAGCAAACGCAATCAACGGCAGCGGGAGGTAGCGCTCGTCCGTTCCAGGTGGGCGATCCGTATGCGATTGGCGGAACGCCCGACGTGGCCAACAACCCCAGTCTGGCTGGCTATACCTGCCCGACGCAGACGCGGACAAGGGAGAACTGGTTCAACCCTTGTTCCTTTGCTAATCCGCTTCCGGGATATCAAATCTGCAATGTTGGCCAGCCGGTCGGCTCTACGAATCCCAATGCGCCTGGTCCGTGCCAGTATGCGGCGCCGGTGACTGACGAAGCTACAGCAATCAAACTACTCGGCGGCAAACAGAATACGATGTACGGGCCGGGCTACTATGGTGTCAACATGTCGATCTTCAAAAACTTCACGACATGGAGAGAACAATATCTACAGTTCCGGGCGGACGGCTTCAACGTGCTCAACCATCCCACGCTGGCAAACCCGGCCAACACAACCATCAACACGCAGGCAGGACTGATTACCGGGCCAAAGACCTTCCAGAACAATACGCTCGATGCGCGGTTCTTCCAGCTTGCTCTTCGTTATCACTTCTGATGTATCTCCCTGTCGCGGCTTCAAAAGACGAGACAGGGAATTGACTCCGACTTTTTCGAAGCTCTAACGCACCTCCAGTCGAGGTGAAAGGAAGACATGTTGAAGACGAGCCTTGTGATTGCTGCCGCTTTTGCGTTTACCTGCACTGGATCTTGTTTCGCACAGAACGGGCAGCCATCGCCCACAACGCTGACCTCACCAGATCATCAGATTCTGGTTCAGTTCATGACCAGATCGGACAAGACCTCTACTGCGGGTGATGGCAGGCTGGTGTACTCCGTTCAGTTTCACGGCAAGCCGGTGCTCGATGAGTCTGGACTTTCGTTGCAATTGGGCGATCTTCCGGCGTTGGGATCGAAGGTGCATATTACGGGCAGCGATCCCGGACAGGGCGTGGACGACTATGTTTTGCAGAATCAGAAGATCAGTAAGGTCCACGATGTCTACAACAGCGTCGTTGTTCATGCGGTTGAAAGCGGTGCGGCGGCTCGTGGCATCGATATTGAGGCACGCGCCTACAACAGCGGCATCGCCTTTCGCTATCTCCTTCCTTCGCAGGGCGGGAATAATCAATTTCATCTGCGGCAGGAAGATACGGAGTTTCGTCTTACTACCGATGCAACCGACTGGCTGCTTGCGTTGCCAAGCTACCGCAGCAGCTACGAGAGCGAATATGTAAAGCTGCCCACCTCGGCGTTGAGCAACCAGGGCGGCGTATCCAGCAAATTTCTGATCGGCCTTCCTCTGCTGATGCACGAGCCTGGCGTGGCTTGGTTGTCGTTGACGGAGGCGGATCTCGAAGGCAACAGCTCGATGTATGTTACGAATCCCTCGGGAAACTGGGCAGGGCACTGGCTGGTATCGGAGATAGCTCCGAGTGTGGATCACCCCGAGTATGCGGTAGAAGGTACACTCCCGCACCACTCCGCATGGCGGGTGTTGGCGATCGCTGACGATCCAGGACGACTGGTCGAGTCGACCCTGCAGTACGATCTGAATCCACCGAGTCGGGTTGAAGACACAAGCTGGATTCATCCAGGCAACGCCTCTTGGAACTGGTGGGTGAACGACGTCGACGAAAATGGCACGCCTGCTTTTACGACGGCGAACATGAAGCATTATGTCGATTTCGCAGCGAAGTCCGGCTTCCGATACATGATGCTCGATGCAGGCTGGTCAGGCCGCGACATCACACAGTTGAACGGGAAGATCGACGTTCCGGAGCTTGTGCGTTATGCAGCGACAAAGAATGTAAAGGTGTGGATCTGGTGCTACTCCGAATCGGTGATGAAGCAGATGAACGAGGCGTTTCCTCTTTATGAGAAATGGGGCGTTGCGGGCATCAAGATTGACTTCATCAATCGTGACGATCAGACCGGCATCAAGTTTTATTACGATGTTGCGCGGACAGCCGCAGAGCATCACCTGATGGTGGATTTTCATGGCACGCGCACACCATGGGGACTTGAACGGACTTATCCCAATGTGATGAGCTACGAGGGTGTTCTGGGAATGGAGAACAACAAGGTTGGCCGTCGCGATAGCCCGGTGGATCGCACGGTCTTCGCCTTTACCCGTCTGCTCGCCGGGCCGATGGACTATACGCCTGGCGGTTTCAATAACGCGACCGAAGATGGTTATATCGCGCAAAATACCAATCCCATGGTGATGGGTACGCGCGCACAGCAGCTTGCATTATACGTTGTCTTTCAGACGCCGATTCAGATGGTCTCCGACAGTCCTCAGATGTATGCAGGCCAGCCAGCTTTTCAATTCATCAAGGATGTGCCTGCATCGTGGGACAGCACTCATGTACTCAATGGAACGCCGGGCGAGTTCATGACGATTGCGCGACAGCATGACAATGAGTGGTATCTGGGCAGCATCACCAACTGGACGCAAAGAACGCTGCAGGTGCCGCTCAGCTTTCTGGGCGCTGGACAGTATACGGCGGAGATCTACGCAGACGGGGCCGATGCGGATACGAACCCAAAGCATGTCGCTATTCGCAAGGAAACCGTGCGCAAGGGACAGACGCTTACCTTGAAACTGGCCGCGGGCGGCGGATGCGCGATTCGCTTCGTTCCTCTGCGGGCACACTGACGATGCATGTGCGCTGTCTGTACTAGACGGCGCGCAGTTCCGTCTCCAGCTCTTCGTCGGTATCGATGATGTGGCTGGAGAACAGCGGAAGATTGCTGCGGAAGACTACATGTGGCGGAAGGCGCACCGCCGTATGCGAGGTAGTCTCCTTCATGAGATAGGCGACGAGATTTTCAAAGGCGATTTTGCCCTGTGTATATGGACGCTGATACATGGTGGCGAGAACTTTGCCGAACTCAATCAATGGAACCAGTTGCTGAAAGAGGTCCGTCGTGACGACCTGAGTTTTGCCGAGCAGGTTGAGCTCGTCGAGTGCCTTCAGCACTGGCATGCTGTTCGCGGTGCTGAGGTAAAGGCCCTCGGGACGGTCCTTACCCTGCATCAGCGACATTGCCTGCCGGTAAGCTTCCTTAGGGCGCTCATGGCTTTCCAGCGCGGATAGTAGTGTCAGATGAGGCGCCTGCACGGCGAGGGTGGCAGCAAAGCCACGGAGCTTTTCCGCATGGTCGAGCGTGAACAATTCTCCGCTGAAGACGGCCACATTCGCTTTGCGCGTGAGCTTGTGCGCTAGCAACTCGGCTGCTACCGCTCCGCTGATATAGGCATGAACGGCAACGGAACCGACACGTTCGGTATTGGGCGCATCGCTTCCTACGCACATCATCGCTGTGCCGCTCCGCGAGAGCTTGCGAATCAGCGGATCGAACTTACGGGTGTCGCCGGGGAGAAAAATCATGCCGTCATAGCGCTGTCGCAGTGCGTCTTCAATAGCTTCCGCGTCCCCGGAGCCGATGCGCGGATATTCGTGAAACTCAAGATTGATCTGCATGCCAACCATATTGCTGGCAGCGGCGCGAATCCCCTCGCGAAGAGGATCGAAGAAGTGCGAGATGTGTTTCGGAAGGACTACGCCGATGGACAGGCGGCGGTTTAGTTTGAGCGCCTGTGCTGCAAGGTTGGGCTTATATCCAAGCTGATCGGCCATCTGCAGAACGCGGGCCTTGGTGGCCTCGCTCACGCCCGCGCGGCTGTGCAGGGCGCGGTCCACGGTTCCAATGGACACCTTCAGCGCCTTTGCAATGTCCTTGATTCCAGCGTTTCCTGCTCCGTCCAGCATCTTGTCAACCTGCGCGATAGGGTGTCTGCTTCGCTACAAATTGTCTCACCCTATGAGTTGTTTTGAACTTGGTGGCTCGATATCTTTCGAGTGAGGGAATGACTATCCCGCAATCCCGGATTCGATCTGCTCGAGCGAGCGGCCCTTCGTCTCAGGAACGGTCAAGGCGACGAACACGCAGCCAGCAATACAGATGACTCCGTACCCAAGAAAGATGCCGCTGGATCCGACGCTGTGATCGAGGAACGGGAACGAATAGGTAAGGAGGAACGAAGCGATCCAAAGCGCACTGACCGCGGCTGAGACGCCATGCGAGCGTATTCGATTGGGGAAGATCTCCGATATGAGCACCCAGGTCACAGGAGCCAGCGTGAGCGCGTAGCAACCGATTGCGCTGAGCGTGAGCACCAGCACGGCGCTGGAGGGCCATCCTGCACGATAGGCCCACGCACAGAGAAGATGGGAGACGCCGATGCCAATACAGCCGAAGATCATCATCGGCCGTCGGCCAACACGGTCAACCAGAAGCATGGCCAGTATGGTGAAGACCAGATTGATGGCCCCCGTAATGACGATATTGAGAAATATGTCGTTGGCACCGTAACCGGCGCTACGGTAGACCTCCGCGGCGTAGTTGAACAGAATGTTGATGCCCGTCCATTGCTGCAGTACAGCGAGCGCAACCCCGATCAATACGATGCGGCGCAGGTTGGGGCGGAAGAGCTCACGCCATGAAGACGCCTCGGCTGCGGCCTCAGTGGTCAGCGAGCTTTTTATGCTTGCAACCTCGGCAGAGGCGTAGGCTGTGCCGCCGATCTGCCGAAGCACGCGTTGGGCGTCAATATCCCGTCCCCGCGTAAGCAGCCAACGCGGACTCTCGGGGATAAAGAGCGACGTGATGGTAAAGATGATGGCGGGAATCGCGACGGCGATAAACATCCACCGCCATCCGAGTTGCACGTTCCAGGTATGAAAGAGAGCGGTGGCTGTAAGTCCTGCGACAACGGGACGCGCGATGCGCCAATTAACCACCTGGGCCAGAAGGATGCCGACGACGATTGCGAACTGGTTGAGGCTGACAAGGCGGCCACGAATGGCGGCAGGGCTGATCTCGGCGATATAAAGCGGGGAGACATTGGAGCTAAGGCCGATAGCCGTTCCACCGAGGATTCGCCAGAGGATGAAGCTGGTAAAGGAATGTGCCCATCCCGTGAAGATCGAGGAAATCGCAAAGAGCACGGCCGAGATCAGAAGAACTCTGCGTCTGCCATACCTATCCGCGAGAGAGCCGGCGGCGATGGATCCCAGGAGGCAACCGAGAAGAGCGCAACTATTCGCCCAGCCTACCAGTGCGGCGGAGATGAGGTGGAAGTAGACCTCGTAGAACTCTCTCGCTCCCCCGATCACTACCCAGTCATAGCCGAAGAGCAGCCCCCCGAGAGCGGCAGCCACGGCAATCCCCCAGACGTATCCCGTTACTTCGGCTTTGCTGCTCGTTGCGTGCGATGTGTCTGCGAGGATAGGTCCATGCATGGGCTTACCGACCCTGACTCTCGTAGCTCTTGAGCAAGTCGATTGCCCCGGAGTGGCTGTTGTTCATCGCATGAACCTGCGAGAGGAGATCGAGGCCTGCGCGCTCGTCTCCCATGCCGAGCAGTGCCTGTGCTTTCAGAAACCGCGCTGCCGTAGTTTGACGCTTCGACAGATCTTCATCGAAGAGCAGCATCGCGGGAAGGGATGTGGCGAAGTAATCGATGGTGGGCGTCTGCTGTTCGAGCGCGCACGCATAGTCGAAGATGCGTTGGAACAGCGCCTTCGCTTCGTTCTCGCGGCCGAGGCGGCGAAGCGCCATCGCGCTCCAGTACGTGGTGTCGGAGACAGTCTGCACCTGCATCTGCTGGAAGTCACTCAGGGCGCGGGCAGCACGTTCCCAGTGCGCAGTCGCCTGCGAGGTATCGCCCAGGTCCGCATAGGACACGCCGAGCCAGTAATCGATCATGCTCAGGTTCATCAGCAAATGCTTGGCCTCGTTAAGATTGGGCGGCGAATTTCCAGCGGCACGCAGGTATTCGAGCGCGCGGCCTGCTTCTTTTGTTTGCAGGCACCGGATCGCAAGCAGAATATTGGCGCGGACATACTCAGACAGCACAAGGCCTTCGCCGCCCTCCCATGGTTGAAAATGCCGCGAATGCAGAACCTCGAATGCCTTTTCTGGAGCGCCCGTATTGTTGTAAAGCGCCGCGAGCTCGACCGAGAGATTATCTCGACGTTCGACGAGGTCAGATTGCGCCTGGAGCATCGCAAGCCGACGTTCAACAGACTCGCCGGTCCGCTTCAGAAGCTGGTCCTGTTCATAGAGGATGCGAGCATCCTTCGGCGCAAGTTCGCCTGCGCGTTCAAAGGCCTTCAGCGCTCGCTGGGAGTCGTGCAATGTGTTGTAGTAGCCGAAGCCGAGATTGCGCCATGCGGTAGGAAAAGTTGGATCGAGCTCGGTCGCGCGCTCCCACAGAATGATGGCCTCTTCGTGACGGCGGCGGTCGTAGAGAAAATTACCCAGATAGTAAGGTGCGCGAGCATCGTCAGGATTCCTGATGATGGCGTTTTGAAGGAGCACCATCTCTTCAAGCCGGCTGGGGAAGACGTACGTTGGGTCAGCTTTCGCCGCGCGTCGATAAGTATCGGAGCTCTCGGTCACGCGCCTCAACCGATGCAGTGCCTCGGCCAGCGCATAGAGCAGCAGGGAAGCCGCGCCATCGTTTTGCTGCGAAGGCTCGGAGGACAGGACGCGCAGAGCATCGTCGAGCAGTCCGGCGCGGAGCAGGTCGAAGCTGAGATCGAGCCTCTGCTGGTTCTCCAGCGGAAGGGTATTGCTCATCAGCCATCGATTGAAGATGTCGAGTGGATCTAAAGTGTGCGTGGACTCAAGCAGAGTGGCAGCTTCTGCGTCGCGGCCCAGCTTGCGCAGAACGACCGATTTAAGATTGCGCGCATTCAGATTATCGGCTTCGGCACGTAGAGAACGGTCGAGGTGATCGAGCGCGGTCTTCCAATCGCGGCGGCTGCAATCGATCTCTGCGAGACGATGATAGGCTGGACCCCTCCACGCCGCGTTCCATGTGCTCTTATAGAAAGCATCGTATGCGTCTGCGATGCGATCTTGATAGAGCAAGGTGAGCCCCAGATTGTAGGGAGGCTCCCCATCGTATGGATTCGGATTGCGAATCGTAAGACGAGCAATTGCGGTGCGCAAAAACTCTTCGGCTTTACTGTACTCACCGCGCCGCAGATGCCAGCGGCCAAGCGCATGATTGCATCGGCTGTCGCCCGCATCCCGCCGCAAGGCCTCGCGCCAGTAATCCTCAGGCGAGCGCGTTGGATGCCGGTACTGTTCGAGATGAAGCCCGTTGAGAAAGAGTTCGTCGCTCGATGCGACATCCTGCGGCAGCGGTGGCTCCGTAGCAACTTCAGGCTTGGGCACAGGACTAATTTCGGCTGGAGCATAGCGCAGTAGAATCTCCTCACCCTGTTCCAGCGTGACCTCTAAATCTTCGTCGGCATTCTTCGGGTCCACGCTGTAATGCAATGGTGTCAACGGATCGACATGGCCCTGCCAGAGGCCTATCTCCTTGCCCTTAAGCCGCAGACGAACTACGCCGTTCGGAAGCGCGCGAGTAACCTGTAGATGAACGTGAATGGCCGCGTCAGTCCGCTCAATACGGAGAGCCGCGTCAAGATTCGCGATATCGGGAACGCCGATGGCGCCAATGGGGTACCAGAACTGGCTGAAGGTTTTGGTCTCGCCTGGCGCGAGAAAAGAGAAATCCGGCTGGTTGTCGGTGTAGACCCCGGACATCAGCTCTACATATGGTCCATCATGGTCCGTGAGGCTACGGTCCCAGGCGTAGCCAAAATCGTGGTTGCCCCATGTCCACTGTTTCTTTCCCGGCGAGATGTGGTGGTTGGCATAGGCCACCGTGCCTGCACCACGCTTGTGATCGTACCCGCCAAAGAAATTGCCCTTCGACTCCACAATCATATAGCTGGTGGGAACAGGAATATTGGCATACCAGCCGAGATCGTTGGGAGCATACGAGCCGTCGGGAACTAAGTGACCGGGCTTCTCCTCTTCTGGAACCCCGCATCGCGCCCGCTCGCCATAGTCCACCCCGTAATAGGCACCCTGACAGAGTGGATATTCGGTGAGGGCACGCTTGGCATGGTCGGCGGCGAAGCGAACATCATGCGGAAAAAATGCCTGATACTTTTCATGAACATGGGTGGCGACATTCGCCCACCAAAGAAAGGTCTGCGTCTGCAGCGTGCGATTGTAGAGCCGGACCTTGAGTTCAACCACCGCCTTACTTGGCCGCAGACAGATCCCATGCATGCCCTTCATGCGCTCCATTGGATCGTGATCGCTGCACCAGATCGTCACCGATCCATCCGGCTCGCGTTCAATCGCTATCTCGACCGGCATGAAGGTGGCAGGCCGATGATGCTGCGGCCAGTTAAACTCAACCCCGCCCGACACCCAGGGCCCCGCCAGTCCTACTAGAGCAGGCTTGATCACGTTTTGCCGATAGAAAAAGTCGTATCCAGTGCGCTTGTCGAGGCCGACGTGAATCCTGCCTCCAAGCTCGGGAAGCACCATCAGGCGCAGGAACTCATTTTCGATATGCACCGCGCGCCAGTCACGAGGATGGGGCACCGTGTCGATGGAGTCGATTACCGGGAGAGGATAGACGCGTCCGCTGCTGCCCTGGTAGACGCGCTTCTCCAGAAAGAGCGGGTTAGGGTCGGGTGCAGCCGGACTATAGGTGAGCATCGTTACAGGCTGCTCCCACGCCTTCACGGCGCCCAGCTCAGAGGCGGGAGCTTCGGGAAGGTCCAGCTTCGAGACCGGCGAGGTTTCCTGGCGCTCTTTCATCTCATCGATCTCATCGTGCGCCATGTGCTTTCCTTGCTCGGAATTCTGGCCGTAACAGACTTCAGCCTGGGACTCTATCGAATCAATACGAAAAGAATCGGGGCATCCATCGTGTACGTTACCGCAATCGAAACTCTAGAGGATACCCTTGGCGCTGTCAAGTCGCATTCGAGAATAAGAAAACCCCGAACCGAGATGATGGCCTAAAGATCAGGAGATAGGCCTTCTGTAATTTTGTCGGGAAGAGAGAACAGCGCCGCATCTCCAAAAGCGCGCCTCCGGACCCTATCCTGCATCGCCCAATATGGGTCAAGTTCTAAAATCCTGGAATGCCTTTGGATGAATTCAGACTCGCACTGATTTATACTGGTTGCTTGCCCTGCAAATGGCGTGGTACGCGTCAACCAGACGTGCAACTATGCCGCGCAAAATCCCGGGCACGCGGTCGCCATCCGAAATGGAGGGCGGGCACGCGCGAAGTGAAGGTCTTTCATCTAGCATGATTCGCATTCTGCAGCAGGACAACCGCCTCATCAAGATTATCTTTGCCGTCATTATTACCGTGGCTTGCGTCACCATGGTCATCACGCTGGTTCCGGGTATCTTCGACAATACTGACAGCGCCGGGCCGAACGGCACCTATGCGACGGTTCGCGGCCCTGGAATCCTTGGTAGATTTGTAGGGGAGAGCGTCCCCATCAAGGAAACGGATGTCGAACAGCTTGCGCAGCGGCAACTGCAGCAGCAGCATCTCCCCGATTTCCTGATGCCGTATATGACCCAGCGCGCCGGGCAGGTGCTGGTGCAGCGTGCCATCCTGAAGCGCGAAGCCGACAAGATGAAGCTGGAGGTGAGCGACGAGGACCTTCGCAATGAATTGAAGACGGGGCCTTTCGCCCAGTACCTGTTTCCGAATGGACAGTACGTTGGCGATGACGGCTACATGAATTTCGTCCAGAGCAACTTTCAGACCAGCCGCAGCGACTTCGAATCGAAGGTGAAGAGCGACATGGAGCTGACGCGTCTGCAGGCTCTGATTACCGGCGGCGTGACCGTGTCCGATGCCGCAGTTCGCGAGGCCTACCAGGTACAGGGAACCAAGGTTAAGTTCGACTATGCTGTGATCTCATCGGACGATCTGGCTAAGACGATCAACCCAAGCGATGCGGAGTTGCAGGCATTCTTCAAGTCGAACCAGGCGCGTTACGCGACAGCAATTCCTGAGACGCGCAAGATCGCATACGTCGCCTTTGACGCATCCAACCTGCCCGGCGGCAAGCCGCAGATCACGGATGCCGAGGTTCAGGCCTACTACACGCAGCATCAGGATGAGTACAAGGTGCAGGACCAGGTCAAGGTTCGTCACATTCTGATTGCCGTCCCGCAAGGTGCGGACGCCAAGACGGACGCAGCAGCTAAGGCGAAGGTAGATGACTTGCTGAAGCAGATCAAGAGCGGCGGCAACTTTGCCGACCTGGCAAAGAAGAATTCAGATGACCCCGGCAGCAAGGACCAGGGCGGCGAGCTTGGCTGGCTTGACCATGGCAAGACGGTGCCGGAGTTCGACAAGGCGGCCTTTGCACTGGCCCCCGGACAGACCTCCGATGTAATTAAGACGCAGTTTGGCTATCACATTCTGCAGGTGGAAGATAAGAAGACGGCTCATGAACGGCCGCTCGCCGAGGTAAAACCAGAGATCGTTCCGGTGCTCGAACAGCAAAAGGCTGGAGCCGCTGAGCAGAACTTCGCCACGCAACTGGCAAACGACGCCAAGGCGAATGGTCTGGATAAGGCTGCCGTTGCGAAGGGGCTGCATGTGGTCACAACGGATTACATCGCGAAGGACGGCGTTGTCGCCGGGCTCTCCGATGGCGCCGCACTGCTGGCGCAGGCATTCTCGGCTGCCAAGGGAGCAGCACCTGCGGCAGTTTCGACTGGTAACGGGTTCGCGATCTTCCAGGTGGAAGACGTAAAGGCTGCCCACGCTCCTGACTTTGCGGACTACAAGTCGCATATCGTTGATGATTTCAGGGAGCAGCAGTTGCCCCAGTTGTTGGCCACGCAGCTTGGCAAGCTCGATGATCGGGCCAAGGTTCTGAACGATCTGAAGAAGGCTGCCGCCGAGATGAACATCCCGGTAAAGACCAGCGACTTTGTCGGCAAGGACGGCCAGGTTCCCGATCTGGGCGCGATGAGCGGACCGGGCGCTGTTGCTTTCTCGCTTGCCAAAGGAGCGATCTCAGGTCCAATCAATGCTGGCCGGGTAGGCGTTGTGCTCGCCGTACTTGACAAGCAGGAGCCGACGGCTGACGATATCGCCAAGAACTTTGACAAGACGAAAGCGCAGTTGTTGGGAGAGCGGCAGGACGAGATCTTCCGTGTCTACATGGGCGATCTGATGGAGAAGTACGAAAAGGGTGGTGCAGTCCGCTACTCGAAGCAGCCTGCCACACCGGGTGCACCCGGTTCCACTCCGGCAAGCAGCTAATCCGCATTCGTTCCGCATTGAGAGCCCGGTCGATGACCGGGCTCTTTTCTTTGACGGTTTGTCAGAATGACGCTTCTTTCCGGCGAAGGCTGGAGATACCTGCAACTGCAAACTATTTAAGCTGCAAAGTCCGATGCAATTGGGTGACTAACAGTGCAAGGCGGCTCGAAGTGGCCGGAGTGATGGCACCAAGTAGCTGTTCAATCTGCCGAGCGATCTCTGTTCCATCGGAGTACCCGAACATACCCAAAGAGCCGGCGAACTTGTGTGCAATCTCAAGCGCCTCGATCCGCAAGACTTCGCTAAGTTCTCCCGATTCCGCTGCCGTTGCTGCGCGATCAAGAATTGCGAGCCGTTCCTGCAGCAGAGGAAGACCTCGTTCCCACAGGCCTGCCAGCAGGGCATTAAGTTTTTTCGATTCGTTTTCCGGAGTCATGAGCGGGACCGATAAATTGAGACGGCAAGCGACTAGGCTGACGAATCTTCTTTCCACCCCAGGGCTTCAGAGATCTGGCGGGCTAAAGTCATGGGGTCAAAGGGCTTGAAGAGGACTGCAGCCAGGCCAAGGCTGGCGAAGCGGCGTTGATCGACTCCCTGAACCTTGGCCGTGAGCAGGAGAACGGGAATATGGGCGACAAGCGGGTTCTGCTGCATATTGAGAAAAGTAGTCGGGCCATCGACGCCCGGCATCATGACGTCCATCAGGATCGCATCGGGCTGTTCCTTGGTGGCAGTTGCAATCCCTTCGACGCCGGAGCCCGCAGTGAAGACTGTCCAACCGGCGGTGGCTTCAAGGGCAAGCGCAGCAACTTCGCGGATATCCTCTTCATCGTCAATGATTAAAATGCGTTTCATGAGCGAGCCTATTTTCTCATGCTCCGCCGGAAAGTGGTGCAACTGCGGAGTTTCGCAGGAACTTCAACTAATTTGTGCTAATAGGAGCGAGTTCGGTGTGCTGGGAACGAAGGCGTTGCACCATCGAAACGACCAGTTCTTCGACCTCTTGCGGCTGGATGCGTGCCTTGGTAAGAAACTCGGTCGGCCCCAACCGGAGCTTCGCCATCTCGCCGTCGGACACTTCGCGTCCGGAGTAGACGACCAGGGGAAGAGCGCGGAGCGCCGGTTGTTGCCGCAGCCAGTCGACCAGGCTGAAGCCATCGCCGTCCGGAAGAGTCAGGTCGAGGATCAGAAGGTCAGGGGGAGAATCGATGCATTGCCGAATCGCCTGCTGGCGCGTGGCGGCATGGTCGATGTGGATGGCTGCGTTCTGAAAGCTGGCGAGGACGACGTTGGCAAGGTCGAAGTCATCTTCGACGAGAAGAACGTTGGCAGGTCCATCGCCATGGTGGAGAACGCGGCCTAGTTCGGCGAAGAGGAGCTTCTCGTTGAAGGGTTTCTGCACCCATCCCTGAGCATCGCCGGTGAACTGGGGACGCAAGGTTGGGGAGAGCACGCTGAGAACCACCACTGGAATGTGGGCTGTGGCCGGGGTGTTGCGCAGGTGTTGAAGCGTCTCCCAGCCGCTGAGGCCGGGCATATAAAGATCGAGGAGGATCGCTTCCACCTGGTGCTCGGTGGCGAGAGTAAGGGCCTGCTGTCCCGAGTTGGCCTCGATTACGGTGTAACCCTGACGGTGAAGGTGTTCGGAGACGATGGTGCGGATACCGGGATCGTCGTCGCAGATGAGGATGGAGCCGTTGCCGACGGGAG
Source organism: Granulicella sp. L56 (assembly GCF_009765835.1). Lineage (NCBI taxonomy): Bacteria > Pseudomonadati > Acidobacteriota > Terriglobia > Terriglobales > Acidobacteriaceae > Granulicella > Granulicella sp. L56. The sequence continues at coordinate 14,790 of NZ_LMUS01000006.1, read as the reverse complement.
ACTCGGATGAGGCTGGTTGCCGTGCAAGGTCGCTGGCCCGCGTGACGCGGGGGAGCATGACGTAGAAGGTGGTTCCGGGGCCGAGGTTGCGTTGCGCCCAGATGGAGCCGCTGTGCTGCTGGACGATGCTGCGGCAGATGGAGAGTCCAAGGCCGGTTCCGCCTTTCTGGCGCGCGTCGGACGGCTCGACCTGCTGGAAGCGGTCGAAGATGTTATCGAGCTTGTCGGCCGGAATACCGCGGCCTTCGTCGGATACTTTGAGGAGTATTGAGTCCGAGGTGGCTTCGGTGTGGATGCGGATCGTAGAAGCAGCGGGAGAGAACTTGATGGCGTTGGAGAGGAGATTGGTGAGGACCTGAAGGATGCGGTCGGAGTCGCCGTCGAAGAAGAGGCCTTCGGTTGCGGGCGTCGGCGCGATCAGCTCGATGTGGACGGTGTTCGCGTCGGCCATCGGCTTCATGGTTTCGATGGCCTGCTTGCATAGCTCGCGCAGGGAGCAGCGGCGGACTTGCAGGGGAGCGCGGCCCGATTCCATGCGCTCGATGTCGAGGATGTCGTTGATGAGCCGGATAAGACGGTCGGTGTTGGTGACGGCGATGCGGAGCAGGTTCTGCGCCTTGGCGTCGACGTCGCCGATGACGCCGGAAGAGAGCAGTCCCAGCGCGCCGCGAATGCTGGTGAGCGGTGTGCGCAGCTCGTGCGAGACGGTGGAGATGAACTCGTCCTTGAGGGTGTCTAACTGCGAGCGTTCCGTTAGTTGCAGGCTGTGTTGGTGCTGCTGTTCGCGAGCCTGCGTCAGTTGGGTAGAGATGTCCCGGAGACTATTCCGCGAGCGTACGACGGCGACGAGCAGGAGGCCGATGATGCCGAGGAGCAGAAGATATCCGAGGATGAGAAGCATGTGCATTTTGGCCCGTAACTATAGGGTAACTTGTTCAGCAGCGTAATGGTAACGCAAGAGATATGACCTTCGGATTGATGGAATCTGATTGATACATAAAAAAAGACGTTCCAGAAGGAACGTCATTTTTATCATAGGTTTGGATACAGGCTAGGCGTTGACCGGCACCTGATCGAGGATTTTTGTCCAAGCCTTGCCTCTGCGGGCGGCCTGAGCATTCTTGTGGAAGGCGTAGCCGGCAATGAGCGGCAGCGCCATGGTGGCTTCGGAGAAGACCATCTGCTCGTAGGTGAGGTCGACCTTGCCCCAACTGCTGGCTTCCTTGAGGGTGCTGCCCGACAGAGCACCGTCGCGGGCGTCGGCCACGGTGATCTGGATGGCGTACTTGTGCATCGACGCTTCGACGCCGAGAACGTCCGCTGCCACCACGATGTCCTGCGCGAAGTTCTTGGGAACGCCGCCACCGATCATCAGCAATCCGGTGGTTGGATTGGCGATCTTGAGCTGGGTGAGCTCGTAGAAATCCTTGGCGCTGTCGAGCGAGACCATAGACTTGCCCTGGCGCGCGTGCTGGTGGGCGACGAGGCCGAAGCCGGCGGAGCAGTCGGAGAAAGCCGGGCAGAAGATGGGCACGTTCTTCTCGTAGGCGGTGAGGACGATGGAGTCGCGTCCGCCAGCCTGTGGAGTTTTGCCTTCTTTGACGAGGTAAGCTCCCATCTCGCGGATGAACTCGCGCGAGCTGTAGGGGCGGTGCTCGAGCGAGTTGGTGATCTGGTGGATTGTCTCGTCGCAGATGCGCAGCTCGTCCTCGTCGATGAAGGTGTCGTAGATGCGGTCGATGGCCAGCTCGCGGAGGTCAGCGTCTCCTGCGCCGTACTTGTACTCGTCACCGGCGATGTAGTGGTTGAAGCCGAGGGCCTCGAAGAAGTCCTGATCGACGATGTTGGCCCCGGTGGAGACGATGGCATCGACCATGTTGTTGCGGACGAGGTCGATGATGACCTTCTGCAGACCGGCGGAGATGAGCGAACCGGCGAGGCAGAGGACGACGCCGCAGTCGGTATCGCGGAGCATCATGTCGTAGATGCTGGCGGCGCGGGCGGTGTCACGCGAGCTGTAGGCCATCGACTGCATGGCGTCGACGAGAGCGACGACGTTGTGCTGCTTGATATCGATGTGCTGGATGGGGTGGGCGAGGAGTTCTTTTTTCGTTGGCATGGCAGTTATTAGGATAACAAGCGACGGTGCCGGGGGCTGGGTTGGGGTTGTTAATTTCTGGTTTGACGGTGTGTGGATTTGTGGCTGGGTTGGAGGGTAGGCAGCGGCAACGGCGAAATACAGGGGATTGTCTCTCCATTACGGCGTGCGATAAAGCCGCGCGCCTCCAGTCGAGATGACGTTTTTTTTTAGCTCTATGTCGTATCTTAGATTTGACGATTGAATTCCGTATAGGGTAAATAGTTTCAATGAAGAAACTTGCGATCCCGCGGACTCTATCCCTCCTTGCCTTTGTCACAGTTTGCCTTCTTGTTCTTCCGGCAGTACGAGCGCAGGTCACCCAGATGACTGTGGAGCCTGGGTCGCCAACCGATCCGACTGTCCATGCCAAACTTGGGCTGCCTGCACCCGCCAACCCGCATCTGCCAACGCTCTTCATCGTTGGTGACTCTACCGTTCGCAATGGCCATGGCGATGGCGCTCATGGACAGTGGGGCTGGGGAGAGCCAATTGTCGATCTCTTCGACACGTCGAAGATCAATGTTGTTAATCGTGCCATCGGCGGTCGCAGCAGCCGCACCTACATTACCGAAGGGCACTGGGCCGACACGCTTGCATTGATGAAACCGGGCGACATCGTTCTCTTCCAGTTTGGGCACAACGATTCGGGCCCGCTCGACGATACGGCTCGCGCTCGTGGCACCATTCCAGGCGTCGGCGACGAGAGCAGGGAGATTGAAAATCCTATCCTCAAGCGGCATGAGACCGTTCATACCTATGGCTGGTATATGCGCCAGTATGTGACCGATACAATGGCAAAAGGGGCAATCCCGATTCTTTGCTCACCGATTCCGCGCAAGATATGGAAGGACGGCAAAGTAGTTCGCAACTTCGACAACTATGGCGGATGGGTCCGGCAGATAGCAGAGCAGCAGGATGTTGCCTTCATTGATCTGAATGCGATTATTGCGCGCCGCTACGATGAACTTGGCGAGCAAAAGGTCGAACCGCTGTTCGCCGATCCGCATACACATACCAGTTGGGCAGGAGCGGCGCTCAATGCCCAGAGTGTTGTGGCTGGATTGAAAGCTCTTCCCCAGGATCCACTCGCAGCTTATTTTTCTGTCAAGGGGAGAGCAATTGCGGCCGATGCGGGGAATTGACTCAACGTTCAGATGTCGCTCTCGCGGTTTAAGTATATAAATCCTTTGTTCAACCAATCGGCCCAGCGTTATCGCTGGGCCGATGATTTATGTCTTAGCTTCGAGAGGGCTAGAAGAGATGACGCATTGAAGTAATCGAAATTTGCGCGGAACTGCCATGAAAGCAAAGAGATTGCCGATTTTTGATAACTCGATTCCGGATAATCCCATAATAATGAAGGCTACGAGGCGACATGGAAGAACACGCGCACCTAAAAGCAACTCTGAATACGTGGCAGTTATGGGGCATTGCGGTCGGCCTCGTCATCTCGGGTGAGTATTTTGGCTGGAGCTATGGATGGGCGAGCGCGGGTACGCTGGGTTTTCTGCTTACTACCATCCTGGTAGCTACGATGTACGCCGCCTTTATCTTCAGCTTTACTGAGTTGACAACTGCAATCCCGAGTGCTGGCGGTCCCTTCGCTTATGCGCAGCGGGCGTTTGGAGATACGGGGGGGTACATCGCAGCGGCTGCCACGCTGGTGGAGTTTGTCTTTGCGCCGCCGGCGATTGCTCTTGCGATTGGTGCATATCTCCATGTTCAGTTCTCGGGACTCGCACCGAAGCATGCTGCAGTGCTTGCTTATCTACTCTTTATGGCGATCAATATTGTTGGAGTACGAATCGCTGCCAGTTTTGAGTTCATCGTCACGCTGCTCGCCATTATTGAACTTCTGGTCTTTATGGCCGTCGTTGCTCCGGGATTTAAATTGAGCAACTTCCTTGCTGGCGGCTGGGCCGGGCACGATCACTTCTCTGCGATCACAATGGCTGGCATGTTTGCGGCGGTACCTTTTGCAATCTGGTTCTTCCTTGCCATCGAAGGAGTTGCAATGGCGGCGGAAGAGGTGAAGCGGCCATCCCATTCGATTCCTATTGCTTATATTGGCGGAATATTAACGCTCCTGATACTTGCGATGGGTGTAATGATCTTTGCCGGCTCGGTAGGCGATTGGCGGTTGCTCGCAAACATCAACGATCCGTTGCCGCAGGCGATGAAAATGATTGTAGGGGCAAAGAGCGGATGGCTGCATATGCTGGTCTGGTTGGGACTGTTCGGTCTGGTGGCCTCGCTGCACGGCATCATCTTCGGCTACTCGCGACAGATATTTGCGCTGGCACGGGCCGGATATCTGCCATCGTTTTTAGGAAAGGTGCATTCGCGATTCGAGACTCCTTATATCGCTATCCTTGCAGGCGGTATCGTGGGTATCGCAGCGATTTACAGTGATTCATGGATCAGCATTGGAGGCCAACCGCTGACGGCGAATATCGTCACGATGTCGGTGCTGGGAGCGTTGGTGATGTATATCGTCAGCATGCTGGCACTCTTTAAGTTGCGGAAAACGGAACCTAATCTGCCGCGGCCGTTCCGGGCTCGCCTCTATCCATTTGCACCCATCTGGACGCTGCTTTGCGCCGGCACCTGCATCGCAAGTGTGGTTTACTACAACCGCCTTATCGCTACACTGTTCGTTGCTCTGCTGTCGGTGGGCTATCTTGGGTTGCGGCTAAGTTGGCGCAGAAAGACGATATAAACCGAATCTTTCAGCGAGATTAAGGAGCATCCCAACTTGTGAATTTCTCGTATGCGACTCATGACCGGACGTATCGCTTTGACGATCTCAAGACACTGCTCGCGAGGGCCAGCCCTTTGCGCTCCGGAGATGTCTTAGCGGGGCTCGCCGCGGAATCGGACATTGAGAGAATTGCCGCAAGATATGCTCTGGCCGAAGTACCACTGACACATTTTTTGAATGAGGCCGTTGTCCCCTATGAGAACGATGAGGTCACCCGTCTCATTATTGACACTCACGATGAAGCAGCCTTTTCGCCAATTCGACATCTGACTATTGGGCAGTTGCGCGAGTGGATTTTAAGTGATGAACGCGACTCCGATGCCTTGAAAGCCGTAGCCCCTGGTTTGACGCCAGAGATGGTAGCGGCAGTCTCGAAACTAATGCGCAATCAGGACCTGATTCTGGCAGCGCGCAAGTGCAACGTCATTACGCGCTTTCGTAACACGATTGGCTTACCCGGACGCATGTCGGTTCGGCTCCAGCCGAATCATCCCGCTGACAATATTAGGGGCATCCTAGCCTCTACGATCGATGGGTTGCTCTACGGTTGCGGCGATGCTGTGATCGGCATCAATCCGGCAAGCGACAGTACGGCAACAGCGATCGAGCTTTTACGTGGACTCGATAACTTCAGGCTGCGGTTCAATGCGCCGCTGCAAGCCTGCGTCTTGACGCATATTACCAATACGATGAGAGCAATAGAATCAGGGGCTCCCGTTGACCTTGTGTTTCAGTCCATCGCGGGGACGCAGAAAGCGAATGAAGGTTTTGGCATCACGCTTGGCTTGTTGAAAGAAGCACATGAGGCCGCGCTTTCGCTCAAGCGAGGTACGGTTGGGCAAAACTGCATGTATTTTGAAACCGGGCAGGGAAGTGCGCTCTCTGCCGATGCACACTTCGGTGTCGATCAGCAGACCTGCGAAGCGCGAGCCTATGCGGTAGCACGGCAATACTCACCGCTGCTCGTCAATACAGTCGTCGGGTTCATTGGCCCGGAGTATCTTTTCGATAGCAAACAGATTATTCGGGCAGGACTTGAGGACCACTTCTGCGGCAAGCTGCTGGGCCTGCCGATGGGATGTGACGTGTGCTATACCAATCACGCAGAAGCTGACCAGGATGATATGGATACGCTATTGACGCTGCTTGGAGTCGCCGGCGTGAATTTCATTATGGGGGTTCCTGGCGCGGACGACATTATGCTGAACTACCAGAGCACATCATTTCACGATGCACTTTATGTGCGAAAAGTTCTAGGGTTAAGACGCGCTCCCGAGTTTGAAATCTGGCTGCAAGAAATGGGGATTGCAGACGCAGCAGGTATGCTAATGCCACCTGAAGAAGCAGCAGGCGCACTGCTTTCTGGCGGACTTCTAGCCATTGGTGATGCATGATCAAATCTCTTGCAAAGCCCGATCCCTGGCGAACGTTATCGCGATTCACTCAAGCACATATTGGTTTGGGAAGGGTTGGATCGAGCCTGCCGACAGAGGCAATGCTGAGTTTTAGCATGGCGCATGCGCGAGCTCGCAATGTGATCTATGCGCCGTTTCAGCCAGATACATTATCACTGGAGTTGAAAGATGCAGGATTTTATTCACGGAGGGCATGGAGCCAAGCCAAGGATCGCATAGAGTATCTTCATCGCCCCGATTTAGGTCGCAGGCTCTCGATTGACTGCATTAGCGATCTGCAGCCGACATCAAATTCGGCCAGAAGACTTACTATCGTCATCGCGGATGGGCTTTCATCGCTTGCTCCCCAAGAACATTCGCTCGCGCTGTTGAAGATATTGAAACCTCAACTTGTCGAGTGGGATCTGGATGACATCGTGCTTGCCACTCAAGCGCGCGTGGCTCTGGGGGACGAGATCGGTGCTATTCGTGGTGCAGAGGCAGTCGTCATCCTGATCGGGGAACGGCCAGGATTGACCGCAGCCGATAGTCTGGGAGCCTATATAACCTATGAACCTTATGTTGGACGTTCCGACGCAGAGCGTAACTGCATTTCAAATATTCGCCCGGCTGGCCTTTCCTACGAACAGGCAGCTTACAAGCTGGTCTATTTGCTTCGGGAAGCGCGAGTTCTGGGAGGGACGGGAGTTCGGCTCAAAGATGACAGCACTGTTACACATCTGACAGCCTCAGATGAATCGGGCAGCACGACTTTGCAAATGAAGAAAACGGTATCTCGTCCCGGTTGGCCTCAATAGAAAAAAACTCTTTCCGCGATCACTTTATTATTTCTTCTGTAATCTTCTTGTTTCGCATATAGGCAGGATGCATACTAGCGCATATGAGTTGGGTGAGAACATAGCATGGCTGCTTCATCGACCATTCCGGAAGAAATGGGTAGCTTACCCAGGCATGGATTTTATTCTCATACCGCAACCGACGTGGATGACCAGGCCCTTAGCTTGACAGGATGGTGCCAGCTCTACGATCAGCTTGCCCCCGGGCGCTTTTCCGGCAGTATTCATGAGCTATGGATTGGCAGGATGCAGATCTTCCACGAAGCTACCAGTCATGTTCTTCGACAGTCGTGCGTTGTGGACTCCGAAAGTTGGTGGTTCGGAATCCCAATGACCAGAACGGAAGGCTGTAAACTGGCTTCTTTTTCTATGGGGGAAGATACCATCGCCATGCGCCCTGGACATTCCCAGTTCGAGCTGCTGACGCCAAACAACTTTGAAATTCTTGGCCTCGTTGTCGATAGAAAAGATCTGGAAAATCATATTCAGGCATTGAACCAGTCCAGTAGATTACCTCGTGTCATGCAAGACGAACTGCTCAAAATTAGGCCTGGTCAGCGAATGCGCCTTCAGGAATTGGTAAGACAAATTCTGGAAGAGGGCGCCCGCACTCCAGATATTGTTGCCAATCCTTCGTCGAGCAAGAGTATTCGAATTGCCGTGCTGGACGCACTGGCAGACATTTGCAGCACCCATGAGACCACGGGCCGCGCACCTTATAGCCAAATGAGTCACTATAAAATTGTGCGCGAGGTTCGGCAGTATCTTCTGCAGAATCAGGAAGAGACGATTACCGTCGTCAATCTTTGTCAGACGTTTCAGATCAGTCGTCGCACGTTGCAATATGCCTTTCAAGATGTCATGGGGATGAGTCCGAATGCGTATCTGCGGACGCTTCGGCTCAATGGAGTGCGCCGTTGCTTACGTGACCCCAGTTCGGGTGTCATGTCGGTTCAGCAGGCCGCTGCGGATTGGGGATTCTGGCACCTAAGCCAGTTTGCTAGAGACTATCAAGGACTCTTTGGTGAGCTTCCGTCTCAGCGTCTGAAGCGGCGTCAAGCATTCGTTTCGTAATGCTTCTGTGAATAGATCACAAAAAATATTCTCTTTTGCCGATATTAGATAACGGTCTCGCCGTTTGCTGACTATTCTGCACCTATATGGTGATGAACGTCGGACGAGCTATGACGGCCAAAGGCACTTTGCAAGACGCTTGCAGAGCCTTTGTATGTGCGTTTGTCTCATTTAATTCCAGTGCACGTGATGAATAAGTTTCGTCTTATTTGAGGCCCATCGATTTACTCAGCTGAAAGGAAAATATGCGACTGACGATAGTAGTTCGCTCTCTTATCCTAGTTCTTGCGGTGACGATCTTGTCTGCTTGTCCGGTGATAGCCCAGTCGATTCAAGGCTCCATTCTGGGAACGGTAAAGGATCAGACCGGAGCCGCAGTGCCGAACGCGTCGGTAAAGATTACCGACACCGACACAGGCGTCTCCCGGACTGTCACCAGCAACAGCGCTGGGGATTACCAGCTACTGAATATTCCAGCGGACCACTATATGGTGGAAATCAATGCAGAGGGCTTTCAAAGCGAGGTACTGCGAGACCTCACCTTGACGGCCCGTCAACAACTCCGCGCCGATGCAGCACTTACCGTCGGGAAGATCGATCAACAAGTAACCGTAGACGCTGCCAGCGCAGGTACGATTCAAACAGAGACAGCGTCGATCGATGCGTCGCTTTCAGCAGTGGCAGTTCGGGACCTTCCAGCAAACTACCGCGCCAGTACCAGCGGAACAAGCCCTCTTACCATCATTCAGACATTGCCAGGAGTGCAGGCGGACTCGTCAGGAAACTATTCAGTTCAGGGAGGTCTCCCATTTCAGACTGAGGTTTCTGTCGACGGCATTACGATTCAGAGCAGCACCGGTAATTCCCCTATGGCGGACGCCCTTCCCTCAGGTGATTCGATCTCTGAGATCCGCGTAGACGGCGTTCTCAATAATGCAGAGTTTGGGCAACCCGGCGAAGTCACCAGCATCACCAAAGGCGGCACCAATCACCTGCACGGCGCGCTTTTCTGGTATCACCAGGAGTCGGCATTCAACGCCACCCCTTATGGTTCGCTCACCAAGCCGCACGTTTCCACCAATGATTTTGGTATCACTGCCGGTGGTCCTGTCTATATTCCACATCTTTATAACGGTCACGATAAGACGTTTTTCTTCACTACCTATGAAGGATATCGCGGACCACGAACCACGCCTGCTCAGTTTGAAGTGCCAACCACCGCTATGAAGAGTGGTGATTTTTCTGGCGTACAAGGGGTTACACCTCTTAAGGACCCCTTCACGGGTGGAACTTATCCAAATTACACAGTTCCACTGAATTCCGTGTCGCAAAAATTTCTTCAATTCTTTCCGGATCCTAATCTCGGAAATCCTAACGTCTATATTCCTGGCACCGTCAACTACGCAACCAATCAAGAGAATTCACTTTTCTCGAACCAATTTGATGTTCGTGGCGACCAGTATCTTGGCAAGAAGGCTCTTATTTTTGGGCGGTTTACCTGGAAAAATCTCAACCAGGCGAGCCCTAATAATCTAATGGTTCCGTCCAGTTCACATATCAGCCAAAACCGTGTCTTTCTTGGAGCATTCAACTACAGCTTTACTGCAAATCTGGAAAATGAGCTTCGCATCGGTGCGACGCTTCAAACTACAGGCAACACGAATTCTTTCGACGGAAAGAGCTTTGCTCAAGGCAGTGGCCTTGTCGGTTTGCAAAATCTTTTCTACAACGGACTACCTGAACTCGATTTTAGTTTTCTCACTGAACTCGACGCAGATCGGTTAAATTCGCTCACTAAATCCCGCACCTTCGTCTACACCGATGGGCTAAGTTGGACGAAGGGACGCCATAGCATGAAATTTGGCGTTGATGTCCGGAAAATCGAAGCCATCACTCCGCTCGGGTTCAACGGAGCCGACAATTATGGGACCTTCGATTACTCCAGCGCCACCTTTACGGGCCAGGAGTTTGCAGACTTCCTTATTGGTGCACCCAACAATACGTTCTACGATGTCGTGCAGTCCGATAACGATGGCCAGACCATGCACTATCAGGCCTATGCGCAAGATCAGTGGAAGGTGACCGATCGACTCACTCTGAGCTACGGTATTCGTTGGGAATTTCACCCTGCATACCATGACCCTTCGGGCAATATCGGAAACTTTGATCCATCGGTTGCCAAGTCAGGCCGCGTCATCTATCCAGACGGGAAGGGAAGCATCGTCGATATCCCATTTATCGACTCTTTCAATTCCTGTGGGCTTGGTCAGTCGAGCGGACTCCCCGCGCAAAATGGCGCAGCGTGTACACCGACGCTCTCCAATTCTCAAGCAGGCCTGCCGGACGGCCTTCGCCTCTCATCTAAAAAGCGGTTCTTCCCGCGGCTGGGGTTTGCCTACCGTCCCTTCAGCAACGACAGAACAGTTATCCGCGGTGGTTTTGGCATGTATAACATCACCTTACTTGGAGGTAACTTCTACTCCTTGACAGGAACACTGCAGTCAGGGACCGAGACCTATCAAAATTTACTTACTCCAACAGGCCCATCCTATGTCTGGCCGCAGATATATGCGGGCGCTGGCGAAAACAGTAATGCTGCCGCCTATGGCCAGGCTTACTTTGGAACAGCCAACGATATCAACTGGAAAGATCCATACTCAGAGCAGGTATCACTCTCTGTCGATCGCGATCTTGGACATAATTACGGCTTGCGTGTCTCGTACATCGGCATGACTTCACATCACCTGGTATGGGCACCCAATCTAAATGATCTTCCGTACTCCAGCACGATGTCGGCATACTATCAGCCACTCTCCGCGCGTCCCTTTCCCAACTGGGGCCGCATCAATACACGTTCTACAGGAGCTGCCTCAAACTATCAGTCGATGCAGATGGAGCTTTCACACCACCTTTCCAATGGCCTGACCTTCGACTCGACGTACACGTTAGCTAAAAATCTTTCCAATAACCAGGGCCCTGGCAGCGGCAGCTTTACCGGTGAGACTGGCGGTGGCCGAGCATCGTATGGGTATGATCCAAATGTTGATTTTGGTCAGATCTATGGAACTCGACGTCATCGCTGGAACACCACGATGGTGTATGCCATTCCGATAGGCCGCGGACTCCGGTATGGCGGCAAGATGAACCGCGTACTTGACGCAGCAGTGGGCGGTTGGCAGATCTCGAATATTCTTCTTCTGCAGACCGGTCCATTCCTTTCTCCGTACTTCGACAGTGGACAAGGTGATCCATCCGGCACCGGTTCGGGGCTCAATGGAGGTCTTTATGGCGATCTTGGTCACCATACTCAGAAGACGGACCGTGTTAGTGGAAGCTATGTTCCTGCTGGCCAAAATCGAAATAACTGGATCAAAAAGACATCGTTCGTCTGTCCTGGCGACCCAAGTTGGATCCCCGGCAATCCGTGCCACACTGGCGACGGTCAGATTCGGAACGGAATCGCAGATCCCCTTCCAATCGGACGGTTCGGTAACGAGCAGATGGGCTCGGTTGTCGGCCCCGGGACCTTCAATCTATCGACGGGGCTGAGCAAGAGCTTTGCGATCACAGAGGGAGTATCGCTCCGCGCCGAGGGAACCTTCACCAATGTCGTCAACCACACTAATCTGGCAGATCCGAATGTAGATATCTCCAGTCCTCAGTTCGGCGTTATTACTAGCGCCAGACTTGGAGATTTCAGCGGCAACCGCACAGGGCAGGTGTCTCTAAGATTGCAATTCTAAGTTGCAGCTTTCATAGCCGCTCGGCGATCAGCACAATAAGGGTGGCCTACCGGGCCATCCTTGTTGCACAGATGCCGCCGATTGAGAGTGAATGTTGTGCGAGATAATAAATTGAATTCAGGAGATTTGTTTGGTGGGTCAAAGCAAGAACAGACGAGAGTTTCTTCGCATGGCAGCAGCAGCAACCGGTACGGCGCTGTTGCCACAGAGCATCCGCAAAGCGCTTGCTCTTCCAGCCAATCGGACGAAGGGCTCTATACAAGACGTTGGACATGTTGTGATCCTGATGCAGGAGAACCGCTCGTTCGATCATTATTTTGGATCGCTACGTGGAGTTCGCGGCTTCAATGATCCTCGGCCTGTTAAATTGCCGAATGGGAACCCGATCTGGTATCAGCCGCCAGCTAAGATTAAGACGAAGCGCTATCATAATCGCGGTTTGTCTGCACATGCAAAACATATTTTGCCATGGTATCTAAACCCGAAGAATACAACCGAATATCAAGCAGGCACAGATCATGGCTGGAGCAGTGGCCATCTTGCCTGGAATCACGGTAAGTACGACCAGTGGGTAAATCAGAAGCAAGACGTGCTGACCATGGGCTATCTGAAGCGCGAAGACGTTAGCTTTCATTATGCTCTTGCCGATGCCTTTACGCTTTGCGATTCTTATTTCTGCTCTGCGTTTGCTGACACACTGGTCAATCGAATCTATCTATGGACGGGAACATGCGATCCGCGTAATACACATGGAACTAAGCCAAACGGGCCAGCACTTGAAGAACGGGGGAAAGTAAATGGCTATACCTGGACAACATACTCTGAGCGCCTTGAAGCAAACAATGTGAGTTGGAAGGTTTATCAAGGAGGTTCTGGTGTTCCCGGAACTCCAACAGATAATTACACGGATAACTCTCTTGAATTTTTTGCTCAGTACCAAGTAGCAGAAGGGGCATCGGCTACAAGTGCATTAGTGCAAAAAGGTGCTTCAACGCATACGCTTGTAGATTTTCACGATGATGTCCAAAATAACCGATTGCCGCAGGTTTCATGGATCGTGGCACCTTATAAGTATTGTGAGCATCCTGAAGCTTCACCTACCGATGGCGCTTACTATATCAATCTCGTTCTGGAAGCACTTACTTCAAAGCCAGAGATATGGGGCAAGACGGCTTTTTTGATTAACTATGACGAGAATGATGGCCTCTTCGATCATGTTGTGCCGCCAATGCCCCCAAATACACAGGCAATGAATGCACAAGGGCGAGTGTCAGACGATCTGGCCGATAGCCTGAAGGACGAGTTCGTTGATATGGACAGGTACGGCAAAGAGGAGCACCCGCTGATTCCGGGCGCCGATGCTAGGGGCTTACAACCGGTTGGACTAGGGCCGAGGGTGCCAATGTTGATTGTGTCTCCCTGGACGAAAGGCGGATGGGTTTGTTCGCAGACCTTCGACCATACTTCAGTATTGCAGTTTCTTGAAGCTCGTTTTGGTGTACAGGAACCGAATATCAGTAAATGGCGCCGAGCAGTTTGTGGGGATCTCACGTCCGCCTTCGACTTTTCTAGCGTGTCGGACGCTAAAGTTTCTTTGTTCGTTGTACCTGAGCCCATCGTTTCTCGTCACCAGCCGTATAGAGTTCCGATGATTCAAAAGATGCCTTTGCAAGAGCCCGGCGTCCGGCCTGCTCGACCATTGCCTTATGAGTTTTCGACACGATGCCGCATTGAGGAAGAAAAGGTGTGGATCGATTTTGAAAATGTAGACCGTGCAGGCGTAGCTTTCTATGTTTATAACGGGCGTGCGCCGCATCAATCCCCGCGGCGTTATGCTCTCTCAGCATCGAAAACACTCTCCGACTACTGGGAGCCGCTCAAGAACGAAGCTGGCTATGATCTATCCATCTATGGGCCGAATGGCTCCCTTTTTCATTTCAAGGGCCGCTTTCCTTCTGTCCGAAAAGCGGCAACGTCGAAGCCTGAAGCAACGGTGCACTACGATAGACAGTCCGGCGATGTCTATCTCACGCTCGTCAATGAAGGAGCAGCGTCATGTGCGCTAATAGTCCGGAACAGCTATGGGAATTCCGAAACAAGACACTATGAGCTAGCGGCCGGTGCAAGGACAGAGGATTCGTGGCTGCTTGCATCCAGTTCAGGATGGTTTGACATTTCAATAGAAGATAAAGAAGACTCCGCGTTCTTTCGTCGCTTCGCCGGGCATGTTGAGACGGGGAGGCCCAGCACAAGCGATCCTGGAGTTTATTCAGTTAGTGATCTTTCAGGATAGATTTTCGCTAAATCGAATCTGAGTGTGGAACATACTGGCCGGGAGTTACGCCCAAAATACGTTTGAACTTCTTCGTGCTCGTCTCTGTTCAATGTTGTGTGCCATCTGGCGAAGAATGCGTAAAAGGATGGATTGCGCAGAAATGCCATAAATCTTAGCTCAGACTGATACGCAGCCGGGCGCGGATATGCGTACGGAATTGGAGGCTGCTAAGGAATGGTCACGTTGACCTGGTTAGAAGCGACGCTCACGACGCCGGAACCATCAACGCTTTTTACAATATAGGTGTATGTCGAACCGCTTTGGACCGTACTGTCGACATAGGTTGTGACACTATCGACCGTTGAATTCAGCAGTTGGAACGAAGAGCTGCCACCGGTCGCACGATAGATGTTGTAACCAGCGACCGGATCAATTGAAGTAACAGGAGGATTCCAACTCAGATCGACCTCATGTGTTGCGGTGGTTCCCGTTCCGGTGAGGGTGATGGCTGGAGCGGGGTTATTGGTGGAGTTGTTATCGAGGGTG